>JAZNNY010000100.1:0-20978 GCA_045580505.1 Lentihominibacter sp.
ACTCCTTGATCTCCGCCAGCACTTCCTCCGGTACGGTCTGCATCTTAGCGATCCGATTCTCGATCGTAAGGCCCTCGATGCGCCTGAGCTCGATGCGCCCGGTGGCGAGTTCCTCCGCCAGCAGCTTCTCCAGAATCTGCCGGCAGGAATCCATGATGATCGGCCCGATGCCGTCTCCATCGATCGTTCCGATGATGATCTTTTCTTTTGAGGCCAGGTCCGGCGCCGCCGCGGCTTCCTTCATCGCCTCCACCCGGGCCAGCTGGTCCTTCACGATCTGTTCAAAATGTTCCAGATAGGTCATGACAGTCTCCTTTTCTGCGTTTTTGTATTTCTGTATACAATTATACAATGTGCGGCGCTCCGGGTCAATACGGCAGCGCGGTAAAGTGATGGGGAAAGAGTCAATAAATGAGTCAATAAACGAGTCAATACTGCAGAAAAAATGCTGTGGCCGCTCCTCAGGGCTCCACAGCATTCTATGACCTGCCTTTGCAATACGCTAATCCCGGGTGACCGCGCCCAGGCTCTTGAGGGCCGCCTTCTCCTGATACATCAGCTCGTCCGCGCGGCCGAAGACCTGCGCCAGGGAACTGTCCTCCCTGGGGACGAACTCGGAGAGACCTCCCGCCACAACCACCTGACCCAGGCCGATGTTCTCGGCCGACTTCTCATGCAGCCGCCGCATGATGTAATTTCGCTCTTCATAATCGCGGCCGGTCAGAATCACGACGAACTCGTCTCCTCCGGTACGGAAGACCGGGCTGTGCTGGAAGAGTTCGCAGATCATCCGGGCTGCCGCGCAGATGTATTCGTCTCCGGCCTTATGTCCCAGGGTATCGTTCACCTTCTTGAGCCCGTTGACATCACAGGCTGCCACCGCGAAGCGGAAGTCCTCGTCCTTTTCCAGACGTTCGTTGATCTTCTGCTCCATATTGACGAAGGCCCGCTTGCTCTTCACGCCCGTCAGCGGGTCGGTATTGGCCATGTTGGTCGCATGGGCCAGAGCCGCCTCATTCTCCTCCATGCGCCGGTTGATCAGGGCGTAGTTGCTGAAGAGCATGCCTAGCGAAAGGGCAAAGGCCAGGGTCACCACGGCCATGCTCAGTCGATTCGTTGACCGAAGCTGGCCCATCTGGTCCTCCATGAACTCCTCTTCTGCGCCGGACCCGGACTGCTGCAGGCTCTCATCGGTCCAGTAGCCGTGCACGTTCCCGATGGCCTCGTCCGCCGCGGTCATGGACACGGATTCCATCCAGGCCAGGGAGGTAAAGAAGACCAGGGCCAGAAGCACGATCCATACGATGATGGACCGGCCGAAATGCCGGGCCGCGTCCCGGCGCAGAACATCCCGGAAGAAGAGAAAGCCCAGGATGGCCCATACGGTAAAGAGCAGGTAGGATTCCGCGGCCATGGTCTGTTCCGCAAACAGGTTGGGGAGCAGCAAAAAGAGCAGGAAAATGATCATCAGAATCAGGCCGGTCAGGCCGGTAATGAACTCCGCTTTATCCCCCTGCTTCCGGGCAGTGCGCAGGGTAGAAAGAGAGACGACTCCGTAGATGATCGTCGCTCCCAGGGTCGTGACGTCCACGATCCAGCCGACTGCAGTCCTTCCCAGGAAGGGAATGATCAGAGACAGCGCCGCGATCAGCAGAATCGCCTGCGACGGAACGCTGTGCCTGTTGATCCTGGCAAACCGCGCCGGGATCACCCCGTCTCTTGCCATGGCATAGAGGAGCCGGCTCAGCGCCAGCATGTTGCCGATCAGGCTGGAAAAGATCAGGGCCAGCAGGGCCAGCAAAAGCAGGAATACCCCTGTGCTTCCAAGATAATGCTGCGCCGCATAGAAGGGTGGCAGCGCCTGGATTCCCTCCAGGTGATCGAGGTCGCCGATGTACTCAAGCCAGCTGCCGTACTGCGGAGGATATGCCGTGACCGACAGCAGAATTACAAAGACATACAGGACAAGCGCGGAAACGACCGCCACGACCAGAATACGGAAGACCCTGGCCTTGGGGAAGGTGTATTCCTCCGCCGCGTGAGAGATGTTTTCAAAACCGATAAAAGCCCAGGGGGAAATACAGGCGATCCTGATTACCTGCATCAGTTCGTTCTTTTCGGGAATCATCGCCGGCTGCATGGAATAGCCGGAGCCGCCATGCCGGAAGATGGCCGCAAGAAAACAGACCGTGATCATCACGGAAAGCAAAATCACCATGCCGATCATGAGGCGCGCAGCCAGTTTCCGCCTGCTCGTGCAGAGCAGTCCGATCAGCACGATGAAGACCGCCGTCAGCAGGATCTCTCCCAGATATACCTGATATCCGAACACGGTATACATGGATCCGAACTGAAAGACTCTGCCCAGGAAGATTCGGGCAAAGAGCGGCAGCGATGTGGCGTTGGCCCAGAACATGGCCGCATAGGTCAGCGCCAGGAACCAGGCGATCAGAAACCCGTGATCCCAGCCAAAGGCCTCCCTGGTGAAGGTATAGGCTCCGCCGGCATCCGGGTAGCAGCCGATCATGTAGTGATAGTTTCTGCTGATCACGATCATGATGATGGCGCCGATCACAATTCCCAGCACGCTGCCAAGCGGTCCCGCCTGCATCAGATAGGAATTGCTGGTCACAACCAGCGAGCCCCATCCGATGCTGGTCCCCAGGGCCAGGGCCCAGGCTCCCAGCGGCGACAAATATGGGGTTAATTTGTTGTCCCTTTGTTCATCGTTCATAACAAGAACATTATACCATGTCTTTTGTGTCTTTTGTCCCCAACTTTTGGGGCTGTCGCATTAAGTAATTAGTGTGGCAGCTCTTTTTCTGTGCAGTGACTATCAATTGCAAATCCCAATGAACATCGATGTTTTGATTCCATCCGATGATTGTGTGAAACTCATCAACCGCACACAGTCATTATCCGGGATAATCACCTCGATATCGATAGGAAGTTTCAGCTGATATGCTGACTCAGACAGGGTATACCTTGTCTGTGGAATATCTGAGTTTAGCATACATTTTTTTACCATCGTACTCCACGTTCAAACGGCGTGAATGCTTTGTTTTTTGGGAGCAAGATTATTTTGCCAAGTGACTAAGGGAACAGTGCCGGAGCGGATTCCGCAGGAGTAGATCAGTTTCACCAACGGCGTGAGCTAAGGAGCCGTGGAGAGTTCGTCGGGGCGGTTCCGACGAACGAACAGGCGAACAGCGAAAGAGGAGGATGAAACTGACTGCGACGAGGACTGAGCGAGGGCACTGTTCCCTTATTCACTTGCACAGAAAAAAGCTGCTGCATTAAATGCATAATGCAACAGCCCGTTTTGATAAGTTTATACCGTCTCCACCCGAATCATGTTCGTGTTGCCTGGTACGTTGAGCGGCAGGCCCGCGCTGATCACGATCCGGTCGCCCTTCACCAGGAAGCCTTTCTCCCTGGCCCGTTCAACAGCCTTGTTTACCAGTCGGTCGAAGTCCGTCTCGGATTCGGTCAGCACCGGGTACACGCCTCGGACCAGCGTCATCTGTCTTGCTGTCCTCGGCTCAGGCGTCGCCGCAACGATCGGCTGGGCTGGATGGAACCTGGCCATCATCCTCGCCGTATATCCGGAGCAGGTAATCGCTGCGAGCGCCTTTGCCCCGATATCGTCCGCGGCCTTGCAGGCCGCATGGCCGATGGCTGTGGATACGTCTGCCTCACCCGGGGCATAGTCCCGGTAGGCCTCTGCGCCCTTCCTGTTTGGAGAAATATCCTTCATATCGTGCTCCGCCTGGACCACGATCCGGCTCATGGCCTCCACGCTCTGGGCAGGGTAAGCCCCCGCCGCCGTCTCCCCGGACAGCATGACCGCTGAGGTCCCGTCAAAGACCGCGTTAGCCACATCGGTGATCTCCGCTCTGGTCGGCGTCGGCTCTGCGATCATGGACTCCAGCATCTGGGTTGCCGTGATGACCGGCTTGCCGGCGTGATTGCATTTATCAATGAAGATCTTCTGGATTCCCGGGAGAGTTGCGTAGTCGACTTCCACGCCCATGTCTCCCCGGGCGATCATGATTCCGTCGGACAGGTCCAGGATCTCATCGAAGTTGCGGATACCTTCCGGATTTTCGATTTTAGAGATCAGCTTGATCTTCTCTCCGCCGTTCTCCCTCAGGAAATTCTTCAGCTCGTGTACGTCCTCCGCCGATCTGACGAAGGATGCCGCCACGAAATCCACATCCTCCTCGATTCCAAAGAGCAGGTCCGCCTTGTCCCTGTCGGACAGGAAGTCCATGTCCAAGTGGATGTCAGGCACGTTCACGCCCTTTTTCGTACTGACCGGGCCGTCGTCCTCCACCCTGCAGACGATGTCACCGCCCCGGACCTCCAGAACGCTCAGCCGGATCTTGCCGTCGTCGACCAGGATGCGGGTTCCTTCATGAACCTGATTCGCCAGTCCTTTATAAGAGATGCTGACGCCGTCCGCATCGCCGGGCTGTTCATCCGAGCCCCGCAGCACAAAGGTCTGTCCCTTCTTCAGCTCCACCTTGCCGTCCGCGAATGTTCCCAGCCGGATCTCCGGGCCCTTGGTGTCCAGGAGGATCGCAGCCGGAAGTTCCAACTCGCTGCAGACCTTACGATAGAGCTCCATCTTCTCCAGATGCTCCTCGTGGCTGCCATGGGAGCAGTTCAGCCTGGCGATATTCATCCCCGCCTGCAGCATCTCCCGCAGCACCTGCGCATCGGAACTCGCCGGACCCAGAGTACAAACTATTTTCGTTGCCTTCATGAATTTCTCCTTCGAATGCTTCGTGTGATACTGAAAAGAGGCTTCCCGAAAGAAGCCTCCTGTCCTGCCTTTGGCTTGTTAGATCAGTGTTCCCAGGTGCTTCATGGTTCTGATCAGCTGGTTGACGTAGCTCATCTCGTTGTCATACCATGCAACGATACGGACTTCGTAGATGTGCGTGCCGCACTTCTCTGCCAGCGTCTGTGTCGCGTCAAACAGGGAACCGTAGGTGATGCCGATGATGTCGCTGGAAACCAGCTCTTCCTCGGTGTAACCGAAGGACTCGGAAGCAGCAGCCTTCATGGCTTCGTTGATGCCCTCAACAGATACGGAGTCTGTCATATCCTTCAGCGTAGCGTCCAGGATGGTGATGGAACCCGACGGAACCGGAACTCTCTGCGCAGAACCGATCAGCTTGCCGTCCAGCTCCGGAATGACCAGACCGATGGCCTTGGCTGCACCGGTGGAGTTCGGTACAATGTTGATCGCGCCGGCTCTTGCTCTTCTCAGGTCGCCCTTTCTGTGCGGTCCGTCCAGCAGCATCTGGTCGCCGGTGTATGCGTGGATCGTAGTCATGAATCCGGTTCTCAGCTCTCTGTAGTTCGCCAGAACCTTCGCCATCGGAGCCAGGCAGTTGGTCGAGCAGGATGCGCCGGAGATGATGTTATCTTCCTTGGTCAGTGTCTCGTGGTTGACGCCGTATACGATCGTCGGCAGGTCGTTGCCGGCAGGTGCGGAGATCAGGACCTTCTTAGCGCCCGCATCGATGTGAGCCTGGGACTTCTCCTTGGAGGTATAGAAGCCGGTGCACTCCAGAACGATGTCTACATCGTATTCTCCCCACGGCAGCTTGGAAGCATCCGACTCGCTGAAGACCGGAATATCCTTTCCGTCTACGGTGATGGAATCTCCATCGCTGACGACCTCATGCGCGTCCGCATATCTGCCCTGTACGCTGTCGTACTTGAGCAGGTGCGCCAGCATCTTCGGGCTGGTCAGGTCGTTGATGGCAACGACTTCGCATTCCGGATCCTCAAATACCTGTCTGAACGCCAGTCTTCCGATTCTACCGAATCCATTGATTGCAATCTTTGTCATAGTTTCATTCCTCCTGTGTGATATTGTTTATTGATGAAGTTCTAAATAATTTGCTTTCTCTCTGTACCTCTCGTACGGAACCCGGTCTGTGATGATCACCCCCGCATCCATCGACGCGAATGTGATCGACGCAACCAGTCCGAATTTGGTACTGTCGGCCAGAATATATGTCATCCCGGACCTGGCGATCGCCTCGGTCTTGACCATGGACTCCTCGATGTCCGCCGTGGTCAGACCGCAGGTCTCATCGACCCCGTCCGTTCCGATAAAGCACTTGGTGAAATGGTATTTCTGCAGGCTGTCCACCGCTTCATGCCCGATGATCGCCTCCGTCGCAGTCTTCATCCGTCCCGCCAGCAGGTAGGTGTTGAGGCCCCGCGCCGCCAGCCGGATCGCGTGCCGCGCGCCGTTGGTCACGAAGGTCGCCCCTCTGCACGTGATGTGGTCGATCATCCTGCCGGTCGTCGTCCCCGCATCGATGTAGACCAGATCGCCGTCTTCGATCAGTTCTGCCGCGCGCGCTGCCACTTCGGCCTTCTCCGCGGCCTGCAGACTCTCCTTCTCCCACAGGTCTCTGGATCTCGTGTTGATCCTTCGGCCATCTTTCCCAAAGGCAGGTTCGCCCGCACCGCGATCTTCCCCGGCCGGAGCCGGTTCCGCCTGCACTGCGCCGCCGAACACCTTCTGGAGTTTTCCTGCTTTTGCAAGATCGGAGATATCCCTGCGAATCGTAGATTCGCTCACGCCGAGCTCCTGCGAAAGATCCGTCACCCGAACGGATGACTGCCTCTGCAGCTTATTCAGTATTGTCTCAAATCTTTCGTATTGCAGCATGGTGATTTCCTTCCTGTTGGATTAACCATACTACAGAATTTGCTCAAAGTCAATCAAATTCTTTCAAATTCGATCATTTTCCGTCAGGCTTTGCTTTAGAGGGCAGATTGGTGATCAGAACCGCAGCTACGACCAGCGCCGCGCCGACCATCATGCGGCCGGTCAGGAGGTCTCCCACCAGGAAGTAGCCGAAGATGCAGGCGAGCACCGGCTCCAGGGTGTTGACCAGGGCCGCGTTGCCGGGGCCGATCATCCGCACGCCGATGGCATAGAAAAGAATTGCAAGAAACACGCAGACTACGGAGAGCAGGATCATCATCCCGATCTGGTTCGGCTGCGTGGCGAACAGGGGCTTTCCGGAGAGCAGGCACCGCACGAAGTTGACCGCCGCCGCAGAAGACATGACATAGCCCGCGACCGCGAAGCTGTCTTCTGCCCGCACGCTCTTCGCATCCAGCCCGAACAGGTAGATGACGTACCCGACGGCCGACAGGAAGGCGAAAAAGATACCGATCAAATTCACGCCCATGTCCGGCGCCCATACGATGAGCACGAGTCCGCCAAAGGACAGGAGCACCGCCGCGATCCTGGCAAGCCGCACCGGCTCCCTGCCGGTGATCATCTCTATGGTAACGATCATGGCCGGGAAGGTGAACGAGACGATGGTCGCCAGCGATCCGGAGATATAATCAAACGAAATATACAGGGTCGTCGACATGAAGATATAGCCGAAACAGGTCACGACCATGGTCAGGGCCGCCCGCCGGCTGAACCGGAACCGGATCCGCCGGATGAGCAGGAACGCCCACATGATGATCGCTGCGTACAGGAACTTATTGAACAGGAGTGTTTCCGT
Organism: Lentihominibacter sp.; assembly: GCA_045580505.1. GTDB lineage: Bacteria > Bacillota > Clostridia > Peptostreptococcales > Anaerovoracaceae > Lentihominibacter. Next base: position 7,557 of record JAZNNY010000100.1, read on the forward strand.
CTCTACCCCCATCCCGAAGGCGATAAATGAAAAGGACGGCACCAGCCCGTAACAGACCGAAGTGATCGTCACGCAAAGGGCCCCGAGCCACTTTCCGCCGCCCTGGCGCCGGCCCTCCTGCAAGGCGCCTTCTGTTTCTCCCATAAGTTCCTTCTGATCTGCGGGTTGCATTTTTTACTCCTTCATAATATGTACAAATAATGTGCGATTCTTAGTTGTCAAGTCTTTTGCCTGGCCTTAAAATTATAGCATATCAAAATGCTACGTTAAAGGGACTGCCCCTGGGAAGGCTTTCGGGATGAAAGATCGTTTCGCGGCATTTCTTGTGACAAACTCCAGGATCATCCTGGTCATATTTATCGTCCTTTCCCTGATCTGCGGGGCACTGATCCCCTTCGTCAACGTGAACAGGGACATGACCAAATACCTGCCCGAGGATTCCTCCATGCGCCGCGGGCTTGATCTGATGGAAGCGGAATTCGGCAAAGAAGAGTCGAGCACCCTGAAGATCATGTTCGATGACCTTTCCTCAAAGGACGAGAAACTGGCCATGCAGGCTGATCTCGAAACGCTCCCCTACGCGGAGTCGGTCGATTATGAGCTGCCCGCAGGTCAGCACGGAGAGGATTACAACCGCGGAAACCACACCCTCTACATCGTGAACTCGGAGTACGGCCAGTATTCCGATCAGGTTGCCGCCCTCTGGCAGGAGGCGAATGACCGCTACACGGAGACCCACGAGGTCGCCCTCGGGGGGACCATCGACAGCGCCAACCACTCCGGCCTTCCCGTCTGGATCGCGGCCAGCGCCGTGGGCCTGATTTTCCTGGTCCTCATCATCATGGCGAATTCCTGGGCGGAGCCCCTCGCCTTTCTCGCGACGGTCGCCGCCGCGGTTCTGATCAATATGGGTTCCTACGTTCTGTTCCCGAGCATCTCCAAGACCACCTTCGGCATCGTCGCGATCCTGCAGCTTGCGCTGAGCATGGACTACTCCATCATGCTTCTCAACCGCTACCGCCAGCAAAGGCAGGTCTGCCCTGATAAGCGCGAGGCGATGCGGCGGGCCCTGTCCCTTTCTTTCGGCGCGATCACCGGAAGTTCCCTGACGACCTTTGCCGGCCTGCTTGCCCTGCTTTTCATGCGCTTTGGCATCGGCACGGACATCGGTCTTGCCCTGGCCAAGGGCGTCCTGATCAGTCTGCTCTGCATTTTCACGGTCCTGCCCTCGATGCTGCTGGCGCTCGACGGCCTGATGCATCGGACACCCAAACCGACGCTGCCCTTCGATCTGCCCCGGCTCTCCCGGGTTCAGTTCCGGGGGCGCATTCCTTTGGCGCTTTTGTTCGCCGCCCTTCTGATTTCCGGCTTCATGGCCCGCAGCGGCGTTGACTTCTCCTATGCCCAGTACGGCTCCGGCGACGTGATCGACGCAGCCTTCGGCCACGACAATACCATCGTCATGATGTACAGTGAGAAGGACCAGGCGGCGGCAGGCGCGCTGGCAGATCGGCTCGATGCGCGGGATGATGTGAACAGCGCCGTCTGCTACGAGAGCACGATCGGCAAAGACAGGACCGCCGAAGATATGAAGGACTTCGTTGACGACATGCGGGAGGAGGAAGGTGATGAAGACGGCACCGGGGACGCAGGGGCCGGCGCGGATGCGGGGGCCGGCGCGGACCTAACCATCTCCATGCTGCAGCTGATCTATTATGATTACTTCGCGGGCGATCCCAAGCTTGGCCTGACCCTTCCCCGCTTCGTCTCCTTCCTGCAGGAGGACGTCATGTACGACCCTGACTTCGGGGCTTCGATGGACGATGAAATGCGGAATAACATCAATGACATGGCCAAATTCACCGATGTCAATGCCCTGACCTCCCAGAAAGGCGCCGGTGGTCTGGCCGATTTCTTCGGCATGAGCAAAGATGAGGCCCGCCAGCTCCTGCTCTACTATCAGATCAAGAAGGGACATGCAGACGCCGGCTGGATGAGCCTGCCTGCCTTTATTTCCTTCCTGATTGATGACGTCGCCGGTGATCCTGACTACGGCAGCATGATCAGCTCCTCGCAGTTAAAACAGCTGCGCACCATGCAGGTCTACACAAATAAGGAGAAAATGAAAAAAGCCCGCACCTATGCGGGCGCCGCGAAGGTGCTCGGTATGGACGCCGAACAGATGCGGCTGGTCTATATCTACCATCACATGGAAAAAGGGACCCTCGCTCCGCGATCCATCGCGGACCTTTCGTCCGCCCTGCAGGCAATGGCCAAAGACCCCCTGCTGCAGGACCAGTTCGGCGGCGATGAAACCGCCCAGCTGATCGGGGGGCTTTCTCAGATCGGACAGATGGATCAGGCCCCCTACGAAGTGTCCGCCATGGCGCAGGCGCTCACACGTTATGGAATCCCGCTCGATGAGCAGACGATCCGCCTGGTATTCTCTTACGCAGATCTCGCTTCGAATCCCGCATCCTGCAGGCTGTCCGTCCGGAAAGTCGTCAGCTACATGCTGGAAAACAAGGCGATCCGCGCCTCTCTTTCTAAGGAACAGCGCTCCCAACTGCAGCTGCTGAAGAAGATCATCGACACTTCCATCAAAGGCAGGACGCTGACTGCAGCCTCCATGGGGAAATTGCTCGGCATGAAAACTTCCGATGTCCGCAGCGTCTACCTGCTTTATAAATACAAGCACGGGGACACGAGCGGCTGGACACTCTCGCCGCAGCAGTTCATTCATTTCCTCGTCGGAACGGTTCTGAAGGATCCGGATCTGAAAGGGCGGATCGGCGGATCCGCAGATGACCTGCGCCTGGCCAAACGCCTGATCGACGGCTCGGTAAGCGGCACAGAATATCGCTACGCAGACCTCGCAAACCTCCTCGGGGACTACAGTGAGGAGATGTCTGTCGAAGATCTTCAGCTGCTCTACGAACTCTACGGCTCAAAATACGAGTACGATGAATCCTGGCGCATGGATCTGATGCAGCTGGTCACCCACCTGGACGGGGAAATGCTGGAGAGGCCTGCCTTTGCAGATGCGATGGATGAACGTGATGTTTCGGACGTGCATGAGATGCGCGCGGACCTCGACGAGGCCGCCGAACAACTGCACGGAACCCACTATGGACGGATGATGATCTCCGCCGATCTGGAGGAGGATTCGGATGAGACCCGCGCCTTCATGGATCAGCTGACCTCCTATACGGACCGGCTTTTTGGCGAGCCCATGTACCTGATCGGGAGCACGCCGATGGCCTATGAGATGTCGCAGACCTTCCATTCAGAGCTGAACCGGGTCACGCTGCTGACGGCCCTGTTCATCCTGTTCATCGTCCTCCTCACCTTCCGCCGGCTGGTGACTTCCGTGATTCTCGTTCTGATCATCCAGTGCGCCGTCTTCCTGACCATGGCCGTACTGAATCTGCTGCACATCGACATGAACTACCTGGCCCTGCTTATCGTGCAGAGTCTCATGATGGGCGCGACCATTGATTACGCGATCATCTATACGACCTATTATATCGAGCACAGGACGGGGACTGGGGCAAGTGAGTTGCAAGCTTCCGCAGAGTCACCGGGAGCGCCGGCTGCCGTGCCGACCGCTGGTTCGGGCCGGGCGGACGCCATTCGGGCTGCTTACCGCGGATCCCTGCAGACGATCCTGACCTCCGCGACCATCCTGATCGCGGCCGTAGGCGTATTGAGTTTCGCCTTCGAAGAGCCCGCAACCGGTCAGATCTGCCGCATCCTCTCTATCGGCTGCCTGATCGCTACGATTCTTGTCATTTTCCTGCTTCCTGCAATTCTGGCAACTCTGGACCGTCTGGTGATCCGGCGCGGTCGGGACATCAGCCGCGGTTAAGCCTTCTCTGCTCCCGAAGTTCTCCAACCGAAAAGAACACAAGACCGATCCAGATGATGGCGACCGCAAGAAACTGCACGCCGTCGAACGATTCTCTGAAGAAGAACACGCCCAGGATCAGCGACAGGCTAGGACTGATGTATTCAGTCAGACCCAGCGTGAACATGGGTACCTTCTGCGCTGCCGAAGCAAACAGGGAGAGCGGGATTACCGTGACCAGCCCGCAGAAAAGCAGTAAGACGTATTGATAGGGCTGGCCCGCTCCAAGCGCGCCATGACCGGTCACTTCCAGCCAGATGATCACGGCCAGGGCCGGCGGCGCGAAAAAGATCGTCTCATAGACGAGCGAGATCAGCGGCGGCTGTGACACCGTCTTCTTGATCGCCGAATAGACCGCGAAGGAAAGCGCAATTCCAAGCGCGATTCCGGGGACCGCATGAAAGTGTACGAGCAGAATCCCCACTGCAATCAGCGCCAGGATCATCGCCGCGGATTTATATTTCGTCAGTTTCTCCTTGAAGAAAACCATCCCGAACACGCAGACCATCAGCGGCTCGATATAGTAACCAATGCTGGCCTCAATTACGTGGTTCGCATTGACCGCCCAGATATACGTGCTCCAGTTGATCGTGATGACCGCTCCCGCCCCCAGGAATTTCAGTGCCAGTTTCCTGTCAGCGCGGATCGGCCCGAAGATTTCCTTCCAGCTGAACCGCGTCCTCGCAAGCAGCATGGCGAAGACATTCACGAGCAGAATCCTGTAGATGATGATCACCCAGGAGCTGATCGGTACAAGGGCTTTCCAGTAAATGGGCAGCACGCCCCAAAGCGCCATGCAGCCGATGGATGCAATCAGCCCGCTGCGGTAGACGGCCGCGGATCCGGTTTGCCCTGTGACAGTTGGAGTCGTTTTCGTTTCAATTGTATTCGTTGCCGAGTGCTCTGTTCTTCCCATAACGAATTCATCTTACCAAATCCCTATCCTTCTTCCAAGAGTTTTCTCTGGGTAAGGGTCGTAAAGGATGGGTAAGACCAACAAACTCTGCCAAAACACGGGTTTTAATGGATTTTGGCAGAGTCCTTTTCAGTCGTTTCCGGCAAATTTGGGCAGAACTCTGCAGATCATGTCCATTTGACGACATTCTGCAGAGTTTTATCTTGAGAATACGATATTTCTTCATCAAACTCTGCAGATCCTCTCTGATGTAAGGCCTCTCGCAGAGTTTATCCATATATTTCCATTTATGCGCTGAAAAACTCTGCGCGAAGCGCGTTTTTATGGCCATTTTGCAGAGTTCATCTTCGCCGTACACCTCTGCAGCCTAATATGCAGAGCATCGTCATGCTGAGTGCCATCAGCAGAAGCGACATTCCGGAAAACGTGTCACCAGTCTGAACCGCTGCGTCCGAATCGGTAGTCTCATTTGGTTCCGACTCATCAGATTCCCTGGATTCATCATCCCCTTCTGTCGATTCCGCTGCAGTTTCACCGGATGCATCATCTGAAGAGGTGTTCCCCGGGACATCCGGGGAAGCCGCCTCTGCCTCAGTTGCCCCGCCGGCACTTGCCCCGCCAGCACTTGCCTCGCCGGCACTTGCCCCGTCAGAAGCAGTTCCATCTGCGCCGGCTCCGTCAGCAGGATTCGTGGGATCCTCTGCTCCAGTATCCTCTGCTTCAGTACCTTCTGCTCCGATGTCAGTTTCTTCGTCTCCCGCGTCCTCCCCGGGTTCATCATTCTCATCTCCTCCGGGTCCTTCAGTCCCGGCAACTTCATCGCCATCCTCATCATCGCCGGCAACTTCATCGCTGCCCGATTCATCATCCGCTTCATCCTCGACTGCCTCTGTCACGCTCTCACTGGCATCGGTGACCAATGCTCCAATTCCACCGGCAATCTCACCGGTCGCCGTTGCCACGTCCACTCCTTTTTCACGGAAGGCGACTGCCAGGTTCAGGGCCCCGGCGGAGCTCTCAATCTCCAAGTCTGCTTCTTCTGCGCCGACGATTCCCTCCAGATCCTCCGGCGCCAGATCCGCATCGTTAACCTTCACCGAACCGATCACATATCCCTCGTCCGCCTTCAGGGTAAACATTGTTTCAGTATCAGCGGCAGCGGTCTCCGTGTAGCTTTCGGCATGTCCATTCACCATGCCGTGCGGGCCAACCGTGACATCGATTCGCACGATTTCTTCCGCACCCGTCTCCGCCGCATCTTCTGCAAAGGCAGGCGCCGCGCCCGCCATCCCCATCAGGATCATGTACCCTAGCAGTATGACTGCCGCAATCATTCCCGATCTGCTCCTCTTTATTACTGTCATCCTTTCTTCCCCTTTCTCACTTTCGAAAGTTCCTTCCACCCGGATATCTGAAGGCGTTTAACCCCTTCGTTTTCATACGTCGCCTGACACTGCCCTCAAAATATCTTTTACAGTTTCCGTCTCCGCACCTGCACGGCAAATATCACAAGCAATGCTGCCGTCATCGACATCAGAGCGATCCATAGGCCTTTGGCCGGATCTCCTGTCTGCGGCTCCAAAAGCGAGACGGTCTGGTTCTCATCGGTCAGATCCTCATGCGAAGCGATTTGCTTCAGAACTTCTTCTCCGCTGGCGGCTCCGGGGCCTTCCTCCTCGGCTATGAGGAAGCACTTCTCGAATGCGACCACATCATTTATGCCCTGTTCGGCCAGTTCCGCCGGATCGATGGTGAATCGCACGATCTGCTTTCCCCGGCTCTTTTCCACTGTGAATCTGGTCTCCCCCGTGCAGCCTTCGATCTCTTCTCCGCTTTCCCGGTCAACGAGCCGTCCCTGAATGCAGTAAGTCCTGCCGGGCAGCAGCCCCTGATAGGAGACTACATCATCAATGACCTCTCCTGCCGTACGCGCTGCCTTCGTCCCGATCTTCGGGAAGGTGATCGACTGGGCGGACTTATTCGGATCCGACTCTTCGGAGATCGCTATTTTCCGGTCTGCATCCGCTTCATCTACTTCTCCCTGATAGAGAGACTCGTAGACGACTGTGGTCTTCCCCGCCAGGCTCTCCGCCGAGAGGCTCATCGGCACCTGGATCAGGTTTTCACCGGCTTCAGCCTGAAACACCGTCTGGCCCCTGACCTCCGCGCCAGCCCCGCCAGCTCCGGCAGATTCGCCAGCTCCGGCAGATTCGCCAGTCCCGGCGTCGTCCCTGACCGGTCGCACGTCATCCACGTTTCCGCTTTTTTTGTAGGCGGTGGTATCCATCAGCCTGGCGATGAGCGTATAGGTCTGCCCGGGGATCAGATTGCTGACCGTGCAGGTATCCGTCAGGAGCACCGATGCATCCGCCTCTGCAAGATGCTCCCCGGTCTCGCTGTCGAGAGCTGCCGTCCCGATTTCCGGAGCATCGTTGACGATGACCAGCATGCCCCTGCTATTTTCCGCGGCGGCGATCCCGGTTCCGTACTCATCGCAGGTGTTCAGCACCGGCTGCCCTTTCTCATCCAGGGTCACCGTAAACAGGTACGGCTCCTCCAGCGGAGCAAACCCTTCCGGTGCTGCCTCCTCCGTCAGCTTGTACACCTCCCCTTCGATCAGGCCGTGCAGCACGATGTACTGGTAGTCGGTTCCGCCCGGGGCCGTTCCGACCACCACCGGTGTGCCCTCGCCGCCATCAGCCGCGGCCGTTTCTGTCTGCGTACCCTCGCTGTCATCGTCCGAGACTTTTTCCGCCTGGGCGCCCGTCACGATTCCATTGGTCTGCAGCATGAGCGGCAAAGGCAGGCCGTCCCCGTCCGCTCCGATTTCGAACCGGGCTGCGGTTTTACCCTCGCTGTCCTGCAGCAGGAACCTGGCCCCGGGCAAAAAGGAACCCGTGATGCCATCGACCTTGGTCAGCTGCAGGTCGACATAGGGCTGATTCCGGAAAACGGTCTTCTCCTTGGACAGGCCTGCCTTTCCTTCCTCACCTCCGAGCCAGAGACTCTGTCCCGCCTGGATCTCTTCCTCGGTCAGTTCATCGCCGCTGATCGTAAAGGCGATGGCCGGCGTCTCCTTTCCTTCCATGGGATAGGGGTTCGCGTAGGCGTCCCGGTCATATCCGCTCTCCTCCAGCAGGTAGGTTCCCGGATACAGCAGGCCCAGGTCCGCGAGTCCCTCTTCGTCAGTGCTGACCGTGACCTTCTCCATCGGCTCTGCCGCATGCTCGGGCTTTCCGGACAGTGTGAACTCCACATCGCCGATGTTCCCGTCTGCCGACGCTTTCTGCAGCCTGACCGGAATGCGGACCGGCTCATTGACAAAGGTCACGACGGTCACCTCTTCACTGTCAGAGCCGATCACCACAGTCTGCGACTCGGGCTGCCGGTACCGTTTCTTCTGCCGATCGGTCATCTGTTCCGTGATGGTATAGGTGCCCGGGAGCATGTGCTTCGTCTGAATCTGGCCGTTTTCCCCGGTCACGAGTGTCTCTTCCCCCGTCCGCGCCGCGCCTGCAAAGCGAAGGCTGTTGCAGCTCACGCGAAGCCCGGCAATTTCCAGATTCTTTCGTTCTCCTTTCAGGATCACCTGTCCCTTCGAGGTCCCTTCCGCAGCCGCTCCGCTGGACACGAGCGTAATTTCAACCGGCACGCGGATCTCCTCTTCTTTTGTCTTCGTCCCCTCTTCGTCCGCGGTGATCAAAGGGGCGGCGTCCTCACTACCGACAGCCGCTCCGGCGTCCTCACTGCCGGCAGCATCTCCGGAGTCCTCCCCGGTACCATCGCTGACGCCATCCGCCTCACCGGCACCGGCAATCCCATCGTTATCCTCACCGGCAAGCTCCGTGGTCACCGTATTCCTCAGCACCACCTCGTGCGTCCCGCAGCGGCCTGCCTTTGCATCTTCGTTGATCCGTGTCACTGCCGCCGCATCCTCGATCTGCCAGAGTCCGAGGCTCTGCCCCTCAGCCAGATCCGCCTGGGGATCCGCCGCAGCCGCGATCTCCTCTGCTGTAATCGACCGGCTGTCTCCCATCACCCAGGAAACGTGAAAGGAAAACCCGGCGACCGGGCCCCCGTCACCGGTGCGTTTGACGATCTTCAGCCGCTGCTGTTTCTCATAAATGTTGCGCCATTTCACCGACCGGTCCTGCTTTCCTTTCCCTTTGGCAAGGGTCAGGCTCTGGGGGCCGGTCGCATCGGTGTAGTACTTCTGCTGCTCGTCCGTCAGGTCCTCGGCCAGAGAATAGACGCCAAGCGGCAGGCCGCTGATCTTCGCCGTTCCGTCCGGCCCCGTTACCAGCGTATACTTCTTCCCGGAGGTCCTTCCGGTCAGGATAAACCGGAACCCGCTGACCACGCCGCCGTCTCCTGTCGTGACCTTACTGATCTGGACCGAGCCGAGGGCCGGCCTGTTCTTTACCGTAACCTTCGTCGTTTTGCCCGCGGTCACTGACGCCTTTATGACTGTGGAGTTCAATTCATACCCCGTCTGCGCCGGCACCGCGGTCTCCTTCACGTAATAGGTTCCTACCGGCAGCGAGAAGGAATTGCCGGTAGACCCGTTCTTATTCGTCGTCAGGACCTTCACACATTTCTTGCAGGATGCATCGCTGAATACCCGGATCGTCATTCCGCCGAGTGTGTACTTTCCCAGCTTCGTGATCGAACTTTTAGAAGATTTCTTAACCACCTTCAGCCTGCCCTTCGGGCACTTCCAGACGATAAAATCCTGCTTACTGCTGCCCTGCGGCTTGCATAGCCAGCATTCAAACCCCGCCGGAACCACCGCTTTCTTCGCCGTCTTCAGCAGGCTCTTCATGGTCGATGTCTTGAAATCTCCACCGGTCCCGTTCCCCATGCAGTACGAAAGCAGTCTCGCCAGTTTGACCCCGTTTGCCCCGGAGGTCCAGCCTTTGCAGTAACCGTAGTAGTAGGCGCACCGGGCTGCGTTGTGGCTGTTCTTCAGCCGAACAAGGCTCGCGTTGCCTTTGTAGGCGCTGAAGGCGCCCGCCTCGCAGCACAGGCCGGTCATCCCGTTGCAGGTAAAGCGCGCGGTCTTAGTCCCGTTTCCGGAAATCGTCGATGCCTTGAACGGATGTGTCGCTGCAAAGGCAGGCTCGATCACTGGTTCCATCACCAGCAGAGCCGCGATGCAGACGATGACCAAAAGCAGGCCCGCCCTGCGTGTCGTGTTCTTCTCTTTCATTCTGTCCTGTCCCCCTTTCAATTTGCGCTGATTCGTACTGCCATTGTAGAGGAGCAAAAAATGTGCTGCGGCTCATTCTCCGCCTGCGGCCACCTGTGTGCCATGGCGGCCACCGAAGATTGCCGGTTGACATCTGATTTCTGCAGCACTATAGTATGTAGGAAACCAGAAATGAGAGGGGTTTATGGACAAAGCGAGAAAAAAAAGCATCCTTCTGCTGGCGGTACGCGCCGGTGAAATCATGATGAAAAGCGGGGCTGAGATCTCCCGTGTCGAGGACACGGTCGTCCGCATCTGCAAGGCCTGCGACGTGGATAATGTCGAGGTTTTCGCCATGCCGACAGGTATTTTCGTGACCCTGGACAACGATAACATCGGGGAGAGCGTTTCGACCTACATCCGCCGGGTCCGCGGCGGGGAGACCGACCTGTTCAAGATCTCCAGGATCAACCAGTTTTCCAGGGAATTCACGACGACCGACCTCTCCATAGAGGCCGGCATGCAGCGGCTGGAGGAGATCGACCGTGGAAAGCCTTTTCATTTCTTCGTCCGCGTGACGGCGGCGTCGGTGGTTGCCGCCTGTTTTGCCGTCATGTTCGGCGGAGCTGCCATGGACTTTTTCTGCGCCTTTATCATCGGCGCGGTCGCCTATACCCTGTCGAGATTTCTCGAGAAATATGAGATCAACTTCTTCATCCGGGGACTCTGCTGCTGCGCGCTCGCCGCTTTTATTGCGCTCGTCATCGCGAGGTCTCTTCCGGACGCCAGCTATCAGCCGATCATTTCCGGCACCCTGATGCTGTTCGTCCCCGGCGTTGCCATCACCAATTCGATCCGTGACTTCCTGTCGGGAGACATGCTGGCCGGCCTGACCCGTATGGTCGAGGCTTTCCTGATCGCGCTTTCGCTGGCCAGCGGCGCCGGTATCGTCCTGTTGCTTTGGTCTATGGGAGGGGGGTTCAGCTTATGATCTTTCTGCTGCAGCAATTCATCCTGGCGGTGTTCGCCACAGCGGGGTTCTCGATCATCTTCCGGGTCCCTCTGAAAAGTATTCCCGTCTGTATGCTGATCGGCGCTCTGGGCTGGGTCACCTATGAAGTCTCCATGGAATACTACTCATCCCCGTCGCTCGGCTGCTTCTTCGGCGCCTGCATCGTGGGGCTTCTCAGCAATTACGCGGCCCGCTTCATGAAGGAACCCGCGACGATCTTCATCATCCCGGGCATCCTCTGTCTGGTCCCCGGCTCCGCCATCTTCAATACCATGGCGGCCATGCTGCGGGAGGACTTCAGCGAGACCGCGGAGATCGGCCTGCAGACGCTGATGATGGCGGGCTCGATCGCCCTCGGCCTTCTGACCATCGGCGCCGTTCTCCGGATCATCTACGCCCTGGTTCGAAAGACCGTGACGCTGAAGGATAAGTTCTGATTCGTAAACATCAATAAAACAAAACTCCGCGAAAGGGACGCGCAGCGTGCTCAAACCTCTCGCGGAGTAAGACAGGGGACGGGTCTCCGTCTTACGTTCTGTAAGACGGAGAACCGTCCCCTGTCTTATTCCTGTCTTTTTACTTCTTCACCAGTTCCATGATCTCCCCGAACTTGCCCATGATGTAATCATAGCCGCCCGTGCTGTGTGGCAAGGTGCAGCCCGTGCAGTCCTTGACGCCGTTTTCGGTGTAGGCAAAGTTCCCGCCGCAGCCATCGCCCAGAGCGTAAAGGGGGCAGTAGCAGAACAGGCAGTTGAACTTCGATGCGTCCTTCACCTCGTGGCAGGGAAAGAATTCACAAGCGGTGTGCTGGAAGAACTTGTAGTTTTCCGTCTTCAGTTCTGTCATTACAGTGCCTCGACCTTCTCGACCGCCTTAGCAAGCCAGTCGCCTTCAAATGTCTCGATCAGACCTCTGTCGCAGGCAGCCGCGAGTTTCGGGTCGATCGGAATGCGTCCCAGCACCTCGAGCCCGTGCGCCTTCGCCACTTCCTCAGTTCTGCTTTCTCCAAAGACAGGGATCTCCTCGCCGCAGTGCGGGCATTTCAGATACGCCATGTTCTCGACCAGGCCCAGAACCGGCACATCCATCATTTCCGCCATCTTGACCGCCTTCTCCACGATCATGCTGACCAGATCCTGCGGGGATGTGACGACGATGATGCCGTCGATTGGCAGGGACTGGAATACGGTCAGCGCAACATCGCCTGTACCCGGCGGCATGTCGACGAACAGATAATCCGTCTCGCCCCAGAGTACATCCGTCCAGAACTGCTTGACGAGTCCTGCGATGATCGGTCCTCTCCAGAGTACCGGGTCGCTGTCGTTTTCCAGCAGATTGTTCACGGAGATGGTCTTGATGCCCGTCGATGTCAGGAGCGGGAAGATGCCGGCCTCGCTGCCTTCCGCCTTCTCCTCAACGCCGAAGACCTTCGGGATGGACGGTCCGGTCACGTCAGCATCCATGATGCCGCAGACCGCGCCGCGCCGCTGCATGCTGATGGTCATCAGAGATGTCACCAGGGATTTGCCGACGCCGCCCTTGCCGCTGACGACGGCAATGACCTTCTTGATATTGCTGAATTCATTGGTTTCTTCCAGCAGGCTCTTCGGATCGAAGCTGCCGCATCCGCCCGCGCTCGGGCAGCTGCCGCAGTCATGCGTGCAGTTCTCTGCGGTCGGTGCTCCGCCGCCTTCTCCGTCTGCCTGGAATTTCTTTAAGTTCTCAAACATGTCCTTTTACCTTCCTGTATGATAGTCCGCGGCAGGCCTTCCCTGCTATGCCGCGCTAAAAGCCATTGTACACCTGCTGAAAGGTTTCGGCAAGTCCTGCCTTTGCCTGGCCTGCCTTTGCCGCGGCTTACGCAAGCCGTGTGAATACCACATCTTCAAGATGCTCATCCGCCCGCAGCCGGTTGCGGACCGGCTTCCAGACCGGCGAATGGAAGAAGCATTCTTCCGTGACCGCCAGCATCTTGTCGAACTCTGGGCCGGTGACCGCGAAGGCCAGCTCTCCTTCGGGTACGAACTTCCGGGCCGCCAGATCGGTTCCCGTGATCACCGCCCGCGGCTTCTCGCTGGCGAGCTCATGCAGGGGGATGCGCACCATGGAGGCACAGCCCGATACGGTCGAGGCGATGACCCGGTCGTACTCCGGCTTATCGTAGCCGTGGAGCACGATCATGGCCGACAGCTGGTCGGGATTGCAGAAGGCCACCACGATGTCCGGGTGCATGCCTTCCCGGTATGGTTCAAACTTCAGCGCGTCGTATTCTCCCATGACCTCCTTGGGCAGGCAGTCCCACATCCGCTCCGCCGTCTCGGGATCGCACTTGAACTTCTCTCCCGGCGGCGTCCACTGCTGGTCGGATCCGTATGACAGGAAGACCCCGAATCCGCCCG
>JAZNNY010000101.1:0-15333 GCA_045580505.1 Lentihominibacter sp.
GAGCAGGGCAGCTGCTGCGATGACTGCAACGATCACAAAGAAGATATTGGTCGTACGAAGATGCAGGCCGGACCGGGAGGATTCCCTACTTACCCGCTCAAACTCTGCTGCTTCCTCTGCGGCAGCGGTTTCATCGGAAATGAATTCTTCCCACTCTGCCTTCGGCGCAGCATCCTCTTCTTCGGCTGCCTCAAAAATCGCCTTGTCCGCTTCCTTGCGCTGCAGAATGAAGGGCTCAAAATCCCCGGCTGGAACCGGTTTGGAAAAGAAGTAACCCTGCACCTGATCGCATCCCATTTCCCTGAGTGTGTCCAGCTGGGTCTCCGTTTCGACGCCCTCTGCGATGACCGGGACTCCAAGGAACTTGGCAATGTCGATGATGATCTCGATCATGTGCGTCGTGCCGCCCTCCTGGAAGGCATCCCTGACGAACTTCATGTCGAGTTTCAGGAAGTCGATCGGCAGCGAGGAAACCATGTTCAGGGAGGAATAGCCAGTCCCGAAGTCGTCCATTTCAATCTGAAATCCCATGGCCCGAAGTTCCTCAACCGTCCTCAGGATCTGGTCCGAATCCTGGGTATAGGCGGATTCTGTCACCTCAAGTTTCAGGTCCCTGCTTGAGATGCCGTGTTCCTTCAGAATCGCGTTCAGGGTGCCCGTGAGGTCCGGATCGAACATATCAATCCTGGAAACGTTGACGGAGACCGGCACCGAATAGTTCAGTTTACCCTTCCACTCCCGAATCTGCCGGGCCGTCTCGCGCCAGACGTAGGAGTCCAGCCTTTGGATGAGGCCGTTCTCCTCAAAGAGCGGGATGAAAACACCGGGGCTGATGAATCCCAGCTGCGGGTGGTTCCAGCGCACGAGCGCTTCTGCGCCGGCCAGCACCGGGGTTTCGTGGGTCACGTCAAACTTGGGCTGATAGTATACGGTGAACTGGCGCTCCTCGATCGCCTTGTGAAAATCCTCAATCAGCTGCTCCGCGTAGAGTTCCCGCTCGTGCAGGGCGCTGTCATATTCTCCGACCCGGTTCGCATAACTTCCGCGCACGCTGTCCGAAGCCATTTTGGCCCGGTCAAACCGACGCTCCATATCCATGCTCTTATCCGCTTGCGCGTAGACGCCCATGCGGAGACGGATGCGGCCTCCCGCAACGTCTTCTCCGGCGTCAGCTTCTTCTATCTGCTCCAGGATCGCCTGATGGTCTTCCCTGTGCGGGCAGTAGATCAGGAAGGTGTCCGCCTCTCTTCGGCAGGCGAGGCCCCCGTTTTCCTGCACGAAGTCCAGCGTTCTCTGTCCGATTCTCTGCAAAAGCTGGTCTCCGTATACCCTGCCGTATCTCTCATTGACCGACCGGAAATGGTTGATGTCGAGCACGATCGCATCCATGCTCATTTCCTTATGATGCTGGTCGAACTGGTCGGCATAATAGAAGAAAAATTCCTTGTTATAGAGGCCCGTCAGCGCATCGCGCTCGGTGCTTCTCATGGTATCCTGCCGTTCTGAAAGGTCGATCGTCTTCTCCACCCTGGCAAGCAGGACATCGACCGCCGGGTAGGGCTTCGGAATGAAATCACTGGCGCCGAGCCGCAGGCATTCTGCCTCCGCCTCCTGGTCCATCGTCGTGACGATCACCGGAATCTGCTGCAGTGACTGGTCTTCCCGGATCTTCTTCAAAAGATCCGTCCCGGACATGACCGGCATGAGAAGATCGAGCAGGATCAGCGAAAGCGTATTTCTGTTCGCCTGGATCTGCTCCAGTGCCTCCTCTCCGTTTTCGGCATACAGAACATCGTATTCCCGCAGATATTTCTTCCCCAGGAGTTCCCGGTTCACAAGCTCATCGTCAACAACGAGCACCTGCCTCCTGCCATCTGCTGAATAGAACTTTTTATGGATATTCGGCATAAGCGTGTCCTCCTCGCCCCTTTGTACTGACATTATAACAGACTGACAGTCAGGAGAAGTATCAATTATCTTCGATTGTATTTAAAAATATTTCTCATTCCCCCTTGACGGGGCCGCACTCTTATAGTATATTATGGTTAGTTAAACTTAACTAACTTCCTCAAACAACATTTAATTCGTCCTTTTGCAGTTGTATATGGAAATGATATTTATCACTGATCGCAAAAGACTCCGGATGGGCCGGAGTCTTTTGTGTTATATCTTTATGTATTATCTCTAGCAGATTCTCGTCCCTTCCGGAACCATGTCGTCCACGAAGATGACCTTGCAGCCGCAGGCATTGTTGGTCGCCGCGAGCAGCATTCCTTCGGAGGTCACGCCGGTCATTCTGGCGGACTCGAGGTTGGCCACGACGATGATTTTCTTTCCGACCAGTTCTTCCGGCTCGTACTCGCCCTTCAGGCTGGAAACGATGACGCGTTCCTTCTGTCCGTCGAACAGGGTCAGTTTGAAGTTGCTTCTCGCCTTACGGATCTCCTGGCACTTCAGTACCTTGCAGACGCGCAGGTCCATCTTGAAGAAGTCATCGATGCTGATTTCAGGCTCCGTAATCGGCGCGACCGGATCCGGTTCACCGTAAACGCGCTCTTCCTTCTCTTCGACCGGACCTGCCTTTGCAGCTTCATCTGCCGCCTTCTCTTCCTCAGTCTGCGGGTAGGAGAAGTCCAGCAGCGGCAGGAACCGTTCTTTGTCGATCGCGTAGAGGAACAGGTACAGTCTCGGACCTCTCTCCTTGTCGATCAGCATCTTGTATACGCTCTTGAAGAAGGCGCCCTGCAGCTTCTTCAGATTCTCAGCGTCCTCACCGTAAATCTGCTTCGGAATAGCGTAGAGTTCCGCATTCAGCGCATCCAGATCGTAGTCCTCGTTCTTCAGGTAATCATAGAGGATGCCGATCATCTTCTGTCCGTTCTCATCCAGGCTGTTGTAAGTCTCCCAATCGCGGGTCTCGCGCAGCTTGTTGGCGTTTTCAGGTGCACACTCTTCCAGCCAGAACTTAGCTCTGTCCAGACGATCCTTAAAGTCTTCATACTTATACGGCTGGTTGATCTTCTCGAAGACCGTCTCGATCATCGGCACGTTGAAGTCGACGATGGAGCCCAGCTGTACCAGCAGGGACATCGGCACGGTCTTGATCCGCGGACCGAACATCAGCGCATTCTCCATGACCGTCTTGTCATGATCGTTGGCGGTTCCGTCTATGTACTGGTTGTACTTCTTGTCGAACTCGAAGTACTGACGCAGGATCTCGTCATCGAAACAGAAGTTGAACGCCTTCTGGGGCTCGCATCTGGAATACAGCCAGATGATGATCTCCGGCTCGTACAGCTTCAGCAGCGTCTCCGGGGTCAGGTTCAGGCCGGAGGAACCGGACATCTTGCCCGTGGTTCCCTTGATGCCGATGAACTCATAGCCCACGAAGGTCGGCGCCTGATATCCGTAGATCTTCTCCGCGATGACCTTACTGGTCTCATAGGAGCCGCCCGGGGATGCGTGGTCCTTGCCGCCCGGCTCGAAGTCGACGCCCTCGTACATCCAGCGCATCGGCCAGTCGATCTTCCAGGCCAGCTTGCAGTTGAAGTCCTTGGTGAAATCAAAGGTCCCCTTGTGTCCGCATTCGCATTCGAATTCCGCGACGGTGCAGTCCTCATTGATGGAGGTGATCTTCGTCGTGTCCTTGCCGCAGTGCGGGCAGAAGATGCTGACAGGATAATAGGCTTCTCTCTCTCCCGGCTGGGCTTCCTGCGTCCGGAAGCTGTCCAGGATGTCGAAGATCTCGCCCCGCTTCTTCAGCGCCGTGATGATGTGCTCCACATATTTGCCGCTGCGGTACATGTCCGCCTGATACCGGTAATCCATGGTGATGCCGAACTTGTCGATGGATCTCATGAACTCCTTCTCGAAGTAATCGGCATAGTCGGTTTCCTCGGTGTCAAACGGGTTCGGCACGTCCTTATACGGCAGGCCGATGTAGTCCTCGAATTTGTTCTCCGGATCCACCTTGCTGACGTTGACCGGGACCTTGCGGAATCTGTCATATTCGTCCCAGGAGAACAGGAGCCGGGCTTTTTTGCCCTTTCTCTCCAGCGCCTGACATACGAACAGCGCGGTCGCGATGTCCCGGAAGTTGCCGATGTGAATGGAGCCGGACGGGCTGATGCCTGCAGCGCATACGTACTCCTCCTTGTTCGGGTTTCTGTTGATGACCTTGTCTGCAATCTTATCTGACCAGTGCATTCTATCCTCCTGTTACTTGCTGATCTTCACGATCTTGTATGTGATGACACCGTCCGGGATCTCTACCTGTACAACGTCTCCCTTTTTGTGTCCTACGAGTGCTTTGCCAACGGCGGATTCAGTCGTGATCTTGCCCTCGAACGGATCGGATTCGGTCGCGCCGACGATGCTGTAGGTTTCAGTCTCGCCGGTATCCTGATCCTTTACCTCTACCGTCAGTCCGATGCCGACAGTGTCTCCCTTGACATCCTCGTCCTGGACGATCTTCGCCTTACGGAGCATGTTCTCCAGATAAAGGATCCGCTCCTCCAGCTCCGCCTGCTCGTTCTTAGCGGCGTCATACTCCGCGTTCTCTGAAATATCACCGTATGAAATCGCTTCCTTGATCCTTGCTGCCACTTCGCCGCGCTTGACGGACTTCAGTTCCTCGTATTCAGCAGCGATTTTGTCGTACCCTTCCTGTGTAAGGATGATTTCTTCGCTCATGATCTCAGCCATTGATTTAATCTCCTTTTTCCGATAATTTAAGTCCCTCTCACAGAGGCTGACTACAAATTAATATTATAAAAGAAAAGCCTATTCGTGTCAATTGCAACCGAGCCAGCTTTCGCCTATACTATAGACATCAGTAAAGGAGGTTCATGCCATGTCAACCATCGTTCCGGACGACGCATTTTTACAGCACGAAATTGAGCAGCTGGCCGTGAAGGCGGGCCGCATGATCCTGAAGGCCGACCTGTCCGCGGGCGGCGATACACAGGTCCATACCAAGTCGGGTCGGCGAGATCTTGTCACGACCAGGGACCTTGCCATCCAGAAGATGCTCATGCAAAGGCTGGACATCTTCGCTTCCCCCTGCCGCTTCCTCTGCGAGGAAGACCTGCCTTCCGAAAAGTTCCCGGTGATCACCGATCCGGCCGAACTCAGCAAAGGCACCTGCTTCATCATCGATCCCATCGACGGGACCGCCAATTTCGTTCACGGTCAGAAGCATTCCTGCACCTCGATCGCGATGACGGTGAACGGTGAGACCCGGATCGGCGTCATCTACGACCCTTACCGGCAGGAGCTCTTCAGCGCCTGCAAAGGCAGAGGTGCCTGGCTGAACGGCCGCAGGCTCCCGGAATTCGACGCGGAACTCTCCGATACGATCTCCGTCTTCGGAACCGCCCCCTACGATGATACGACAAATGCGCCAACCTTCCGGCTGGCGCACCTTCTCTATGAACTGTCTGCCGATGTCCGGCGTACCGGGTCTGCAGCCCTCGACTGCTGCTGGACCGCCTGCGGCAGGTTCGGCCTCTATGCAGAACTGGGCCTGTCCCCCTGGGACTTCGCCGCCGGCAAGCTCATCGCCGAGGAGACCGGCTGCGTCGTCACCGATATTCACGGCGAGCCGCTCGGCTTTGAAGGCAAACCGTCCATCCTGTGCGGACGGCCGGCTGCGGTCAGAGAATTCCTTGCGGCTTCGGCTGATATGTTCTGATTATTTCTTTGCTTTCTTCGGTGCCAGAATGGATACCAGTACCGCGATCAGCAGGAACCCCTGATAGAAGAGGAACGGCACGATGGTAATGGAGCCGATTCCTGCAAGGCCTGCCGCCACCAGCAGCTGCGCTCCGTACGGGATGATGCCCTGCCAGATGCAGGAGAAGATATCCAGAATGGATGCGGTCCTTGCCGGCGATACGTCGAATTCCTGGCTGACCTCCTTGGCCAGCGGTCCCGCCATGACGATCGCGATGGTGTTGTTCGCCGTAGCGATGTCCATGATGGAGACCAGGATGCCGATGCCGATCTCCCCGCCGCGCCTGCTTTTGAAATTCCGGCGGATGATGCCCAGGATGAACTCGAAGCCGCCGAACTCCTTCATGAGCGCGCCGATGGCCGCCACCAGGATCGCGACGATCATGGTTTCGAACATGCCGGAAGTTCCCTCTCCCATCGCGCTGAGCGCTGTGCTGAAGGTCAGGGATCCGGTGATGAGTCCCATGATCATGGAGAGGATTGCGCCGCAGCCGAGGACAACGAAGACGTTGATCCCGCAAAGAGCCGCGATCAGAACTGCAAAGTACGGCACCGCCTGCAGGAAACTGAAGTCAAAGTGCTCCATCTCCGCTCCGGAGCTGCGCAGGCAGAGGATCACGAGCAGGATCAGTGTTGCAATCGCTGCCGGGAGGGCGATCCGGAAGTTTGCCTTGAACTTCTCCTTCATCTCGATGCCCTGCGTCTTGGTCGCCGCGATGGTCGTGTCACTGATGAAGGAAAGGTTGTCGCCGAACATGGCGCCGCCGACGATCGTAGCAACGCACATGGGCAGGTTCAGCTCTGCGGTTGCCGCTACGCTGGCCGCGATCGGCGTCAGTACCGTGATCGTTCCGACGGAAGTTCCCATCGCCATGGAAATGATGCAGGCGATGACGAACAGGCCCGGGATCGCGAATCCGCTCGGCACGATATCGAGCAGCATGTTCGCCGTACTCTCCGCGCCGCCGGAGGCTTTCGCCACGCCGCTGAATGCGCCGGCGAGCAGGAAGATGAACAGCATGATCGTGATATTATCATCGCCGATTCCCTTCGCGCACGCCTTGATCTTGTCATCAAAGGACAGTTCCTTGTTCTGCAGGAAGGCAACTGCCAGCGAGACCATGAAGGCCACGACAACGGACATTACATAGAAGCCCATGCCGCCCTCAACCGGGTTGATGTACTCGTAGTAGATGCCGCTTCCCAGATAGACCACCAGAAATACTATGATCGGCAGCAGGGCCAGACCATTCGGTTTTTTCTTATCCATTTCTCATTCCTCACTTCTACACACAGATTGTGTCAGCAATATAATGTTTTTTAGATGTATACCTTCTCGATGTTCGGGGAGTTGGTCAGGTAGACCATTGTCGCATACTTGATGTCGAACTCGATGATGTCCCCCACGTGCAGGTTTCTCTTCACATCCTGCACATCCAGAATGGTATGGTCGCTGGACGCTCCCAGCACTTCCGCGCCCGGCTCACAGCAGATCAGTTCCTCCGGATCTCCGTAATCGCACTTACCGATGCCGACCAGCGCTCTTCTGCGGATTCCCCGGTCCTCATACTGGATCCTGTGTCCGAAGGCATCGAACCCGATCTCTCCGACCGGATGGGACGGCTTGTCCTTGATTTCGATGATCTCCGTCCGCAGCTTGAACACGTCCTGATACATATCCTCCTGCTCATACCCGTAAAGGTGCGGCAGGTCGTAGGCCAGCAGGATGCCTTCTCCGACCCGGAGCATATTGATCCGTTCCGGAAGGTTGCCATCCATGACCCGCATCAGTGAGCTTGTCGCGCCGCCCGAGATAATCTCCAGTTCCCGTCCGATCCGCTCTTCGATGCGCTCTGCGATATCGACCAGCTCCTGCAGTTTCTCCGGTGTCGCCATGATCGAGCCGTAGCAGCCGACGTTGACGCCGACGCCCGCCAGGTGGAGATTCACCATTTTCTTTTCTACCATTTCGGCGACGTCCACCATCTCATCCTTATCCCAGAATCCTTCTCTCAGGTCCCCGCAGTCCGCCATCAAAATGACGTTGTGTTCCTTATCCTGCAGTCTGGCCTGGACGTTCAGCTCTTCGAGCACGCTGACCTCGCTGTTCAGGGAGTAGTCGCAGATCCGAACTATATCCTCCGCCTCGCTCAGCATGGGAATCCGCACCATCATGAGCGGCGTCTGGATGCCCGCTTCACGCAGCGGCTCCAGCTGGTCAAGCCTCGAAGAGGCGATGTAGGAGCATCCCGCCCGCTCGAACTGCCGCGCACACGGGATCAGTCCGGAGCATCCCTTGATCACCCCGGCGACCTCCACATCCACCTCTTCGCACATGCTCTGCACGCGTTCAATGTTGTTTCTCAGCTTGTTCAGATCGATGATCAGCTTCGGGTATCCCGGTTTCCTGTACATGTCATCCCTCCTGTTTCTTCGCGGCTTTCGCAGCCGCCGCCTTCGCGGCTTCCTTCGCCTTCATCTCTTCAAACAGCGCGTCGAACTCGCCGTCAAGATACGCCCTGGTCAGCAGAACCGCGTCCTCGATACAGCCGTTGCAGCTGCGCAGGACCTTTTTCGTATCCACGCCCTTGATCTCTCTGCAGATGACGGAGCCGTTTTTCTCCTGAAATCTGCGGATCAGTTCCTTCGATACGCGGTAGCTGTTCTTCTTTGTCTTCGGCTTCTCAAGGTTCCCGTCGGATTCCTTCATTCCGACGATGCCCACCATGCCTGAAACGGCGCCGCAGGTTCCCATGGTCCCCATGCCGAATCCGAACGCCTCCATCAGCTGGAAGACTTCCTTCTCATCCTTGCCCAGTTCCTCGGCGAACACACACGCGACCGCCTGGGCACAGTTGAACCCCTTCTTGTGGTAGGCCAGAGCCTTTTCTACGAGGCTGTCCTGCCTTTGCTCCCTGAGATCCGCACTCATCCGTTCTTCCTCCCGTACTTATCCGCCAGGATCCGGCCGACGTGCACGCCGCTCGCAGACGCCTGCGACAGGGAATGGGTCACGCCGGAGCCGTCGCCCAGCGCGTAAAGTCCCTTCACCTTTGTCTCCAGGTGCTCATCGACCTCTACCTTGGAGTTATAGAATTTTACTTCAACGCCATACAGCAGTGTGTCCTCATTGGCAGTACCCGGCGCCACCTTGTCCAGCGCGTAGATCATCTCGATGATGTTGTCGAGCTGGCGCTTGGGGATGACGAGCGACAGGTCACCCGGCGTCGCCTGCAGGGTAGGCCGTGTGAAACACTTAGCCATCCGGCGCTCGCTGGACCTGCGTCCCTTGACCAGGTCTCCGAACCGCTGCAACAGGACGCCTCCGCCCAGCATATTGGACAGGCGGGCGATGGACTCACCGTACTCGTTGCTGTCCTTGAACGGCTCCGTAAAGTTGTTGGATACCAGCAGTGCGAAATTGGTATTCTCCGTCAGAAGTGACGGATCCGCATAGCTGTGACCGTTGACCGTCACGATTCCGTTGGTGTTCTCCGAAACGACCTCCCCGTACGGGTTCATACAGAAGGTCCGCACCATGTCGTTGTATTTATCCGTCTTGTAGACGATCTTGCTCTCGTAGACATCATCTGTGATGTGCTTGAAGATCTCCGCCGGAAGTTCCACGCGCACGCCGATATCGACCCGGGTCTTCTTCTGTCTGATCCCCATCTTGTCACAGATATGAGAGATCCACTTGGAACCGGACCGGCCGGTCGCCATGACCAGGTCCTTACATGAGAAGGTCTCGCCCTTATCCGTGACCACCGTGAATGTTCCGTCTTCCTCGTGGATCACATCCTCGATGGTCGTGTGGAACTGCATGTCGATCTTGTTCGCGCTGTAGTCGAACATCTTGCCCAGGATCCGCACGTTGCGGTCGGTTCCGAGGTGCCTTACCTTCGCCTCGAGCAGGTGCAGGTCGTTCTTCAGGCAAACAGTCTTGAGCTCAGAGCTTGCGGTGGAATAGAGTTTCGCATCTGCGCCTCCCATGCTGCAGAGCACCTCATCGACGTATTCCATCAGTTCCAGGGCCTTGTCGTGTCCCACGTAGTTGTGCAGGTCGCCGCCGAACTGCGTCGTGATGTTGTACTTGCCGTCGGACAGGGTCCCCGCCCCGCCATAGCCGTTCATGATGTGGCACGGGTTGCACTTGATGCAGCTTTTGGTCACGCCGCGCTTGATCGGGCAGACCCGCTCCTCCAGGCGTCCGCCCTTGTCCAGAATCAGGACATCCGCGTCAATATCCAGTTTTGCCAGTTCATAGGCGATGAATACTCCGCCTGCGCCGGCTCCGACAACGATGATATCGTATTTTTTCATAATTTACTTATTCTCCTTTAATTCTTCCAATACCTCCGCGATCAGCACGCGTTCATCCATGTCGTGCTTGACCCCGTTAATTTCCTGATAAGTCTCATGCCCCTTTCCTGCGCAGATGATGATGTCCCCCGGCTCGCCGTGCTCGATGGCATAGCGGATGGCCTCTTTGCGGTCGATGATCTCAACGTATTTGCCGTCGGTTTTGCCGATGCCCGTCTTGATATCGTCGATGATCGCCTGTGGGTCCTCATTTCTCGGATTGTCTGAGGTGATGATGGTCAGGTCGGACAACTTCCCGGAAGTCTCGCCCATCTCAAAGCGACGTTCCCGCGACCGGTTGCCGCCGCAGCCAAACAGGGATACAAGCCGGTGCGGGTGATATTCCCGCAGGGTCGTCAGCAGGGACTCCAGCGCCATGGCATTATGGGCGTAGTCGATCATGAGGGTGAAATCGTCACTGACCTTGATCAGTTCGACCCTGCCCTTGACCCGGATGTCCTTCAGCGCCGCAACGATCTCCTTCGGCGGCACATCGAAATGCCTGCAGATGGCGATGGCGGTCAGAGAATTGTACACGCTGAACTTACCCGGGATATCGATCTCAACCGGGAAGTCCATCAGACCGCGCACGTGGTAGGAAATCCCGAGATACCCCGGTCCGGATACG
Organism: Lentihominibacter sp.; assembly: GCA_045580505.1. GTDB lineage: Bacteria > Bacillota > Clostridia > Peptostreptococcales > Anaerovoracaceae > Lentihominibacter. The sequence goes on from JAZNNY010000101.1 coordinate 10,724, forward strand.
AGCTGCATATCGTCCGCGCGCAGGTCCGCTTCGGCCGAGAGCCCGTAAGTCTCCAGCTGACAGGTCGCTCCTTCTATGATCTGCTCGAAATGACTGTCGTCCCGGTTCACGATGCCGACCCTGCACTGCTTCAGCAGCATCTTCTTGCACTCCAGATAGTGTTCGAAGTCCCGGTGCTCGTTCGGTCCGATGTGGTCCCGTTCTATATTGGTAAAGATGCCGTAGTCAAAGGTAAAGCCCGCCGTCCGGTGCAGCATGAAGCCCTGCGAGGAGGCTTCCATGACGACGCAGTCGCAGCCGGCCTCGACCATTTCCCGGAAGTACTTCTGCACAAAGTAGGACTCCGGCGTCGTATTGGCTGCGGGATAGGTCCTGTCCCCCACGATGGCTTCAATCGTTCCGATCAGACCGACCTTATGCCCGGTCCGCTCCAGGATCGACTTGACCATGTAGGTCGTGGTCGTCTTGCCCTTCGTTCCGGTGATTCCGATGGTCGTCAGTTCTCTGGCCGGATGGCCGAACCAGGCCGCGGAAATGCAGGCCAGCGCGTATCTGCTGTCCTTAACGCGGACCACTGTGACCCCTTCCGTCATCTGCGCGAGGTCGATCTCGTTTTCGATGACGATCACGGACGCGCCTGCCTTTGCAACATCCGGCGCGAAGCTGTGCCCGTCAAAGGCCGCGCCCTTCACGCAGACGAACAGCCCGCCTTCTTCCATCTTCCTGGAGTCGAGCACGATCGCGGAGACCTCCTTCTCCAGCGGATCATCCCCGCCCGGCCGGACGATTTCGTATGTCAATTCATCTAATAGTCTTCCCAGTTTCATGGTAACCGCTCCATTCATTTTCTTTCGGCAAAACATACTGCCGCAGTCTATTATCATACTATACTATGTGGCTTTTTTCAAGACATGGATTTAGCCGGGGCTCAATATCCGCATGGTCTTTGAGAAGGAGGTGGATATCCTTTCCAAGATGTAGTATCATGTAGATACGATACTGCGAAGATGACAACCATGCGTGGTATTCCACGCAGATCAGACAGGAGGTATGAAATATGGCAGACAGATTTGATGTAAAAGGCTCGATCGTTGCTCTGATCACCCCGTTCCACGAGGATGGCAGCATCAACTTCGAGAAGCTGGAGGAACTGCTCGAGTTCCACATAGCGAACAAGACGGACGGCATCCTGATTCTGGGCACGACCAGCGAATCCCCGACCTTCACCTGGGAAGAGGACTACGAGATCGTGAAGAAATCCGTTGACGTTTGCAAAGGCAGGATTCCCCTCATTGTGAACGCCGGTTCCAACGATACCCGCACATCCTTTGAGAAGGCGGAGCGGTTCACCAAGGCCGGCGCGGATGCGCTTCTGTGCATCTCCCCGTATTACAATAAGGCAAACAAGGCAGGACTGTATCACCACATTTACGATGTCGCTGATTCCGTCGATATCCCGGTCATCATCTATAACATTCCGGGACGGACCGGCATCGGCTTCCCGATCGATGTGATGGCGGAGCTCGCTAAGAAGGATAACATCGTCGGCGTGAAGGAAGCTTCCGGCGATATGGGATACGTCGTCAAGCTGGCGCAGGCAACGAAGGATCATGAATTCCATATCTGGAGCGGCAACGATGACATCACGATTCCGCTGATGTCGATCGGCGGCTCCGGCACGATCTCCGTCTGGGCCAACCTGATGCCGGAGAAGGTCCACGAAATGTGCTGGGACTATCTGGAGGGCCGCACAGAGAAGGCTGCCGCAACGCAGCTGGAATACCTGCCGCTGATCAACGACTTCTTCATCGAGGTCAACCCGATTCCGATCAAGGAGGCGATGAACATGGCGGGCATGGGCGTTGGCGGATTCCGCCTGCCTTTGTATGAAATGGAAGAGAAGAACCGGGCGGTGCTGCGCGCCGAGATGCAGCGGCTCGGCCTGATCTAGGTGAGTAAGATAAGAAAGGAAACCCGAAATGAAAGTAATGATTGCCGGCTACGGCCGGATGGGACAGCTGATCGAGAAGACGCTTCTCGAAGAAGAAGGCGCGGCGCATGAAGTAGTCTGCAGAATCGACCTGCAGGCGGATCCTTCGCGCGGAATCGTCAGCGGAGCGGACCTTGAGAAGCAGGGCAAGATCTGTGATCTGATCATCGACTTCAGCAATCCGTCTCTGACGGATGATCTGCTGGCTTACGCCTGGCGGACCGAGACGCCCCTGCTTTCCGGAACGACCAACCTGACCACGGCGCAGATGGATCAGATCCAGGCCCTTGGGGAGAAAGTTCCGGTCATCTGGGCCTCGAACTACTCCTTCGGCATCAACCTGATGCGGCACCTGCTCGGCGAGATCGCTCCCATCCTGGACGGCTGGGACATCGAGGTCACTGAGACCCATCACAACAAGAAGGTCGATGCGCCGAGCGGCACTGCCAAGACCCTGATTGAGGCCATCGATCCGGACGGAAACTATGATCTCGTCTACGGCCGCGAAGGCAACTGCGGCGCCCGCACGAAGAAGGAAATCGGCGTCCACTCAGTCCGCGGCGGCACCGTGGTCGGCGAACACAAGGTGGACTTTTTCGGGACCGACGAGGTCTTCGAAATCACCCACAAGATGGGCAGCCGGCAGATTCTGGTGAATGGAGCGATTGGAGCCGGAAAACGGCTGCTTGAGAAATCACCTGGGTTTTATACCATGGATGATCTGTTGTTCGGATAAACCGAAAAAGGCAAAAAAATGGCTGCTGCACACTGATGCAACAGCCATTTTTGTTTTCTCTATAACTTCCCGCTTTGCTCTCTTACGCCTCGTCTACTGCCAGTTTCTCGAACTCAGCGACGACCTTCTTGAATTCTTCTTCATCGGTGATGTCGATCAGTTCGTAGTCTTCTTCGTACTCCTTGTAGCCGTAGATGTACACGTCCTCTGTGCCGAGCGGATTGAGCGCGATGTACTCCTTATCCAGCGCATCGAACACGCCCAGGATCCCGCATTCTTCCTCGGTACCGTCATCGAACTCCAGCGTCAGAATATCCTCTTCTTCGTATCCGTATAATTCTTTCTCTGCCATGATTCTGTTCTCCTTTTCATCAGACGCAGGAGCGTCTTCGGTTTGTACCGTTACTATACCATTTTCCTGTCACTGAATCAACAGGTATTTCCTGTATGAAACTCCTGTATGTCAAAGCATCTTGCGCAGGATATGCCGCGGGGCGCCTTCGTACAGGGTCCTCGTATCGATGATCTCATATCCTGATTCTATCAGATTGCGCAGGCTGTATTCGTTGTCCGGCCCGATGGTGACGAGCGCCTCCCGGGCGCCGAGTTTCCGCGCGATTTCTTCTCTCAGCCTCACGAAATACTTCTGCAGGCCGTACCCCCGGCAAGTCTCATCAACGATTGTTATTTCCATCGAAACGCACTTCCTCTGCTGGTGCGGCGTGTAGCCGATGTAGCTGCCGTAGTTCCGATAGGATCTGCGGTTGGCAATCATCATGGTGAAGGCAACCAGGCGGCCGTCCAGGTAGACTCCGAAGCAGTGATCCAGTTTCAATGATTCCAGTACATCCTCCTCGTCCACGAGCGCATAGATTCCCGGATCCGACAGGTCTTCGTAAATCTTTCGCTGGAACCTCATGATGTCAAAGAGATCCGTGTCTACACATCGCCGGATCAGGAATTCCTGGGACTGACCCGACTTCCGGGACAAAGTAATCGTTTTCGGGAATTGATTCATTCTTTGTCTCCTTGTTCTTTTGTTTGAAATTTCTCATGTTTTGTATAATATTATAACTTATTAAAGTGATAAAGCAAGAAATTATTATCAATTTTCTTGTATTTTTGTGCTATACTGTCAATGAAACACTGAGAACTTAGGAGGAATTAAAATGATCAATCTGCCTTTTGACATTGAACTCATGAACGGCCGCGGAATTCCGAAACGCTTCCACATCCGCCGCGCCGTCGCAGGCGATCTGGACGCGGTCATGCAGCTGCAGCAGACCATTGTGGACGCGCTGGATAACAAGGATGTCTACGCGACGTATACCAGAGAGGAATCACTAGATGCCCTGGAGACGGACTACTGCTACATCGCGCTGACAGAGGACGGGGACGTCGCAGGCTACTCCGTACTGATCGCCAATACGACGCCCGTGGTCGAGAAGAACTACGGACACTACTTTGACTACGATGAAGAGCATCTCTCCAGAACAGCATCGCTGGATCTGACCATGGTCGCCCCGGCCTATCGGGGGCACGGTCTGCAGCGTCTGTTCAACAAGATCCGGATCGGCCAGGCAATCGAACTCGGCGCGACAGAGGGTCTTACCTCGATCGCGCCGACGAATCCATACAGCTATAACAATTTTCTGATCATGAATTTTGAGATCGCGGACCGCAGGAAACTCTACGGCGGAAAAGACCGGTACCTGCTCCGCAAAGAATTCTTCAAAACACCGGAGAAGAAGCCTGATCTGCTTTAGCGCTCCTCACCGGAACCTTTATCACGAAAATACGCGCAGACGCTTTCGGCTGCCCGCAGATCCATGTGCGGCGCATCGGCAAGCGTCTGCGCCCCCTCTTCTGAGCGGGCGATCTGCC
>JAZNNY010000102.1:0-7511 GCA_045580505.1 Lentihominibacter sp.
GCAATGTTCTATGTCTACACAATGATGAGCTTCACCGGTGACGCGATCGACCACGTAGAGTATTCTCAGAGAGTTCGTGTCGAGGGTATCACAGCAGCGCTGGTAGGCTTCATGCACTCCCTCGCAAATGGTCTCGGCCAGGGTCTCTTCAACCTCGGACTCATGGCAACGAAATATATCACCCCCGAAGCGATCGGCACATTCGAGAAAAACGGGAAGACCATCGAGCTGTTTGCAGATCAGCCTGCAGCGGCAACTACCTGGATCAACTTCTCCTATCAGGGCGCTATCGCTCTGACAGCGGCTTTGTTCCTGATCCTGTTCCTGTTCTTCTTCGACATCGACAAGGTAATGCCGGAAGTAACAAAGACTCTGATCGACAGAAAGCGCGCTGAGTGTGAAGCTAAGGGTATCCCTTATGTCTCCCCTGAGGAGCAGCAGAGAGCGGAGATCGAGAAGCAGCAGATCGAGGCGGAAGAAATCCGCATCAGGGAGCTGAAAGAGACCTGCGCGAAGAAGGGACTCGATTTCGATACAGAGAACCAGAAATATCTGGACAAAAAGGCGAAAAAGGATGCTAAGAAAGCAGCCAGAAAAGCGAAAAAGGCCGATAAGTAATCCGGTCAAATGAAACGACTACAGCGCGTACGGCAGACAGCGGACTACCGTACGCGATTTGCATAAACGGTCGTTTAATCAACAACTTCTACCTGGAGGATGAAATGAAACAGAATGCTTACAACCCTTATCTGCCCAGCTGGGAATATGTTCCGGACGGCGAGCCCCACGTTTTCGGCGACCGCCTCTATGTCTACGGAAGCCATGACAAATCCGACGGCGAAGATTACTGCCTGAACGACTACGTCTGCTGGTCTGCCCCTGTGGATGACCTGAGCGACTGGAAATTTCACGGGACGATCTATCGCGCCACGCAGGATCCCCGCAACGCGGAAGGCAAGATGCATATGTGCGCCCCCGACTGCGCGCAGGGACCGGACGGCCGCTTCTATATCTACTACCAGCTCCACGCCCTGCAGTGCACTTGTGTGGCAGTCTCCGACAAGCCCGAGGGCCCTTTTGAGTACCACGGCGCCGTGCAGCATCCCGACGGAACGCCCTGGGGAGAGAAGAAGGGCGATACTTTTGCCTTCGACCCCGCAGTACTGGTGGACGACGACGGCAAAATATACCTCTACGCCGGTTTTTCGACAGAGAAGTTCATCAAATTCGTATTCAAGATGCGCGGCAACAAAGTGGACGGCTCCGTATGCGTCGAGCTGGATTCCGACATGAAGACGCTGATCAGCGGCGAGCATCCCATTGTCCCGGGACCGAAGCTCGGAAAGGGAACGCCTTATGAGGGACATGAATTCTACGAGGCCAGTTCCATCCGCAAGGTCGGCGAGAAATACTACTATGTCTATTCCTCCACACTCAGCCACGAGCTCTGCTATGCGGTCAGTGACTATCCGGACCGCGATTTCGTTTATGGCGGGACGATCATCAGCATCGCAGATATTGGCTATAAGGGGAATGTGACGCCCCTCAACTACACCGGCAACACCCACGGCGGCATGGTAAATGTGAAGGGACAGTGGTACATCTTCTATCACCGCCAGACCAACAAGAGGAAATGCAACCGGCAGGGCTGCGCCGAGAAGATCGAGATCCTCCCGGACGGCTCCATTCCGCAGGTAGAAGTGACCAGCTGCGGCCTGAATGACGGACCGCTTCCCGGCAAAGGTACCTATGAGGCGCGCATCGCCTGCAACCTGGGCGGGAAGAACGGCATCATCAGCACCGAGAACGCCCGCAAGGTCGACAAGAAGAACCTGTATCCCTACTTCACCCAGACCGGGGAGGACAGGGAGGAGAATGGCGACCAGTATATCGCGAATCTGAAGGACGGATCCTGGTGCGGCTTCAAATACTTCCGCTTTGACGGGGCAGAGAATAAGATCTCTGTTTTGGTAAAGGGGAATGCGGTGGGAACGATGAAGGTCTATACGGACCGTCATCTTGCTCCTGCGGCTGCCATCTCCGTAAAAGCGCAGGCGGACTGGGGCGCGCTGGAAAGTTCGTTTATGGCAGCTGCGGGCGTGCATCCGCTGTACTTTGTGTTTGAGGGATCGGGGAGCCTGGATTTTAGCCGGTTTACGATTCTTTGAAAATATAAAACTTTACAGGGAGGGTGAAAATGAAGAAGAAAAGGAGCCATTTTTTCAGGGGAATGGCAAGTGTGTTCCTGGCTTTCAGCATCATTTCCGCGACGGCGTATGGCATCGCGGGAAACTGGGAAGGCAAGGTGAATGAGCTGCTCGGAACGGAGACCGCTACGATTCAGAGAAGCCTGGAGGAGAAGGATTACCCTTTCAGGTCCGATTACGAGTCGGCGGAGGATCTCGTTAAAGCGGAGATCGCCTACGCGACACGCCTTCAGGCGGAAGGCACGGTTTCCCTCAAGGGAACGCCTGTCGTGGAAGGGGAGAGGATCACGCTGCTCGGCATGCGAAGCGGCGCGAAGATGCAGTTCGGCGGTTCCATGGGTGAACTGATCGACGCGTCGAACATCGTGACGCTGGCACAGGCGTTGGAGGACCGCGGATTTGCCGTCAATCCCGAGTTTGTGCAGTTCTATAAGGACATGGAAGCGGACTACGCCCCGGTGAAGACGCCCGGCGGCAACGTAGTGTCCGATTATGAGGAGCAGGGAACGGAGATCAAAGAGGTGCCGGTCAGTAAATACGACGCCTCGAAAGTCGGCGACTACAAGGATGCGGCGGTCATCGTCCTGGGGCGTGACGCAGGCGAGAGCTGCTGCTTTTATCCCGGCGAAAACGGAATCCTCAATGCCGACGAGTTCTCCCAGAGTCCCACAGGCAATATTTTCTCTCTTTCCAACGACGAGAGAGATATGGTGAACTGGGCCAAGGAGCAGGGCTTTTCCAAGATCATCGTCATGATCAACGCGGGAACCGGAATGGAGATCGAGGAGCTCAGGCAGGATGAAGCCGTGGACAGCATTCTGTGGATCGGAACACCCGGCGCATACGGAACCTACGGCATTGCGGACCTTATGAAAGGCACCACGCTTCCCGCAGGACATCTGCCGGATACCTTCGCGGTAAACAGTGCGCTCAGCCCCGCCGCCCAGAACGTCGGCATCTATGTGTTCGACAACGCCTCCGAGATCGAGACGACGACCAACAACGCCCTTCGATCCAGCTGGTACCTGGCGCAGCTCGAGGGCATCTATACCGGGTATAAGTATTACGAGAGCCGCTATTTTGACTCTGTCCTGGGACAGGGAAATGCCGCGCAGGCGGACGGACGTCAGTCGGTGAACGGCAGCGCCTGGAATTACGACAGCGAAGTTTCCTATCCGTTCGGTTACGGACTGGAAGGTTCTTCCTTCACGGAAGAGATCACAGACATCGACATCGACTGGAGCGGCGAAAAGGAGTCCTCCGTCAAGGTGCGCGTCACCAATACAGGCGATACGGCGGCCAAGCATACGGTACAGCTCTATGTGTCCCTCCCTTACACGGACAGGGACCGCAGCCAAAATATCGAAAAGTCCGCCATTCAGCTCCTGGGTTACGCCAAGACCGGCGAGGACAAGGAAGATTCGTTTGAGGAGACGAAACTTCTGGAGCCCGGCGACCACGACAATGTTGAGATCACATTCAACGCGGCGGATTTCTACAGCTATGACAGAAGCTATGAGCACGACGGCGTTCAGGGCGCATGGATGCTCGAAGCGGGCACTTACTATTTTGCCACCGGTAACGGCGCGCATGACGCGGTAAATGCTGTCCTGAAGGAAATGGGGCAGGATGTGGAGACGACCGGCGCTGTGTCGGTGAAGGAACTTGAGGCCGACGTCTATGTGACGGCAAATGACGGCGCCACGATCATGAACCGCCTGGACAAGGCGGACTTAAGCCGGACAGGCGCGGCGGATGTCACATACCTTAGCAGAAATGACTGGTACGGCACCTTCCCCAGGAGTCTGGACAGCCTTGCGGCGACTCCGGAGATGATCACGGAGCTTCGCAACGCGACCTATGATCCGGAGAAGGAACTGAGTGAATACACGGGGCCGGAGAGCTTTACTTACGGCGCCGACAATGGGATCCGGGCTGTGCAGCTGCGCGGCAAGGACTATGACGACGAGATGTTTGAAAAGGCCCTTGACCAGATGACGCTGCAGGATCTGATTAACCAGTATATTGCTTACTTCGAGGAGATCGAATCACTCGCTATGCCGATCGAGAGCCGCGCGGACTCCCCGCTGGGCCTGATCGCGACAATCGGACAGCGCACGAAGGGCACGATCTATGAGGTGCCGGAGACCTCCGAAGTGTACGGAAGACACACGGACGTATATCCCGGCGGACCTGTTCTGGCGGCCGCCTTCTCCCCCCTTATGCAGGGAGAAAACGGCAGAATGATCGGAAACGACGCCCTGTGGACCGGTTATAACACCTGGTACGGACCGGGTATGAACCTGCACCGCACTCCTTTCAACGGCAGAAATGTTGGATACTATTCCGAAGATTCCGTGCTCACCGGCAGGACCGGCGGATATGTGAACGAAGCGCTGAATAAGTATGGCGTGGTCACAAACGTCAAGCACTTCGCCTTCAACGACCAGGAGACGAACCGCGACGGCCTGGCAGTGTTCTTAAATGAGCAGGCGGCCAGAGAGAACGAGTTGAGAGGATTCCAGATCGGTATCCGCGAGGGCAATATCTCGGGACTGATGTCTGCCTTTAACCGAATCGGCTGCACGCATGTGGCTGCCTCCAAAGAGCTGATGAACGGGATCCTGCGCGGAGAATGGGGCTGGAAAGGCTTCATGATGACAGACTCCGTCAAGTCGGCACAGTACTTCCTGCCCCGCGAGACGGCGGCGGCCGGAAATGACCAGATGCTGGGTGGCTCCAATAACGGCAAGACCTGGAATCTGACGGAAGCGGAGGTAAAGAAGGACATCGTTCTGCAGTCTTACCTCAGAGAGAGTTATCACAGAAAGCTTTACGCCTATGCAAACAGCGCTTTGCTCAACGGTATTGACGAGAGCGCATCCGCGGGCCGCGGACAGGTCTGGTGGAAGACGCTCATGCAGATCGTGATGGCTGCTTCCGCAATCGGATTTTTGGTCTTTGCAGGACTGTTCATCAAAAAGGAACGGGCGATCAATAAAGAAGATACGGAAAGGAGGCAGTGATCATGGTAGAAAAGAGTACAAAAGCCGATATGAAAACGGCAGGTAACAGCAAAAAAGCCGGCATGAACAAGGTGAACGGTCTTATCACGATCGCGCTGACTATTCTCGGCGCCGTGCTGTTCTTCTTAAGCTACACCACCGGGTACTATATTTTCGGACAGATGAATTCCCCTCTGATCACGGGACTGATCTGCGCGGCCATTGTCGCGGCATGTGCTTCGATTGCCGCCATGCGCAAATACCCGGACAAGCTGTGGGCCAAACTGATCACCTTCTTTGTGACCGGTTTCCTCGCGGCTGCCGCGATCCTGATCCTGGGAGACCGCGTGGAAGGCATCGGAAACTGCATCGTGACGGACTATGACTCCGGGCACGGCGGGGAAGAGGCGATCTACATGTCGCTGGTCGGTGCGGGCTGCCTTCTCGCCGCGATGATCTTCAATATCATCGGCGCCTTTGTACACAACGGCAATGCGCCGATCAGCCGCGCGAAAAGGAATGGCCTTGTTGCCGGCGCCGGCATTGTGGCTGCGGCCGCGATCTTCGGAATGATCTCGCTCACCGGTATCTCTATGCCGGGGAAGGCGGCCGGTGGCGGCGCGGTCGGTTCTACGACTGGCGGGGAATACAAGGTCACCTTCAGCCAGGAGAACGGAAATACCGAAGGTATGCCGGATTACCAGTTCCTGAGCGCGGACCTGGGTATGCTGGTGAAAATGGACAGCCGCTTTAACATCGATGTGCTCCTTACGCTGGACGGCAAGGGAAAATATACGATCGTTTCCGACGCTTACGTCATAGATTCCGGCAAGCGGGTCGAGATCGGCGACGCGAGCGGACTGGGACTCGTCTGCCGTACCACTTCAGAGGGCACCTATACGGACAACGGCAATGGCAGTGTGACCACAAGCCCGGCGGAGCACGTGAAGTTCGAACTTCACACGGATTCCTATTCCGCACAAATGAAGGATCTGATGAACATTGACCTGAACGGTTCCAATGAAGACGGCGATTACGATTCCGCGGACTTCCCGGTTCTTCTGGATTACGTTCCGGAGACCACCTGGACGCTTTCCGACGGCAGTATTGAGACCTGGGCTAAAGGCGCAGGCGGAGCCGGCGGAGAATACAAGATCACATTCAGTCAGGAGAACGGCAACGTCGAAGGCATGCCAGGCTATCAGTTCCTGAGCGCGGATCTCGGTATGCTCACACGCATGGACAGCCGCTTCTACATCGACGTGCTCCTTACGCTGGACGGAGCAGGCGGCTATACGATCGTCTCGGAAGCGTATGTCGTGGACTCCGGCAAGAGGGTGGAGATCGGCGATCCGAGCGGCCTCGGAATTGTCTGCAGAACTACTTCGGAAGGCACCTATACGGATGACGGAAACGGATCCGTGACAACCGGCGCCGCGCAGCACGTGAAATTCGAGCTTCACACAGATACTTATTCCGCACAGATGAAGGATCTGATGAACATTGACCTGAACGGTTCCAATGAAGACGGCGATTACGATTCCGCGGACTTCCCGGTTCTTCTGGACTACATTCCGGAGACGATCTGGACACTGTCGGGCAGCGATATCGTGACCTACGAAAAGGCGGAAGACGCGGCAGCGGGCGCGACGGGTGCGACGACGGAGACGGCTGCGGAAGAAGAGCCTGCAGCGGAGACTCCTGCAACGGATGCTCCTGAAGCCGGAGCGGCGCAGGCGCCGGCAGCGGATGCTTCGGCGGCCGGGCTGGAAGTCGCCAGCGATGACGGAGCGACGAAGATGGTATTCGGAGCCGACGGCACCTACAAGTTCATCTTCGAGCAGTATGGAATCGAGGACGCGGGAACCTACAAATTTGAGGGTGGAGTGCTCACACTTACCGACGCGAACGGCAAGAAGACCGTCGCGGAAGGAGATCCCCTGAAACTGCATTATGCATTTTCGCAGAGCGACCAGTTGACGGGAGACTTCACGATTCCTGCCGGTAATATGCCGTAAGAGTAAAAAAAGATGGTGTTGCATCACTGAGATGCAACACCATCTTTTTTAGGAGGATATGTATGTAGTATTCCGATTCTTCAGTCTACGTAATTCCACTCGGCAGGATCTTCCCAATCCTTCTTGCCGAGGTATTTCTCAAGATGGAGCTTCGCTGCCTGCTCTTTGGTCATTTTGGCTTCCGAGAGCTGGGCGAAACCGCTCTTTTGTGAAGTACTGAAGCGGTCGCGCTCGGTCATGAGGTTGAGCAGGCGCTCGCCGGCTTCGAAGCGGCGCTTGTT
>JAZNNY010000103.1:0-11842 GCA_045580505.1 Lentihominibacter sp.
CTGCCGAAACTGGGCGAGGTAAGGATAAAAAAGCACCGGGAGATCCCGGAAGATTGGATTCTGAAATCAGTGACGGTAAAGCAGACTCCCAGCGGCAAGCACTTCGTCAGCATCCTATTCGAATACGAAAGCCAAGTAGAGAAAAAGGAAGTTGAGAGAAGTGCCGGTCTGGACTTCTCCATGCCGAAGTTGTTCGTCAGCTCCGACGGGTACAACTGCGAGTATCCGAAGTACTATCGCAAAGCGGAGGAGAAGCTGGCCAGGGAGCAGAGGAAACTGTCGAAGAAGGAGAAGGGATCTTCTAACTACCGTAAGCAAAAGCTGGTGGTGGCCAGGCAACATGAGAAGGTGGCCAATCAGAGGAAGGACTTCCTGCACAAGGAATCCCTGAAGCTGGCGCAGAGTTACGACAGGATCTGCATCGAGGATCTGGACATGCAGGCCATGTCGAAGGCACTGCATTTCGGTAAGTCGGTCCACGATAACGGATGGGGGATGTTCACGAGGATGCTGGAGTACAAGCTGAGAGACCGGGGAGGGCAGTTGGTGAAGATCGACAAATGGTATCCGTCCAGTCAGATCTGCTCGGGCTGCGGATGCATCCATCCGGAGGTAAAGGACCTGAAGGTGCGAAAGTGGCTGTGCGACTGGTGCCTGGAGTATCACGACAGGGACATCAATGCGGCGGTCAACATTCGTGAAGAGGGAAGAAGGCTGCAGAAAAAGAGAAAGATGCGCGAAAGCGCATAGGAAGCTATATCAGGAACCGCCGGGCAGGCGGGGATAGCCAGTGGAAACTTGACCCGATAGGGCCATTGAGCAGGAAGCCCCCACTTCAACGCGAAGCGTAAGTGGTGGGAGCATGTCACTAATAATCATAAAAGCGAAAGCGTGAGCTTTCGCTTCAGACTGTAGACAAAGGTCCGATCTCGGAAACGAGATGACGGACCTTTTCTATTGAGTTAAATCATTCCGTATTCAGCCGCATATCTTTGGCAATTCAGAGTCTCAGATAAAAATAGCCAAATAGAATGCAGTAAGGAAGAACCCAGATCCTTTTTCGAAGGATCACCAGGATCTATCGGTCCATTACTTCTGTAGTTCCACAGCATATTTGCAAGTTTCTTCATGTTCATGCATGCGAAGATACCAGACCAGGCTCTTTTGTTATCAAACCAAATTGTCACCAACCGATGGACTAGGCCTGAATAAAATTCCTGCTGAAAAAACTGCCAGCCTGCTGGTTCAGTTCTTTTACGGAAAGCTTTTCATCGCTTTCCATCAGATAGCGAAAGGAGGATAGAATCAGACCGGCCATGATCATGGTCTGATATTCCAGGTCATCTTCAGGACCACAGGATTTGGAAAGAAACGATCTGAATTTTTCCCGCATCATGTCTTCCATACTACCGTACAGGTCGATGTCATCGGTCCTGATCTTCCAAAGAGCAAGCAGCGACATACGGTCATCATAAAAGGCATTGGCCATATGATCGATACGGTCAAATAACCGGGCGGCATCGCTTCGATGGGTGAGACTGAAGTCCAGAAGCTCTTCGTACTTCCGCAGGAACTCCTCTGACAATGATTTCGCCAGATAGTATTTTGAATCATAATAACGATAAAAAGTGGTCCGGTTGATCAGGGCCTCATCGAGAATATCCTGAACAGTGATTGCGGCGAAGCTTTTCTGATGCAAAAGCCGGATGAAACTGTGACGGATATTCCTTTTTGTTTTGACTACGCGAAGGTCTTCCTTCTTTGCCATCCCATGCCTCCTTTCCGGGATTCTTCCTGCCTTTGCATCATCATAGCACAAAAAAACTCTGAGATAAACAACTAAATACAACATAATGTTGTTTATCCATATAAAGTATTGTTTTTTGGTGATTGCCAGCCGTTGCATGATGTGTGAATATGAAGACACAAAGGATAACGGGACTAAACCAAAGGAGGAAAATACCATGGAAGCAAATAAGATCAAAGGCGAAGCAAAGGCAATAAAACTGGCGAACGGCGCGGAGCTGACCTACTGCGAGCGGGGTGAAAGCAATGAAGAGATCGTCATCATGCCGGGATTTTTCTTTTACACCTTCATGCCGATGCTGGAAGGGCTGGCAGAGAGATATCATGTATACGGCGTGATCATGCGGTTCGACGGCCCCGGAGATGAGCTGAACGAGGACGGGAGCATCAACTGGACCCGCCAGTGGGGTAAGGACATCTATGACTTCTGCCAGGCGATGGGCATTCAGCAGTACATCCACTTTGGAAAGTGCCACGGATCGGTGCCGGGATGGTACATGGTGAAGGAGCATCCGGAGATGGTGAAGTACTTCGCAAGCTTCTTCCTGGCGCCGCACGTTAAGGAACAGAATTCCAACAACTTCTTCAGTCTGGAAGGCGGCGTGGAAGCCTTCATGGCAAGAGGGATCCGTAAGGTAGAAGAGGGTCTTGCCAAGAAGATGGAAGAGGCAGCGGCTATCGGCATGAACAAGAACGATCCGGCTACAGCGGCGAAGACCCAGGCGATCATTCAGACCTATGCATCGTCACCTGAAATGATTTGGGGAAGCAAAGAGGCATGCGCGGAAGGTCTGAAGAATATGAACATCCCGGTGGGATTCCTGTTCGGAACCGAAGATGAATTCTTTGATGATCACTTCGACAGTAATATGTGGGCGATTCGGAACACCCGGGGATCCAGAACTATTTTCCTGCAGGGGGAGCACCATCTGATGGAACTGGACTGCCCGCAGAGAGTTGTAGAAGCGGCCTTTGACTTCTTTGATGATTGTGAGAAGGGATACTATAAGGAACTGATGGGGTGATATGAGATGAGATTTGTCAAGTACTATAGTCTGGAACTATATACTGTACTGTCACTACTGTTGATTGCGTTGTCTGCGATTTTCGTGACGCCGGATGTCATACAGAAGTTTACACTGGCATATATCTTCTTGTTCGTGTTACACGAGTGGGAGGAGGGACATTATCCAGGAGGCTTCATCGATCTGATCACCGGACTTCTCGGAGGCGGAGTGGAGGTTTCGGAGGAGACGAAGAAAGGCAGCCGGCTCTATACCGGGATCTATCTTCTGGCTCTGACCTTCATTCCATATTTCGTCCATTCGTATGCCTGGTTGATCCTGCCCGCTGTATTCCTGGGATTATGGGAAGGCATCGTGCATGTTCTCGGGATCAAAATATTCCAGAGGAAGAGACCGTATACGCCAGGTATGATCACGGCGGAATGTGAGCTGGTCATGAGTATCTGTGTGCTCTGGTACTTTGCCAGTCACAATCTGGCGACACCGCTGCAGGTACTGGCCGGGATTGCTCTGATGATACTGGGTTTTATGTGCATGCAGCGCGCGTTGGTACATTCGATCGGAAGGAAATATCGGGAGCTGCCGGGGATGATGCGGGAGAATTTCAGGCGTATCAGATCCTGAAATAGACCATGTAAGCCGGAAGTCAAAGAATAGTCCGCCACCGAGATCAGGACATCACGTCTGAGATGAAAGCCTTTGAAATATATGCTATACTAAACAATACAACATATTAGTAGACCTCTGCGAAAACGATGGAAGTTCAATGAGAGAACTATTAAACAACAGACCAATAGCATATATGCTGATCATCCTGCTCGCGCTGAACGTCGTGGTGGTCGGAATCGCGGGATTCGTCAGATGGGATACCTATGCCCTGTCGCCGGACGGGCAGCGCATCAAGCAGGCCTATGCTGTAAAGGCAGGCGAGACCCTGCTGGGCTACACGCCGTCCAGAGACGAGGCAGAGGAGACCGTGAAAGATCTGATCAACGACTACGTTGGTGACGATATGGTCCTGACCGAAGGCAAGACCAATCTTGACATTCAGTATGAGGAACTGAAATTCGGCAAGCATCTGCAGACACAAAACGGCCGGAATCTTGCAGCGCAGGTATTAAAAGAGCCCCCGTGTGAGATCCTCATTCTCGGCACCGTCCTGGAGACGGAAGTCATTAAAAAGAGTACGGTAAAAAAAGAAACCGAGGAACTCATGAAAGGGGAGACGGAAGTCCGGGAGGAAGGCGAGGACGGTAAACGCAGTGTAACCTCGGATGTGGTCATTGAAAACGGCAAGGTGACTTCCAAGAAGACCGTCAGAAAAAAGGTCATCAAAGAGGATAAGGACAAGGTCGTCATGATCGGCACGAAACTGGACGACGGGCTGAATGAGGATGGTTCCTACCGGTTTGTGCACTGTACCGTAGAAGAAGATATCGAAAACTCCGAAGAGTACAAAGCCATCCAGGGCGCTTTCGACTATGACGGACCGGTTCTTACACGTTCCAGAGGGGCGCTCGCCGCAGGGCCGTCCGGCAAAGAGACCTATTATAATCTGAATATGTCCGGATGCATCAGCATCATGAACGGCCGCGGTTTCAATGAGCCCTATTGGGTAAGGTCCGACGGCGTAAAAATGTACGGATACTATGTCATGTGCGCAGCCGGTCTGGGCATCAGACCCAAGGGAACCATCGTAGAATCCAGCAACGGCCTTGCGATTGTTGTAGATACCGGCGGGTTCGCTTCCCGCAATCCCAGACAGCTGGATATTGCCGTAACGTGGTAAGTGTTATTGATGCGGAAATGCATAAAAATGAGCCCGGCAGTCTTGTTTTTGGGGAACGCAGGGAATATACTATAATCAGAAAAAAACAAGAATGCAGGGAGGCGAGAAACAATGCAGGAAAAAGCAAAAGAATTAAGAGAAACATACGAAGAGCTTCACGAGGAGGCGAAGCATTCCCTGAAGGGATTGCAGCAGCTGATTGAGAAGAACTCCATGTCTCTGGAAGATGTTGTGGCTCTGATTGATAATAAAATGCAGAGCGATGAGATGCATCCGGAACTGAAGAGCATTGAGGAAATGACGAGTGAAGACTATGCTAAGATGTACAAAAAGATGGCGGAAGACATCAAAACATCCCCGGAGAATTTTGAAGAACACATCAAGGCCAGCGGCATGAGCGCCGATGAACTGGAACTGCTCTTCTCATCCATCCACGGAACAATCGAGAAATACCCGGAAGTATGGGAAGCTAAGAAAAATGCGCAGCTGCTTCATCCGAAACACCTGGCGATCCTTGCCAGCGGATTTGATAAAAAGTACTGATGCATTCAAGCTGAAGAAAAGGAGTAAAAAAGCCTGCGGCCTCGCAGGCTTTTTTGAAAGGGAAATGCATATGACCCCGGACGGAAACGACACGGTAATGGCCGAACTTGCCTATACTCCGGAAGATCTCCGTTAGTTAATGAAGTTTGAGATAGTACGGCCGGCATCAGAAAGAATCTTTACAAGAAATTTACACAAAATCCCATTGCATTCTTACATTTTACTGTCATACTGGCATCAGCAAATCTTTTGATGAGGAGAAGTATCGATGATTTATTGCGTGGAAGATGATCAGGGGATCAGAGATCTCATGATTTATACGCTGAAAGCCGCGGGCTTTGAGGCCAAAGGGCTCGCGGGAGGCTCCGAACTGGAGGAGGCGATGGCAGATGGACGGCCCGAGCTGATCCTGCTGGATATCATGCTGCCGGGTGAGGACGGAATCACGATCCTGAAAAAACTCAGGGAGGATCCGCAGACCGCCGGGATCCCGGTCATCATGGCATCGGCCAAGGGGACGGAATACGATAAGGTCATAGGCCTTGATTCCGGAGCAGATGATTATCTGGCCAAACCGTTCGGTATGATGGAGATGCTGGCACGAGTCCGGGCTGTTCTGCGCAGAATGGGCCGGGGAGAGGCAGACCAGGGTGAAGAACAACAGGACAGGGAGATTCTCAAAAACGGAGAGATCACTTTGGATAACGGAACGCATTCGGTCAGCGTCAGCGGCGAGAGCATTCGGCTGACCCTGAAGGAATATGAACTTCTGCACCTGTTTCTGAGAAATCAGGGCAGGGCCTTTACGAGGGAGCAGCTTCTGGATGCTGTCTGGGGCATCGATTATGTAGGAGAGAGCAGAACGGTGGACGTTCATATCGGAACGCTCAGAAATAAGCTGGGCGCCTGCGGAACCTGTATCGAAACGGTTCGGGGCGTCGGATACAGGATGGAGAAAACACTATGAAGAAAAAAATATTCAGATCGACCGTCCTGGTAGCTGCCCTGGTTTTTCTCGCTTCGGTGATTTTGATCATGGGCGTTCTCTATACCCACTTCCTGAATGTTCAGGTGGGCCAGATGCAGGCGCAGGCCGACCTGGCTGCGCAGGGAATCAATGAAGGGGGACCTGCCTTTGCAGAAGGACTGGAGCCGGAGGGATATCGACTGACCTGGATTGACCCGTCCGGACAGGTTATCTTCGACAGTGCGGCGGAAGCCGGGACCATGGAAAATCACCTGCAGCGGGAAGAAGTGCAGCAGGCGCTGAAGACCGGTGAGGGAGAAAGCTCCAGATATTCCACGACTCTGATGGAACGGCAGCTTTATGTGGCAAAGAAACTGAATGATGGGAGCATCGTCAGGATTTCAGATTCGCAGCGGAGCATCCTGGGACTTTTGCTCGGCATGCTCCAGCAGATCCTGATCATTGCGGTCATCGCCCTGGCCCTATCGCTGTTTATCGCCTATAGTCTGACCAGGCGGATCGTTGAGCCGCTGGGCAGGATCAATCTGGACCATCCTCGGAAGGAGACCATCTACGATGAGCTACACCCGCTGGTGGACCGGATCCTTGTCCAGCAGCAGCAGATCCGCGCCCAGAGTCAGTCGCTGCTGCAGAAACAGCATGAATTCGACGCGGCGACGGCGAACATGGAGGAGGGACTGCTCATTGTCAGCAATACGGGACAGATCATTTCCATCAACTGGGCTGCGGCCGGGATTCTGGGTATACCGAAATACACAGACGGAAAGACCTTGCGGGAGCTGACGAAGATCCCCGAGATCCTGGAGGCCTTTGAGAAGGCGAGCGGCGGACAGGGCGCGGAACTCGACCTGGAGCATGAACAGAAACAGTATCAGGTTCATGCGAGCCCGGTGATCTCATCCGGGGAAACCACGGCAGTCGTGCTCTTTGTCATCGACGTTTCGGCGAGAAAGCGCGCCGAGCAGATGCGCAGGGAATTTACGGCCAATGTATCCCACGAACTGAAGACGCCACTGCAGACCATTTCGGGAAGCGCGGAATTGATCGAGGCAGGACTTGTGAAACCGGAGGATATGGAAGAGTTCGGCCGCAAGATCCATCAGGAGTCGGCTCGCCTGATCAGTCTGATCGAGGATATCATCGGGTTGTCCCGGCTGGATGAAGGCGCGGAGGACATGAAGCGCGAGGAAGTAGACCTGCTTGCGGTCGCAGAACACGTTGCCGCCGGTCTGGCGCAGATGGCAGTGGATGCGAAGGTCGGGATCAAGGTATCCGGAGAGTCGGCCATGGTCATGGGAGACATCGCCATGCTGCGCAGCATCGTGCACAACCTGTGCGAGAACGCGATCAAGTATAACCGTCCGAATGGAGAGGTGCGGGTGTCGGTCGGCCAAGAGTCCGGAGAGGTCCGGCTAAAGGTGTCCGATGACGGTATCGGAATCTCAAAGGAGGAGCAGGAGCGCGTATTTGAACGGTTCTACCGGGTGGATAAAGCCAGGTCGAAGGAGGTTGGAGGGACCGGACTCGGTCTTTCGATCGTCAAGCATGCGGTACAGCTTCACGGAGGCAGAATCGAACTGGAAAGCAGACCGGACGCAGGGACTACCGTGACGGTAAGCCTGCCCGCCAAAGAAGATGATTTGATATAAACTTTACAAAAGGTGATTCATGGATTTGATGTTCTCCTCGTAAGATGCAGATGCAGATTACGAGGAGGTTTTTATTGATGGATATTTTTGATGTACTTACTCTGATTGGGGGACTCTGCCTGTTCCTGTTCGGCATGAACGTAATGGGAAAGGCGCTGGAGAGAAGAGCTGGTGATCGCCTGCGTTCGCTGCTGGAAAAGATGACGTCCGGCAGACTGGCCGGTTTCCTGGCCGGCTGCGGAATCACAGCGATCATTCAGAGTTCATCCGCTACCACCGTCATGGTCGTCGGTTTTGTCAACTCCGGGCTGATGACGCTGCGGCAGGCAATCAACGTGATCATGGGATCCAACGTCGGAACAACGATGACCGCGTGGATCCTGAGTTTGAGCGGAATCAGCAGTGAGAACATCTGGATCCAGCTTTTGAAACCGACCTCGTTTGTTCCGGTGGTCGCGCTCATCGGAACGGTGATGATCATGATGAAAGGGGAGGATAAGCGCAAGGACACGGGAATGATCCTGCTCGGATTTGCAACGCTGATGTTCGGCATGGACACGATGTCGTCCGCCGTTGCCGGGCTTGCGGAGATCCCGGAATTCCAGCAGATCCTGACGGCCTTTGAAAATCCGATCATGGGCGTGCTTGCGGGAGCTGCATTTACAGCTGTGATCCAGTCGAGCTCTGCGGCGGTCGGCGTCATCCAGGTGCTGGCCATGACTGGGCAGGTCTCCTACGGAGCAGCCATTCCTATCATCATGGGCACCTGCATCGGTACCTGCATTACAGCTGTAATCTCAGCAATCGGGACGAGAAGAGAAGCACAGCAGGCGGCGATGGCGCACCTGACTTTCAACGTGCTCGGATCCCTGATCTGGATCATCGTCTATATGGCGGTCAACGCGGCCGTCCATCCTGTCATGCTTAGTTTGCCGGCATCGCTGGTGGGAATCGCCGTCATCAACACCGCCTTTAATGTACTGACGGCGGCGATCTTCCTGCCGGCAGCCGGTTTACTGGAACGCATCGTTCTGACTCTGGTTCCGAGTGAGCCGGCGAAGGAAGAGGAGAAGATCCTGCCGGAACTGGATGAGCGACTTCTCGTTACACCGTCAGTAGCTCTGGAACGTTGTGAGGAAGTGGCGGTAGAGATGGCAGACCTGTCGCTTTCAGCCCTTCGAGGCAGCCTGGACGCAGTGGAGAAATATTCGGAGGAAAGCGCCAAAGAGATTCGGGCAACGGAGGAGCGCACGGACCAGATCGAAGACGCCCTCGGAACCTTCCTGGTCAGGCTGAGCTCGCGTGACATCAGCAATGCGGACAATGAGCGGATCACGGTCTTGCTCAAGGTGATCGGAGATTATGAACGGATCGCGGACCATGCGATCAACATCCTCGAATCTGCGGAAGAAATGCACACGAAGAAGATTCGCTTCACAAGCCAGGCCTGCGAGGAAATGAGGGTGCTCCTGCGTGCGGTCAGGGAAGTCGCCGAAATGACGACCGGGGTATTCATCTATAAGAATCTGGAGGCGGCCATGGATGTAGAGCCGCTGGAACAGGTCATCGATGACCTTAAGGAAGAACTGCGCACACGCCACATCATCCGGCTCAAAGAGGGCAAGTGCGCCACCGATGCAGGCTTCGTCTGGTCCGACCTGCTGACCGACCTCGAGCGGTGCTCCGACCACTGCTCCAACATCGCCGCCAGCCTGATCGACGCTGGGCAGCACAATCGAAATCTCCACGAGACCCTGCGTCTCCAGAAAGAACAGAGCGCGGCGTTCAGCGTGAAATACCAGGAGTATCTGCAGCAGTACCAGATCTGATCAGGCCGGCGGGCGCCGGAGGCCGTCATGAGCATCGGAGGCCGGCGCGGCTACACGGCCTTCTCGAAAACCACATCGCCCAGCGCGGATTCCAGGACGTGGTCAGGATCCGCTGCCGGATCGATCCAGCGGTCGATCTGGTCCTGAGGAAGGATCACCGGCATCCGGTCATGGATGAAGGCAATCTCATCGGATGGCGTCCGTGTCAGGACGACGAAGTGCGGCAGGCCCTCTTCAAACCGGTAGAGACCGCAGAGCCAGGTGATGGCAGACCCTTTCGCCTGGATCGCATATTTCTGGCCGGGCCGGGCCTTCCCGGTATCCGGGTTCGTGAGATGTTCCCATTCAAAGTACCAGGACGAGGGAATGATGCATCGACGGGTCCGCCAGGAATCCTGAAAGGTCTTCTTATGAGAAGCTGATTCGGCTCTGGCGTTCAGCAGCATCATATCCCGGGTCTGCCCCGGAAGGCGGAAACCCCACTGCATGGGAAATACCGTCCGCTTGCCGGAACGGGCCGTGGCGATCGCCGCGGTCACATCCGTCGGACGGATCTCGCCTGAGGTCAGGACGGGGGAGCCGGCGCGCAGGAAGCGGTCGGCCAGAGCTCCATCCGTGGCAGCGCGGATGATGTCCTGCAGCTCCTCATCTGAAATGTCGATATAAAAACGTGTACACATCGTGCTCCTCCGGAGTTCTTCAGGTTCTGTTTCTGTCTCTGTATCCATAACCTCCGCCTGCTTGGCGATCAGCGCAGCGCTGAAGCCGCGCAGGGCGTCAAAGGGGGCGAAGATCTTAGCCCGGCGTCCGGGATCCATGGAAGGGTGGCGAACCGAGAAGGCATCGTACTTCCCGTGTCGCGGTCTGCCGCGCAGCAGGACTTCCCGGTAGCGAAAGTCCCGCCCGTCTTCATCTCGCGCAGCGGTCATTTCCTGTGCCCCCCGATCTGCTGGTTTCTCTCCAGCGTAGTCGCGCCGCGCATCAGGTCCGTCCCCTTGAAGAGGGCGCTCGCGCCGTATCTTCTCCGGACCTCCAGCATGGCGCCCTGCATGCGGCGCTCCCGCTCCTCCCGATTGTGGTCGGTGAAGAAGTCCAACTGGAAGACCCCGTCGTTGAACCGGGTATCGGCGGCACAGACTGCGATCCTCCGGTAAAGCAGACGCCGGTCCGTTTTGTGATCGAACTGGGTCAGGAGCGCAGGGGATACGGCCGCCGCCGCGTTGGTCTCGGAGGAGAGCCGGCAGGTTCCGTTCGAATGCCGTGGATGCAGCCTGCCGTAAAAGTCCATGCTGAGCGGACCCGCATAGGAGGGAAGCTTCTCCAGACTCTTGTAATCATAGCCGATCCACCAGGTGAATACCTTCGAGAGCAGGTTCCTGGAGAACAGGTCCATGCACAGTTCCTCGATCATCTCTCGCAGCACGATGCGCGCCTCTCCGTAACTGTAGGGCCGGGGCAGGACCTGGCCGCGGGACAGGCTGCGGTTGTCCGGGCGGTAGTTCTTGATGTCCCGCATCGTGACCGGCTCGATCCCCCAGGCGTGGTCGATCAGAATCTCGGCGTCGATGCCGAAGGTGCGGTAGAACCACTCTTCGTCCTGCTGGGATCTGGCCGCAATGTCTCCCATGGTAAAGAGAAGCGCCTTCTCCAGGCGCCGGGCCTTGCCCCGGCCGATCTGCCAGAAATCGGTGAGTGGCCGGTGTTCCCAGAGTCGGTATTTGTAACTGTCTTCATTCAGCTCCGCGATCCGTGCTCCGTCGCGGTCCGGCTGCGCCTTCTTGGCGACGATGTCCATGGCGACCTTGGCCAGGTAGAGGTTCGTGCCGATACCGACCGTCGCGGTGATCCCGGTCTCGGAAAGCACCGCGCGCAGGATCGTCATGGCCATGACATGCGCGGGGCTCTGCCCGGATCCGGCGGCGCGGGCCCTGTAAAGGTGCAGGTAACGGCTGCAGTCGATGAAGCATTCATCGATGCTGTAGATGTGGATGTCCTCCGGCGCCGCATAGCGCAGGTAGATGCCGTAGATCTCCGCTGAGATCCGCTCGTACTCCGCCATCCTGGGAACGGCGACGATGTAGTCTACCGAGGTCCGGTGCTCCAGCTCGTAGCGGCGGATCGCCTGCCGTGCTTCAAAAAGCCGGGGCCGGGAAGGAACGCCGATGGCCTTCAGGGCGGGGGACACCGCCAGACAGATCGTCAAGTCGGAGGCC
>JAZNNY010000104.1:0-29441 GCA_045580505.1 Lentihominibacter sp.
CATCACCCACCTCTTCGCCCTGATCGATATGGCGAAGAAGGAAGGCGTTGGCAAGGTCTGCGTTCACTGCTTCCTGGACGGACGAGATGTTCCGCCGGCCTGCGCGAACGAATACATCGACCAGCTGACCGCCTACATGGACCAGGCAGGACTTGGCACCATCGGCATCGTCTCCGGCCGCTACTACGCGATGGACCGCGACAAGCGCTGGGAGCGCCTGGTCAAGGCCTATGATGCCATGACCGGCACGGACGGCCTGCATGCGAAGACCGGCCATGACGCCGTCTTAGAAGCCTATGACCGCGGCGAGACGGACGAATTCGTGGTACCGACCATCGTGGACGGAGCCCTTCCGGTCAGCGACGGAGACGCCATGATCATGTTCAACTTCCGGCCGGACCGGGCCCGGGAGATCACCCGCGCCTTTGTCGATCCGGACTTCGACGGATTTGAACGCGCGAAGTTTGCGAAGGACCTGTGCTACGTCTGCATGACCCAGTACGATGCTTCCATGCCGAACGTCAGCCTGGCCTATCCGCCGGAGACCCCGGAGAACACGCTCGGTGACTACGTCTCATCCCTCGGTATGAAGCAGCTTCGGATCGCAGAGACCGAGAAATACGCCCACGTCACCTTCTTCTTCAATGGCGGCGTGGAAGAACCGCGGGACGGAGAAGACCGGATTCTGGTTCCCTCCCCCAAGGTTGCGACCTACGACCTGCAGCCGGAGATGAGCGCACCGGTTGTGACGGAGAAGGTTCTGGAAGCCATCGAGTCGGACAAGTACGATGTGATCATCCTGAACTTTGCTAACGCGGATATGGTCGGACATACGGGCGTCATGGAGGCTGCCATCAAGGCCATTGAAACACTGGATGCCTGTGTTCCGCAGATCGCGGACGCCATTTTGGCAAAGGACGGCCAGATCCTGATGACGGCCGACCATGGCAACGCAGATGAGATGCTCGATGCGGAAGGCAACGTCATGACGGCCCACTCCCTGAGCGACGTTCCACTCGTGCACATTGCGAAGGAGCCCCGCGAGCTCGATGAGGGCGGCAGGCTCTGCGACATCGCCCCGACCCTGCTGGATCTGATGGGACTTGAGGCTCCTGCAGAGATGACGGGCCGCAGCCTGGTAAAGTAACGCTTTAGATTATCTGAGGAGGATCGGGAATGATCAAGTACCGCGCATTCATACAGGTCGTAGAATCAGGCAGCATCACGAAGGCTGCCAGGGAACTGGGCTATTCCCAGCCCGGAATCTCCTACATGATCGACTCACTGGAGAAGGAGATGGGATTTCCCCTTCTGATCCGGAGCAAGGATAAAGTTCAGCCGACCAAGGACGGAGCCCGCGTGCTCTATCACTGCAAGCAGATCGTCAACAGTGAAGACGACCTGCATGAGACCGTGCGCGCCATCAACGGACTGATGGACGGCACCATCTTCCTGGCCTCCCAGAACAGCATGCTCGTCAACGTGGTGCCGATGATCCTGTCGAGGTTCGCTCGCAGCTTTTCCGGCATCACCGTCAATCTGGCGGAGCTTCCCTTCAACGCCTTCTTCGATCAATTCCAGAGCGGCGACATCGATATGGGGTTCATGTCAGAGGCGAAGATCAAGGGATTCGAATTCCATCCGCTCTTCAAGGATCCCCTGTGCCTGATCATGCACCGGGACCACCCCTTCACCCGCTACGAGAAGGTGCCGGCCGCCGTGCTGAACGGCTGTGACTTCATCATGCCGATCGCGGGCTGGGACGACACCGTGAAGATGGTCCAGGAGGCCTACCCCTTCCAGGCCAACATCCGCTACGAGGTCGCCAGCGATACGGCAGGTATTGCCCTGACCGGACAGAACCAGGGCGTCTACATCATGTCCAATCTGCAGACCTCTCTGCTGCCGGACAGCGTTGTATCACGTGAATTTGAAGAGGGATATTACCGAACTATGGGCTATACGGTGAAGTCGCTGAAAAACGCGACCCCTGCCCTGGCTGAGTTCATCCGGACGACGGAGAAGACGGTGAATGAATTCATCGAGAATGAGCCGGATCTTCTTCCGGTGAAGTAGCCGGCCGGTACATCCTGCAGATCACCCAGGCGCTTAAGATGCCGCAGATCAGTTTCGTCACGATAAAGATCAGCACGTTGAATCCGCCCGTCACATTGGATACGAAGGCCATGGAGCCTCCGATGACGAAGGAGCCGCTGAGCGAAAAGGCGCTGACGACCCTCTTCCCCTTCTCATCCATTTCAGGAAACAGCGGAATCACCGCAAGAGACGTGGCGCAGGTCATCAGAAGAGAGATGGCTGCCACCTCATTGATCCCGATCCGGGCCGCGATCCTTTGGATCTGCGGACGAAAATGCTTCATAATCAGTTCCGACAACACCAGGGCGCCGGCAATGATGATGCCGAGTTTCAGCACGATCACCATCGCTTCTTCCACGGACTCCATACTCGCATACTGCAATTTCGGGATGAAGACCCCGATGATCGTCACGGCGAACATGAAATAAAAGAGCAGGTTGACGATCCGTGCAATCACGGCGAAGACGCGGGCGGTTCCCTTCGGTGCCCAGCGCAGGCAGGCCGCGATGATCAGGCAGAGCACGAAGATCGGCAGGAACTGGCGCAGGAACAAAGGCAGCGGCATCCGCATCATCAGCTCCGCCACGATCAGACCCGCCGGGATCATGATCAGACCCACGATAAACCCTTCAAACATCGCCGGATGATCCTTCCTGTCCACCGTCTGGATGAAGACGGGCATCTGGAAAGTGATCGCCTGCCCCATCAGCGTACCGAGGACCACGCCGCTCAGCACCAGCAGCTGCGGGCTGGCAGCGATCTCGCGGCAAATGAAATATCCCCCCATATCGGGAGCCAGAATGGCGCCGATGATCATGGACGGATCAAAAAACAGATGTTCAGATAACGCAGCCACCTGGTCCGTATGCCGGTGGATGAACTCCGTTCCGACCGCGCAGATGCTGACGATCGGAATCACCATGGCGCTCATGGTGCGAAAGCCGCGCTCATAGTGGTCCGACAGGCCCCAGCGCCCGCCGATTACCTTATCCAGAAAGCCGATAGCTGCAAATACAAGCAGAACCGCAATAAACATATTCATGGACTTATTCTACATAAAAAAAGCGACTGCCGCAACAGTCGCTTTTTATTACTCTACAGGAGCGCCTTCCTGCTCAGGTTGATCCGGCCCTGATCGTCGATCTCGGTGACCTTGACCTTCACTTCGTCTCCGACGTGCAGGACATCTTCGACCTTGTCGATTCTCTCCTTGGCGATCTTGGAGATGTGGACCAGGCCTTCCTTGCCCGGCAGGATCTCAACGAACGCGCCGAAGTTCATGATGCGGGTGACCTTACCTTCGTAAATCTCGCCCGGTTCCGGCTCCTTCAGCAGCATCTCGATCTCGGCTCTTGCCGCCGCCAGGGATGCGCCGTCAGGCGATGCGATGAAGACAGTACCATCGTCCTCGATGTCGATCTTGACGCCGGTCTGGTCGATGATGCGGTTGATGGTCTCGCCGCCCTTGCCGATGACTGTTCTGATCTGGTCGACTTCGATCTGCATGGTCTCGATGCGCGGTGCATACGGTGACAGTTCTGCATTCGGCTGCGGGAGATCTTCCAGCATAGCGGCCATGATGTGCATCCGGCCTTCCTTGGCCTGCTGCAGCGCCTTCTGCAGGATTTCTCTGGACAGGCCGTGGACCTTGATGTCCATCTGGATGGCGGTCACGCCCTTAGCGGTACCCGCGACTTTGAAGTCCATGTCGCCCAGGAAGTCTTCCATGCCCTGAATGTCGGACAGGATGACCATCTTGGAGGATCCGTCTTCTTCAACGCGCTCGATCAGGCCCATGGCGATGCCTGCGACCGGTGCCTTGATCGGTACGCCGGCGTCCATCAGAGCCAGGCAGCTCGCGCAGGTGGATCCCATGGAGGTGGATCCGTTCGAGGACAGGACCTCGGAGACCACGCGGATCGCGTACGGGAACTCTTCCTTATCTGGCAGGACCGGCAGCAGCGCGCGCTCAGCCAGAGCGCCGTGGCCGATCTCACGTCTTCCCGGGCTTCTCATTCTGCCGGCCTCACCGACGGAATACGGCGGGAAGTTGTAGTGGTGCATGTATCTCTTCTCGGTCTGCTCCGTGATGCCGTCGATGGTCTGCGCTTCGCTCAGCAGTCCCAGGGTGGCAACGGAGAGAACCTGTGTCTGTCCACGCTTGAACAGGCCTGTGCCGTGCGTTCTCGGCAGCACGCCGTGGTCGATCCACAGCGGTCTGATCTCATCCGGCTTCCGGTTGTCCGGACGGATGTTCTCGTCGAGGATCAGGCTGCGGACCTGCTCCTTGGTGATCTGGTACAGGACGTTGCCGATGTCCTTGGCGTTGTCCGGATAGATCTCCTCGAAGTGTTCCTTGGTCTCTGCCTCAACGGCATCCATGTTCTCCAGACGCTCCAGTTTATCAAAAGTCTGGATGGCTGTTCTCATCTTATCTACTGCATAGTCTCTGACCGCCTGGTCGATGTCTTCCGGAACCTTGTACAGTTCGATGTCCATCTTCGGCTTGCCGACCTCGGCTACGATCTGCTCGATGAACTCGACGATCTTCTTGATCTCCTCATGCGCGAACATGATGGCGTCCAGGATGACGTCTTCCGGAACTTCCTCAGCGCCGGCTTCGACCATCATGATGGCTTCCTTGGTACCGGCAACGGTCATGTGCAGGGTGCTCTTCTCCTTCTGCTCGACGGACGGGTTGATGACGAATTCACCATCGACCATGCCGACGACGACGGAACCTGTCGGGCCGTCCCACGGAATGTCGGAGATCGCCAGAGCGATCGAAGAACCGATCATGGCCGCGATCTCGGACGGAGCATCGTTATCCACGCACAGTACGGTCGCTACGACCTGTACATCGTTATAGAAGCCCTTCGGGAACAGCGGACGAAGCGGTCTGTCCATGAGTCTGCAGCACAGGATCGCGCGCTCGCTCGGTCTTCCCTCTCTCTTGATAAAACCGCCCGGGATCTTGCCTGCTGCGTACATCTTCTCCTCGTAGTCGCAGGACAGCGGGAAGAAGTCAGCGTCCGGACGCGGCTCCTTGGATGCGCAGGCGGTCACGTTGACGACCGTGTCACCATAGCGGACCCAGGCCTGGCCATTCGCCAGCTCGCAGACCTTGCCGATCTCAACTTCCAGCAGCTTGCCGCCGATTGCGGTCTTGAATGTTCTGTAATCTTCGTACTTCATAATTTACAACTACCTCCTGTAAATTAGCTACCAACAAAAAAACCAAGCGGGACGAATGCGCCCCGCATGATTCATACAAGCTTATTTTCTCAGTCCCAGACGAGCGATCAGGCTTCTGTATCTCTCCAGATCCTTCTCCTTCAGATAGTTCAGAAGGTTTCTTCTCTGGCCGACCATCTTCAGAAGACCTCTTCTGGAGTGGTGATCCTTCTTGTGGATCTTCAGGTGCTCGTTCAGATCGTTGATCCGATAGGTCAGAATCGCAACCTGGACCTCCGGGGATCCGGTGTCGCCTTCCTTGGTCTGATACTCTTTGATGATTTCTGCTTTCTTTTCTGCTGTGATCATAATGTTCCTCCTTATTTGTCACATCCGCCTGCGTCCGTGCCGGGCGTCGGAGTCGTCGCCTCGCTCAGAAGCAGGTATAATTACCGAGCATTATATTATCACAGCAGGGCCTGCCTTTGCAAGCACTTATTCCTCAAAAGTCATCTCCGGCGGAAGTTCCTTGAAGCCCCTGGTCTTGATTGCCAGATAGATGACGCCGATCCCGAGCCAGATGCAGCCGAGGATCTTCGCGCCGTTGCCGACGAAGATGAAGGCAATGGCTAAAATGATGGCGCCGATGAGCGGCAGAATCATGTACATGATCTTGTTCTTTGCCCCGTCGCGCAGGCCTTTATGCCGGTAGAAGTGCATGTACACGGAGATGTTGACCATGATGAAGCCGAGGATGCAGCCGAAGGATACGAGCTCCGCAGCGCCCATCAGGTTGTCCGCGTAGAAGATGCCGGTGCAGCCGATGACGGAAACCAGCAGGATGTTGTAGACCGGCGTATGCCACTTCGGTGAAACGTACCCGAAGAACTTCTTCGGCAGGATGTTGTCCCGGCCCATGCCGAGCAGCAGTCTCGATACCGCGCCCATGCCTGCCATCGCGCAGACCAGGGATGCGCAGTTGTCGACGACGAAGAAGATGTCCGCCATGAAATCATAGCCGATCGCCGGGTAGAATTCGAAGATGCCGGTATCCGGATTCTGGATCTCGGTGACCGCATTCGGCCATGCGATGTTCAGGCAGTAAGCCGTGATGAAGAAGATCACGCCCGCGCCGACGCACACGCCCATGATGGCCGGAGTCATCGCCTTCTCCGGATCCTTCGTCTCCTCCGCCATCGTGGTAACCGCGTCAAATCCGACGAAGGATACGCACAGGATCGCGGAGCATCTCAGGATATCTCCCATATTGAACAGGTCCGTATTGAGGAAGGCCTTGCCGTCGAAGACCGATCCGGTTCCGCCGCCGCCCGTAACGTAGACGATGCAGAGCAGGATGGTCGCCAGTGTAAAGGCCAGCTGCGCAACGATGATGATGGTGTCGATGATGGATGCCGTCTTGGCGCCGATGATGTTGACGACCGCTCCAAAGGCTGCCAGCACGAGCACGATGACCCAGACCGGAATGACCGGGAAGTACTCATTGATATAGATGCCGAGCAGCAGGTAGCAGACCATCGGCAGCAGCAGGTAGTCCAGCAGCATGACCCAGCCGGTCAGAAAGCCGATGTGCGGCTGAACCGATTTATTGACGTAGACGTAGGCCGAGCCCGCCTGCGGATAGGCCTTGACCATCCGGGTGTAACTGTAGGCCGTGACGGTCATCAGCAGCGTCGTGATCAGCAGGCAGAGCGGATACATGCCGCCCGTCGCCGGCGTCCAGATGCCGTAGTAGTTGAAGACGACCGTCGGAGCCAGATAGGCCAGACCGAAGCCGATCAAAAGCGGCACTGACAGGGTCCGTTTCAGTTGCCCTTGATTCTGTAATTCTGACATAATAATCCTCCTCGCAAGTATTTATGGTATAATGACGAATAATTAATAAACGAACTATGGAGGTCAATCATGGATCCACATAAAGGAGTCAACATATTCTGTCTTTGCATGGGCATCGCGATCGCAATCTTCGCCGCCATCGGTGCCACCGGCGCCATCCCCAACATCTACCCCGGACGGGTCTGGCTGCTCTTCTTTTTCTCAGCCATCATCATCGTCTGGGCTCTGCTCGGCCTGCGCCGCCGCAAATAACCTCCCCTGCAAAGGCAGGCCTGCCTTTGCCTAACCTCTCTTGATGTCGAGCTCGCTGGTCACAAGGCGCTCTTTGCCTTCGTAGATGACGAGCTCCGCGTCCACGCCGGCGATCTCTTCCGCGGGCGTTTTAAATATATCCTTGTTCAGCACGACCAGGTTAGCCAGCTTGCCTTCCTCGATCGTTCCCATCCGATCTAGCAGCCGCATCCGGTAAGCGTTGTTGTAGGTGTAGCCGCGCAGCAGTTCTTCGAGCGGCAACTTCGCGCTCTCCGGCGGACGGACGCTGCCCGGATATTTTTCCGGATCCAAAGGCAGGAACATGTCCACCCTCGTCATCGCGGTCTGCATGCCGATGAACGGATTTGCCCGGATGGCCTCCTGGTAGGTGAAGACGTCGCTGGAGTAGCCGACCATGCCGCCCTCTTTGATGATCGTCGTGAAGTCGTACATCGTATACCAGCGGTCGCCGAGGTACTCCCTCGCCACTTCCCCGAAATAGCCGCCGGACCAGTGGGTCGACCAGTCGATGAAGATGCCGAGTTTCGCCACCCGGTGCATATCCTCCGGATCGATCAGTTCGCAGTGGGCCAGCGTCAGGTACATGTTCCAGCTATCCGGCCGCTGAGCCTTCGCCCGCTCGTAGGCGTTGCACATCAGACGAAAGGCGCCGTCGCAGATGGTGTGAACGTGAAAGTCCATGCCGGCGTCGTTGATCTTCAGCATGACCTCCACCATCTCATCCTCGCTCGCATAGGCTTCGCCGCAGAACTTCCCTTCCGGATCGTTGGCGAAGGGATAGAGGCTCAGGCAGTCGCCGAGCTCGTTCGTCCCGTCGATGAAGAATTTGATGGTATTGCAGCGGATGTGCTCCCCGCCGTATTTCGCCTGCCAGTCCTTTGCCGTCGCTATGGCCTCGTCGATCTGCGCCGGCGTCTGCAGGATGGAGGTGGCGTCGTAATACATGCCAAGTTCGCCCTTCTGATCCTTCTCGTAGAAGTACTTCACGGATTCCTCTCCGATGGTCAGCGCGTCCATCATACAGGTGGTGCCATGCTCCTTGAAGTAGTCCAGCAGCGGGTCCACCATCTCGTCGGTGATCTCCTCCGGCGGATACCAGCCCAGTTTCTCATAGATCACATCGTCGATCTCATCGAACGGCTCCTTGACCCATCCGGTGTATTCCCCGTTTTCGTCTTTAATGAAATCCGGCTGGATCGCTCCGGTCTCGATGTGGATCTCCCCGTTCTCATCCTTCAGCATGTCGATCGCCATGGAATTGAGCCAGCAGGCGTGGTCCGTGAAGTCCTGGATTCTGGCCGGCCGGTCCGGGACGATCTCGTCCAGGATCTCCTTCTTCGGTCCCTCATCGCCGAAGGTCTCAGCGAAGTAGTTCTCACAGAAGAAATACGGGCAGGTCTCCTTCGGGTTATTCTCTGCGTACTCCCGGATATTACTCAGGAGTTCCTCTCTGTTGTGGGTCAGCGGAATCCGCACCCGCCAGTAGGTTCTGGCCACCGTGATCGGATGGGTATGGCCGTCGATCAGTCCGGGCAGGACCACCCGGCCGCCCAGGTCGATGATGTCAGTACCCTCGCCGGCGAGCGCCTTGCACTCTTCCTCTGTGCCGACTTTTATTAGCTTTTTCCCTTCTATGACAACGGCCTGCGCCCAGGGCTGTTCTTTATTCTCTGTATAGAATCTTCCGTTCTTATAGATCTTATCTGCTGGCATTGCTTCCCCTCCTATTCCACCATATAGACTGTGATCTGTAATTTCGTATAATCCTCTATGACGCACTCGCTGATGCAGAGCTTTCTCTCCAGCCACTTGTAGTCTTTCGCGCCGGTCTCGAAGGTGACCCTGCCTTTGTAGTAGTAGCTGTCCGGATCGACCGCCTCTCCTGCGATCAGCTTCGCTTCGGTCTGCGGGTCGACGTCGAAGACCGCCTCCATGCGCATCAGGATGTCCGCGCCGTCGTCCGTTCTCAGCAGCGTGAGCGAGCGGATGTCGTTCTCCGGCCCCCGGCTGTAGGTCGTCCCGATCCCGACCGGAAGCAGCTCGCCGCTGAAGTTCTGCCCGGCAAAAGTTCCTCCCGTCGTCGGGGACAAAAGCAGGTCTCCCCTTGCCGTTCCCGCCATCTCCACATCTTCCTGCTGGATGATCTCCAACTCTAATAATTTCGTGAGATTCATGACTGTCACCTCTTTTATTTAAGAATACTCAGAAAATTATGGGTCTGCAACGACCTTTTATGGTCGTTTCTTGGATTTTTAACACGAATTTGGCTATAAAGTGATTTGCGTATATGGAAGACGCACCTGGTATAGTAAGGAATTATAGATTGTTGGGATTCTTGATAGGAATGCTCTTTTTTCCCCTGTTTTATCAAGGAGAAAAGTCATGTACTGATACAATTCAACAATAAATTGGACTTTTATCAAAGTGCCTATCTCATATGGTTTGATCCATACCCTGAAAGGCTTGAAAAGTTATGTTTTCATTACATTCCGTATACGGATTAGCATATGCTTGCAATAAGCTGCATGGGAATTTCCATTTATCATTTTTTTCGACGATTTGTATCAAAATCATTGACGATACTTTGATAAAAAGCATCTTTTCCCACTGATTGTATCAAGACTCAAATCAAAGTGGATTCTCCCCCAGGAAAATCTCCCGGTAGTGCTCCATCAGAAGGCCGTCGAGGAGTTCGCTGATCTCGGAGACGTCCAGAAATTCGATCGCGCGCACCATGTCCCGGCAGTAGCGGTCGCGGAACTGGCGCGGGGTGCAGCGGTACCAGTCCTTGAAGGCCTTGTAGTAGTACTTGGGATCGGAGAAGCCGCAGCGCTCCGAGATCTCCATGATGGTCAGGTTCGATTCGAGAAGATAACGCTCGGACGCGTTGGCCCGCAGGTAACCCAGCATTTTGCGAAAGCCGATGCTGTATTTTCGGATGATTTCGGAAACATAGCCGGGCGTCAGTTTCAGTTCCTCGGCGATGTCATCGAGCGAAATTGTCTCGGTGATGTGTTCATAGAGATAATGATTGACGAGATTCAGACGCTCCATGGTCTCGGTGTCGACATCCTGGCTCTGATAGTGGTAGAAATAAATATTAAAATGGTTGACGAAGAGGTCGACGATCCGGTCGGTGATGCGCCCGATGGTCTGCGTGTCGAAACTGCCGGCAGCGCCTGCCTCCGGCCCGCCCGTCATCTCCTTCAGCGCCGAGATCAGCAGGCCCTTCAGCATGTTGTAATAGTGCTGCGGGTAGTTCGTCGTTCCCTCGGACAGCCCTTCGCACACGAACAGCATGTCCTCGATATAGGGGTGCACCTTGCGGTAGCGGGTCAGGTCGATCAAAAAAGAGACGCAGCGGTTGCCCGGCGTCCCTTTGTACAAAAAATATGCGTCCTTATCCACGGATACGAATTCGCCCGCGTGAAGAGTGAACTCCTCGTAGGCATAGGCGAACCGTACGCTTCCCTGCAGGCAGAATATGATCTCCAGCATCCCGGGATCGTTCATCATGGTCGGCTTGCTCTCCACCGAATATACGCTGATCGATAGCGGTGTGTCTCCGATCCGAATGATGTCTTCTGCCATGTCTTCTCTCCTGACTACTAGGTTCTTTTATACCCCGTCCACATAGTCATTATAAAGCAAAACACCGTTGCCCATGCAAAAAATTTATGCTTCTCCATTTCCTTCCTCCAGTAAATTCGTCATGTTGTACATACTGATGGCAATCGTCGACAGGTTGTGCATCATGGCTGAGGCCGCCGGTGCAGCGATGCCGAAGACGCCCAGGCCGATGAGCATCGTATTGAAGGCGATGATCACCCGGTAGTCCCGGTGAATGCGCTCCATCAGCGCATCCGCGATCCTGCGAAGCATCAGCAGTGTTTCCAGGTCGTCCGCTTCGATTGTGATATCCGCGATTTCCCTCGCGATGGCTGCGCCCGAGTTGACCGCGATCCCGGCGTCCGCTTCCGACAGCGCCGGTGAATCGTTGACCCCGTCACCGATCATGACGACCTTGTGACCGGCCTGCCTTTGGTCGCGGATGTAGGCCGCCTTGTCCTCCGGCAACACCTCAGCGACGAAATGGTCGACCCCCGCCTGTTTTGCGATGTAAGCCGCGGTCTTCTCACTGTCGCCCGTCATCATCACGATGTTCTTGAATCCGGCCTGTCGCAGCTGCCCGATGACTTCACGCGCATTCTCGCGCAGGGGATCTTCGATGCAGAGCACCGCGGCGAGTTTGCCGTCCAGGGCCAGGTAGAGCAGCGAGTACTCGGATGGCAGTTCTGCAAAGGCAGGTTCGTCCCCTTCCGGCACTTCTGTTCCTTCGTCCTCGAAGATGAAATGGTAACTGCCGATGGAAGCACGCTGCCCGTCGATCATGCTGGTGATTCCGTGGGCCACAACGTACTCAACGGTCGTGTGCCGCTCTTCGTGGTGCAGTTCCTTCTCCTTTGCCGCCGCAACGACCGCATTGGCGATGGAGTGCGGGTAGTGCTCCTCCAGGCAGGCTGCCAGGCGGAGCATCTCGTTCTCGTCATTGCCGCCGAACGGGATGACCCTGGCCACCGTCGGTTGCGCATGAGTCAGCGTGCCCGTCTTATCGAATACGATGGTATCGGCTTCGGAGACCGCCTCCAGGAACTTACCGCCCTTGACCGTGATGTTGTAACGGCTGCATTCCCGCATGGCCGACATGACCGCAAGCGGCATGGTCAGCTTCAGCGCACAGGAGTAGTCCACCATCAGAAACGCCAGCGCCGTCTGCGGATTCCTCGTCAATGCGTAGGAAATGAGTGTACCGGCCAGGCTGTAGGGTACCAGCCGGTCGGCCAGATTCGCCGCCCTGGCCTCCGTCTCCGACTTCAGTTTCTCGGACTCTTCGATCATCTTCACGATCCGGTCATAGCGACCGCTGCCTGTGGTCTTGTCGACCCGGAACCGGCACTCGCCCTCTTCGACGACCGTCCCGCCGTAGACGTAGCTGCCCTCTTTCTTTCGGATCGGCATGGACTCTCCGGTCATCGCAGCCTGGTTGACCATGGCCTCGCCTTCCGTCACAACGCCGTCCAGCGGAATCAGACCGCCGGTTCTCACAACGACGGTATCTCCGGCCTCAACCTGGGATACCGGCACCAGAACTTCTCCATCCTCTCCGCAGAGCCAGACCTTATCCACGTTCAGCGACATCATGCCCGCCAGGTCATCCACAGACTTCCTGCGGACCCATTCCTCCAGAAGCTCGCCGATCGACAGCAGGAACATGATCGAAGACGCTGTATCATGGTCGTCCCGGATCATAGACACCGTGATCGCCGACGCGTCTAGAACAGCCACGTTCAGTTTCCTGTTCCACAGTGCCTTAAGTCCCTCACGGATATAGCCGAGGGTATACCAGCAGGACATCGCTACCCGGATGTTGTGCGGCAAAAGCAGGCGTTTCCCATAGTGCCTTGCCACCAGGCTCACGAGCCTGTTCTGATACTCCCGGTTCATGACCCGGCTGGTGTGCTCCGGTACCAAAGCAGCAGCATTCTCATCCGCAAAGGAGAATGCCGCCAGCGCCTCGATCACATCGCCGCGCTCGCCGCTATATTCCACCGACGCATCGCAGGTCCGGTCGAATACCCTGACCTTCCTGACGCCCGGTACCGCCCTGAGATAGTATTCCAGAATGTCCGCTTCCCGCAGGCTCATCCTCGGCACGCAGATGTGTACCCGGATCCTTCCGCGGGAGCTCGCCTTAATCTGACATTTCATATGCGGCCTCTTTTACGCTGTAGCGGCGTCCTCGATGATCGCCTGCTCTGCTGCCTTCTCCGCTGCTCTCTTCTCGTTGATCTCCTTCGCATCTGCGTAGATGTCCTCGCAGTTTTCGCGGATCACGGTCGCCTTGGTCATGACCTCTTCTCTTCCGCGCAGAGCAGCTGCCGTTGCCTGGGTGTAAACCTTCTTGGCATCATCGCTTGCCAGGATGCTGACCCCAGCCGTACCCGCCAGAATGCCGCCGATGAACAGGCCGATTTCCTTCTTATTGCCCGTGAACAGATCACAGATTTCCTTTAACATAATTATCCTCCTTTAACTTTAATTAGTTCAACTGAATTAATATGCCATAAATGGATAAAACAGGTTCATTCCTGAACCTGCTTCTCTCTTCTTCTGTATTTAATGTAGCATCGGAGTCTTAAGTTTGTCAAAGAAAACCGCTAGCCCAATATTGACTAATTTCAACAGGTTGGCCGCCTTCTGGCGCCGCGCCGCACTATCGGACCGGCCTCGCCTGCGCTACCGCACCGGCCGCGCCTGCAGCGAGACCTCGACCTCACCGCCCCGGATCACCTGCTGGCCGACCTCCTCAAAGCCCATCTCCTCATGGAACTTCAGACTGGGCTCATTGTAAGGCCGGATATCGACCTCCGCCGTGACGACCGGAACGCCGGTCCTCCTGGCGTGCTCAAAGACGCCCTCGTAGAGGTCCCTTCCAATCCCGCGCCCCCGGAACCGCTCGTCGATCACGATCCGGTCCACGTAGAGGAACTTCTCATACTGCTCTGAGAACCAGATGTAGTTCTCGCTGGTGTAGTCCGGGATGCCCTCCCGCAGGGCGATCAGGAAGGCCGCCGGCTCGCCGGAAACTGCGGACTCGCCGCTTTCTCCGGGCTCATCCCCTCCGTAGACCCCGCTGCCGCTGCTGAGTTCCACTACCTGAAACAGCTCGCTGACGCGCCGGAAATAATCAAGTTTCTCCGCATCCATGGGGGACAGCACTTCTACGTTGACCCGGTTGCATTCCAGGACGAACTCCTCGTCCTTCTTCTGATAATCTCTGATTTTCATTTTACCACCTTCTCCCAGTGCAGCTCGCCAAGATCGTAGGGTTCCTTCTCCTCATCCGGCATGCCAAGCGCCATGATTCCGACCATTCTCCAGGGCAGGTCTACGCCCAGAATGTCCCTGACATTCTGCTCCGCATCGCCGCCGTCTTCGTCCTTTCTCATCCGCATCTGCACCCAGCAGCTGCCCACGCCCTGCTCCGACGCCATGAGGTCCATGTAGGCCAGCGCGATCGAGCTGTCCTCGATCCAGGCATCCGACAGCTCGCTATCCGCAAAGACCGCGACCGCCGTATTGCAGCCCGCAAGCAGATTCGCCCCGTGGTACTTAGCCCTGGAAAGCTGCTCAAGGACAGGCCTGCTTTTGATCACGTGAAAGGCCCAGGGCCGCTTGCCCCGGCTGGTCGGCGCCAGAAGGGCCGCCTGCAGGATCTTCTCCAGCTTCTCCTTCGGAATCTCCTCGTCCGTGTATTTGCGGATGCTCCGCCGGCATCTCATCAGTTCAATCAAATCCATAGTTCTTCTCCTTAGTTCCTTCCCGAAGCAGTTCTAAAACTTCGAATAGCGACGGGAACACTCCCTCCGCCATGCCCCGGATTTCTTCGTCCGGCTCCAGCAGGTCCGGCACCATGAGGGGCTTTGCTCCCGCTGCAAAGGCAGCCCTGATCCCGTTAAATGAGTCTTCGATGATGAAGCATTCCGAAGGGTCCGCGCCCAGCGCCTCAGCCGCCTGCAGGAAGATGTCCGGAGCCGGCTTGCTCCGCTTCGCCATGTCCCCGCCGATGGTCACATCGAAGTAATCGATCAGGCCTGCATCGGCCAGTTCAGTCCGCACAGTGTCGGTATAGGTCGAGGACGCGAGGGCCACCTTGGTCCCCGTCTCCCGCAGCCAGGTGAGGATCTCCCGCACGCCCGGCTTGACCGGAAGGCCCTCCTCCTCGTAGCGCCTGCGAAAGATCCGGAAGGTCTCCTCGTGAAACTCCTTCAAGGGGGCATCCTCCCCATAGGCAGCGACCAGCCGCTTCTCGGTCTCCTCTACGGTCAGGCCGATGCAGCCAAGGGCCACCTCTCTCATGCCTGCGAGGCCGACCTTTTCCGCTGCCGGCACGCAGCAGTCAATGTAAAACTGCTCGGTGTCGAAGATGACTCCGTCCATATCAAAGATCACATAACGCGGGCCCGCCGCCTTCCTGTCCGTCAATTCGCCGTTCCTCCTAAATGAAAACCGTCTCTGCAGTCATCTTACCACAGAGACGGTTTTTTGCCTATGCTTTATGTTGCCGGCCTGCTTTTATTCGGATCTTCTCCTGCGCAGGAGCATGGCCGCGATGCCTGCCAGAAGCAGGACGCCCACGCCGCCTCCGATCACGTACGGAAGCTTGCTGCCGGACTTCTCCTGCTCATCCGTACCGGCGAGCGGGGTCTTCGAATCATCCAGGTCCTGATAATTCTTCGGGGCAGCCTGCGGCGTATTGTTGTCCGCGATATTGGCGTCGCCGTCAGCATTGGCTACCGCGCCATCGCCCGGCGTGTTCGCGGCAGTGCCGTTGCCATTGTTGCCCGTTCCATTGTTGCCATTGTTACCAGCATTATTGTTGCCGTTGTTGTCGGTCCCATTGCCGTTGTCGCCGTTGCCGTTGTCACCATTGTCATTGCCGTTCTCATTCGAGTCCCCGGTGTAGGAATAGGTGAAGGTGTAGACGTTCTCGGATTCATCCGCAGACAGCGTCTTGCCCTTATTGTAGGCATCCGGCAGGTAGTTTTCTACGTACTTGTAGGAGACTACAGGCTTGTCGCCGATCATACCGTAGTAGGTGTCGCTCTCATGCAGCTCGCTGCCATCCTTGGCAGAGACATATTCAACAACATATTTGACCATACCGCCCTTGATGCCGTAGGCAACTTCAAAGGCCATATCCTCATCGACCGTAATGGTCTTAGAGTTGATATCCTTATACTCATCGTTGTCATGTCCGGTCTGGCGGAGGCCCTTGGCATAATATTCATTATTGTCGATATGGAAATCCAGGTCAGCCAGACTGATCGTGATTTCTTCACCGGCGTCACATTTCTTCGTGATCGTCTTGTTGCTTGTGTTCGACCCGAAGTGGCCCTGCAGGCCCGCGTAGAAGGTGACCGTGTAGCCGTATCCCTTGGACTTGTCAACCGTTCCGAAGGAACAGACCGTGCCGAAGGCCAGTACCAGCGACAGCGCGATCGCTGCAATTCTCATTGTTCTTCTCATGCCTGATCACCTGCCTTCCGGTCTTTTCTCCAGCTCAGGATCGTCAGTATCGCCAGAATCGCTGCCAGCGTCATCAGAATCATGGCCATCCACGGATTGGACTCATCCCCGGTTCTGGTTTTCGCATGCGTCTTATTCGTGGTCGTACCTGCCTTTTCAAGTTCGACCGCGTAAGCGACCTCCAGCTTGCCGTAAGTGTCCATGTAGTCGTTGACCTCGGTCTCTCCGTCAAACTTGACGTAGAGCTCCGTATAGCCCTTCTCACCCGGCTTCAGCTTCTGGATGTAGAACCATTCCTTGGTCGCGTTGGTGGCCTGGTGCAGACCTTCCATGCCCGCAACCTTGGCGTCACCGCCGACCTGCTCATTGCTGAAGAGCACCTGCCGGTCTCCGTTCGGTTTAATGTGGGTCAGCTTAAAGGTGTAGCCGCCGTTCTCGCTCCGGTCAAAGCTCTGCTCCAGGGTCTTCATGACCTGGCTCTTCATGTACCAGTAAGTCGTATCCTTGTACTTGTTCTTAAACTGCACGCGGAAGGTGACATCGTCGCCCGGCTCCAGCCCCCGCACCTTGGTTGCAATGGTATTGGAATCGAAGTCGTTCGATTCGATCGTTGAGCCTCCGTCGAACCAGCAGTGGCCGTTGACGGTCTTGCTCTCCGCGCTCACACCCATGGTCATTCCCAGAAGTAGCAGGACTGACATGGTGAGGATCATCATTGTATGTTTCATTCTCATCTTCATGCCTCCTTACTTCACTGTGACCTTGCCGCTGCCAGCCGATACGTTGCTTACACCCCAAAGGCTGTCGATGGCGTCGTTGACGTTGTGGGTCTGGATCGCCTGGACGCTGGCCTCGATGTAGAAGGTGTAGTTGTCGTAGTCGTAGGTGTAGGTGTAGATCCTGGTAATCTTATTGCCGTCCTTGTTTTCCTGGACTTTCGTTGTCATATTGTCCTTACTGACAATAGAGCCATCGATGGTCAGTTCGTTGAAAAGCAGGGCCGATGTTTTATTAGCCTTTAGCATGTTCGTCAGGTAGTAGGTATCCGACTCTGCGCTGTGCTCTTTTTTATTGCGCTGCCAAGCTCCGCTGTTATAAGCCTTCCCATTGTAGGTCAGCTTGATCAGAGCCGGATCCAGGTAGGTGGCTTTCTTGCCTTCCGGATCAACCCAGTATTTCTTCATGGTCAGGCGAACGTACTGGTTGATGTTCTGTCCGTTCTTAGCTCTGATTTCCTCCTTATAGGTACGGCCCGGCTCAATCGTACCCGGCGTTCCCAGCTTGTAAGCCGGAGTCTCGCCGTAGTGGGTATCATTCGTGTAGCCCAGGTATTCGACGAGGTTGCCGTGATACTTCTCATCTCTCGCCTCGCCGCTGTCGTAGCGGTGGACCGAGGTCATCGTATTTTCGCCGTGGCAGACATCCTTACCGTTTTCGATCAAGTGAACCTGCAGGTGATCGAGTTGGAAGTCAGCGATGTAAAAATCACTGAAGATGCTCAGCTTAGCCTGGGTTC
This sequence comes from Lentihominibacter sp., assembly GCA_045580505.1. Lineage (GTDB taxonomy): Bacteria > Bacillota > Clostridia > Peptostreptococcales > Anaerovoracaceae > Lentihominibacter. The sequence goes on from JAZNNY010000104.1 coordinate 18,005, forward strand.
CGATCAGGCCGCCGCTCAGGGCGACCAGCATCGCCGCGAAGAGGGCCAGCGTCCTCTTGGAGAGCTTGGTATTCCTGAATTTCATATCACTCACCCTCCTTTCCGTTTTCTGCACCCGGAATTATGATATTCTTCACGATGCTCTGATTCCAACCGTCAGGGGACGCCAGCGTCTTGCCGTTGTATACAGCTTGAGCGCTCTCATGCACTACAGTTATCTCAAAGTTATAATCCGGTTCATCGCCTTTCCAATTGAACTCCATCTTGGCAAGGATGTCAGAGGTCGACTCCTCAGGCTCAAGTACCTTCTTATAGTAGTACCAGGTCACGCCGTTGCTGTCTGTGTCAATGGCCCAATCCTCAGGATTGTATTTCGGGGCATTCTTGAAATACTTAACACCTTCGCCCATGATAGCCACTCTGACGATCATATTGGTTTTGCCGGTATTTTTTATCACGATATCCTTCTGATCATGATTCTCGCCCTCACTCAGCTCAGTTTTTCCACCGAGATTCAGAGTGGCTCCGCCCGACGCATCTTCATAATCATTGAAATACGCCAGAGTTACCCCTACCGAGGCCGACAGGCAGAGCACCAAAGCGAGTATTACCAAAATCTTGTTACTGATCTTCTTTTTCATCGTTTTGTCCTCCTTTCTGTCGCCCTATCACCTTGGTTCATCTGACGGCTCTTCGCCGATGTTCCATTCGTATTCGCCAGCTTCATTCTTGTTAACGTTGTTGATGATACCGCTTCCAGTTGTGGTGCCGATCTGCTCGTTATCTAACGATACTGTCCATATCGGATATCCTTTTTCATCTATACCCTTGGTTGCCTTAACTGGGACGCCCGGTTTATAGTTGCTGCTGTAGATTTCCTTGACCTCTACAGTCGTATCGATTGGTATTTTCTCCACCTCTATCGTCTGTGAAGTGACGTTGTCCTTATCGAACTGTACGCTGACCTCTCTCGTCTTACCCTTCTCGCCAGTCAGAGGATCGTCATATGTGAGTCTGAATACAAGTGTGGCATTCACATACTCACCGTCAGTATCCTCACCGATGAACTTGTCTATCGACTTTGTGAGAGATAACTTCGTGTACTCCTTAGCATTCTCAAAACCGAATTCAGTCTTGTTATCTGAAGCCGTAACATTAAGAGTACCATCGCCCTTGTCCTTAACAGTAATCGTTACTTCATAAACAGTACTATCGTATTTGATATCATTCTCGCTGTCGTAGTAGAAGGTTTCATCTCCTACCGTCTTTTTAACAGCGCTTTCTGGTATATCTTCGACAACGACATAATCATATGTGTACGATCCGTCGTCATTCTTATCCCGGGGATCAAGTTCTGATAAAGTAAACTTGATTTCAGGGTTAAATGTGAACGATACTTTGCCGCTATCATCAGCCTCTGAATCTGCTGTTGTAGCGGATGCAACCTTCTTTGACTGAAGGTCTTCATCGGATGCTAATTCGTTGCGATCCACTTCTGCAAGACCCAGAAGTTTGGTAGATGCTGCTTTAAAATCGCTCTTCTTATAGACGCTGAATGTGAAAGTCTCATCCGCAAAGTTACCGTTTTCAAATTTCTTAGTACCTGTAAGAGGAATCTTGCCGCTTGCATCGTATGCATTCGTGAAATTTACTTCATCGATCTTCGCCGGGCTGTCATCTGTTGCTGTTGCTTTGAGATGACCTTTCCCATCAGCTGTAACGGTTACCTTAATAGTTACCGTGCTATCCGTATTTGTTACGCCACGTTTACTGTCAGGATCTTCGCTCACTACATATGTATGCTCGCCTTCCGCAGTGTAACTAATATCTGTGAATGTGATTGTTCCGTCTGCTGCAGATGTTCCTGTAGCTACAGGTTCGTCACCTTCTTTGACCGTAAACTTGAATCCCGAAAGATCCATGTTATCAGGCTTATTCGTGATGACTTTTCTTCCGCTCAGAGTCAGACTTCCATTTTCATTGTATGTGTTCGTGAAGCCTATCGCCTCGACAGTCTCTACGCTCTCGCCGCTGCCCTTGGTTATCGTCCTGACGACATTCAGGTCTCCGTCCTTAGGCGTATTCTCGCTGACCGTGTAGGTGACTGTGTATTCGGTCGGATCCACTGTGATCCCGTCGCCGCTCTCACTGGTCTCCTTCACCGTATAGACGTATGTGCCTTCCTTCGAGAAGGTCAGCTTGCCAAAGTCGATCTTTCCATCTGCCTCGTTCGTTGCCTCCTTCTTCAGTTCCTTCTCGTCTACGCCTGTAGAATCATTGTTTGATGCCGGTGTCACGCTGAAACTGAACTGCTTTTCTTTAAGCTGCATCGCGTTGCCTGCTGCATCCTTCAGATCCTTCGTCCCCTCAAGCTCGTCTTCGCCGCTTGAATTGTATGTGTAAGTATTCTTGAATTCTCCAATCTCATATACTTTATCGGTATCCGTACCAGTATTTTCAATAACCTCCCAGTTATCAGTGGTGCTTCTTTTTGAAATTTCGAAGGTAATAGTTTCACTACCTGCTTCATCCGTGGCTACCACTTTTATTAATACTGGAGCAGCATCATAGTTCACTCCATTTTCAGGATCATGTTGTCTCTCTATTATTTTATAATAGAATGTTTCAGTCTTGCCTTCCTCAACTAGATTTTGATCGTACTTCAATTTGCTGAATGCAAACTCCCCAGTGTCCTTATCAGCAGTAACACTCTCTATCGGTTTTGCACCCTGAGGAGTTATATTTCCGCTTTGATCACACTCATAGAGCTCGAATGTAAACGTCATTGAGCGGAACTCTGTATATTTCTTATTATTACCATTTTCATCAACAATCTTCTTCTCTCCGGCTAAGCTGAAATCTCCTTTTGCCTTGTACTTACGATTATGACGATAGAAATGCCATTCCGAATCAGAATCTACAGTTCCTTCAGCAAGAATCCATCCTGCTCCATTTTTTTGTGTGACAGTATCAGCATTCGGTGCAAGAAATAGTCCTGACGCGTTATTCAAAGCAAGCGTCTCAGCTTCGTATGCATTGAAAAATATGTGGTTAAAAACTACTCGATCTACGGTCCTGTTCTTCTCACTTAAAGGATTACCATCAATTCCGTCCTTTGCATCAGTTGTGCTTCCTGATTCATCGACGAGTGTACCAGACTCATCATAGACATTAACATGAAATTCCGTGATCCTTACATTTTCGCCTGGTATATTAAAAACTATGCTCTGATTTGGAAGTTTATTAATAATCCATCCATCTGTTGCGATTACGCCTGAACAATTCGAGCAATCAACATAAATGGTTTTTCCATCAGGGAATTGTGTTGTATCTACAGTTTTATTATTGCCTGAGAGAACCGGTGCAAAAGTAGTTTTAGCCGCCATTGCAGCTGATTGTGTCTTACCATATGCGATCATACTATCCACATAAGACTCAATTTCACTATGCGAAAGATGGTACTCTGTGAGCATTGGCAGGCCCTGGATTGCCGCTGGAGCTGTTTCATCAAATGTATGGGTTTTAAGATAGTTAATGTGAGCCTGCGCCAGCTTACTGTCTTGATCTTCAGGTAAATATAAGTCTATAGGACAGGCAGTCTTTTCAATATCAAGTGAGTTCCCCGTAATATTCGACACGTAGAAAGGCATCCAGCCAGTTCCACTTCCGCAAACATCGGTATTTGCATTGTGATTCAAATTTTTCACAGCATAATTGGTTTCACTATGTCCTGCCTGCTTATACGTATCTGCCACTATACCGAAATCTACTGCATCTCCAAGTACATCATCAGGTGTTTTAGCATCTTCGTATGTTGCCGATGAAAGTTTAAACTTAAACTCTTCGCGGTCAATGTGATTGACGTCATCATTTTCATGATCAACATGGCCCTCATATGTATACTTGTAGTCACCTATCAGATAGCCTTCTTTGTAGTCTGTATTCTCAGGTTTTACTCCGCCTGTTTGAATCGTCTTCCCAGGCTTTGGCGCGATAACTTTTGCAGTAAGGCCAGTCCAGTGGCTTGAGAACTTCTGTCCTGATGACCAGTTGCCAGTTATTGGAAGATAAACAACATCCTCGGTCCCGTCTGTTGTTGCTTCAACTACATAATAATACTTATTATTCCCGTCAGAAGATGTTGCCTCAAGTAAGATATAACTCTTTCCGGATGCAATCGGGCCTTTGTCCGAAGCCGGATCAAACGTCAGAACTACATCCAATTCGTGTTTATTTCCTTGCTTAAAGCCAACTTCATATGTGCCGGCTTCCGCATTTAATCCACTGTTATGAGCCCCTGAAATAGAGTAACCCTCGAAACCTCCATTCCAGAGTTCATCATACTCATCTTTCTGTTGTTGACTTCCGGTTGCCATCTGTTTCAGGTGTCCAAGCTTCAACTGGTCAAGTGGTTTGCTTGAATGAACAACACGTATTTTTAACTTTTCCTTCTGCTCCTGTGTCAGACTAGAATACGATACGTTTTGTCCTCCCCATTGTTGTGTGTCAAAACTGTCGAAAGAAACGTTATAAGTCCCAGCATGACCTTTAATATTATCTATTTGATATGCTGCCCATGGAGTGTTATCAGGCGCATCGTAAATTACACTGCTCGGACCAACCCATGCAAACACATAAACATGATCTTCTTCTCCAAAATCAGTTGGGAAATTAATTTGTACAGCATCATTATAGTCATAAAGGCCAATCGATACCTCTAGAGCATCTTGTGAGTCAGTGACACTGATTGTAACAATTTCACCATCAGTCATCTCCACAGTCAGCGTTTCTTCCGTGCTGAACGCCTTCTTGCTCTTCAGCGTCCAGTCGCTGCCGATGAGTTCTTTCTTGACTTCAACAAGAGATTCGTCGGAGAATGTAACTTTTTCTACATTCTCTACTTCCTTATCAATATGCAGCTGTTCGAAGACCTTGCTGAGCTCGATGCTGCCCTTGCCAGGCATGCTGAACGAATATCCGTTATACTCGAAGTCAACCGTGAATGCAAAGGCAGAGAAGTCCTTTGTCTTGAGTTCCACGGTTTCGTTCTTCACATTGACCTTTAGGTCCTTATCCTCAACAGCTTCTTTCTCGATGTCCTTCGCTTTGATGGACTTGGCTGCCTTAGTGGTATCGTATTTATCTCTGATTTTGTCTTTCAGCGGGAGATGAATGACGTTCAGATCGGAAGCTTTCTTGACGCCCAAGGCTTCGGCCAGCTGGTCGTCCTTAAAATCAAAAGTAACCGTGACGGTTCCGCCGTCCGGCTGGATCTCTTTGCCATCCTTGATGAAGGCGACATCGTAGAGTAAAGTATTATCCTTCGTATAGGAAGCATCTTCACCCTTGTTCAGGGCCTCCATGTAGGCATCGTAATTGTAGCCCGCCACCTTATCCGTGATGCGGGTTGCTTTCAGCTTCGCATCGTCCGGGATGATGTCCGGATCGGAGAGCTTGGCCTTCACAACCAAAGCGCCGGACTCAAAGGTGTATTCAGATTTGGTCTGCTTCTTGGAGTCTTTTTTATCCGTATCTGAATCCTTGGTTTCTTTCTTAACCTTGTCGTCCTTGTCCGCAGCCGCCTTGGTTTCTTTCTTAGCCTTGGTCTCCTTGTCCGCATCCGCCTTGGTTTCCTCAGTCTGCTCCGCCTTGGTCTCCTTCGTCGGATCTGCAGCCTCGGCCTTGGTCCCCTTCTCAGTATCCTGCTTCTCCGGCTCAGCCTGATCAACCTGCTGTTCCTGTGCTGTCGCAGCCGGTTCCTTCTCAGGCGCCTTCGTTACCGCATGGGTACTGAAAAATGGTGTGCATGCTAAAATCAACGCCAGACTTAAGCATACAACGCTCTTCAGGTGCTTCTTCTTACTCATGTTTACTCTCCCACCATTTGTCTGTTAAACGCGAAATCGTTTTCGCAAAACAGTAAGCCAAAATTGTACCTTACAAAAGCAAAATACGGCAGTGCCGATGTTCTTCTCACAACTTTTTTGCACTGTCGCTATTAATTTACAAACATTTTACATGTCAATAACGGAAAAGTCTATGTAATTAGGAGTTTTCTGTAACAAAAATACATTATTTATACAATTATTCAGCAATTTCCTGCGAATTACTCCTCCATCTCCTTCAGCCGTTCGGTGGCTGCAATCTGGTCGATGATGGCGAAGACGGCATGCTCAAGCGGCCTGCCTTTGGAATAGTCTGCCTTGAAGGCGAAGTTGGCCCGGTTCTCGCTGATCAGCCGCTCCGCTTCAGCCCGGTCGCTCTGATAAACGACGATGGAGTGGCCGCCGTTGACCTTCGTCAGTTTCATGCAGGGCACATCGGTATCGCCGTCACCGAAGTAGATCATATTGCGGAAAGGCACCCTTCGCTCATCTTCCGGAACAAAGCGGTTGATCTGCCTTTGATCGGTGACGTCCAGCACGCCCTTGTTGATCCTGTAGAGGAACTGGGTCTTGCTCGTATAGTTCACTGCCATGGCCGGCCATTTCGCCAGACCATTCTCCCCATACATGAACTCCGCCGCGTAGATCTCCTTGAATTTATCCGCGATCTCCGTACCTTCAATGATCTCCCTGAGCCCTGAGGAGATGATGTAGTGCTCGCAGGCGAGGCCCTGCTTTTCGCAGTAGGCCGTGATCCGGTCAAACCAGGTGCGCACGCCGGGGAAGAGTTTGACGCTTGCGCCCAGTTTCCTGAAGTTCTCCCGCTTCAGAAGGTAGGACGACTGCCCTTTCTCCAGCATCATGTACATATAGGAGAGGATGCTGTCCATCCGGTGCTCCTGGGTCATTTTGCTGCAGGCAGTCCAGAACTCTTCGGAGCTAACGTCCAGGCCGTCCATGAAGCCATAGTCCTGCATGTTCTTTGGCGACAGGGTCTTATCAAAATCATACATCAGTGCGACGATGGGTCGTTTCATAATCAGGTTCCTTCCTGCTTTTGCAAAAGATTCTTAGAGATCGATGTAGTCGGCGAAGCTTCCGTGCTCCCGGAGCAGATCGATGACATCATCTGCCTTCAGGAACATGGTGGCCGCATTGTCGTTGGGATGCGCATCCATGAGACCCTCCCGGTACTCCGCGTCGATGTATACCTTTACCTTGTGGTCCTTGTCATTCAGTGCTCCGAACGGGCCCACCGCCCCGGTGACCACGCCGAGCATGCTATCCAGGTCTTCCGCCGAGGCGAAGGAAAGCGCAGTCGTTCCGAGGATCTCCCGCACCTGCTTCAGGTCGACGGGCTTATCCTCCTTGGTGGTGATGATGAAGTAATTGCGCTTCTTCTTGTCGCGCAGGAAGAAATTCTTGGTTCCCGCCCCCTCGTGCGGCAGGCCCAGCTGCTTGGATTCCTCAACGGACGTGATGGGCCGGTGCTCGTAGATCTCAAAGGGGATGGACTTTTCGGTCAGGATTGTTGTGATTTCTTGTTTGTTCATGGGTTTTGGGGTCATTTATAGGGTCACGGATAGCGATAACGTTCTTACTATTAAGATATCATACTCAATAATATAATCAATCATTTTCATGTTATGTTATAATTGTACCTGAAATGAGGTGATCACATGACAGAGACGAAAACTCCAACATCAATATACCGTTCCAAGCGGGCCGCGCTCGGCTGGTCCAGAGAGTATGCGGCCGAGCAGATCGGCATTTCCGATGACAAACTCGAGCGGATTGAAAATCTGAAGCAGATGCCGAATCCGCAGGATGTTCTGATCATGAGCAATGTCTATCAGGCGCCGGAGCTCTGCAATTACTACTGCAGCAGGGAGTGCGAGATCGGTCAGCAGTACGTGCCGGAGGTTCCGGACACGGAGCTGCCTGGGATCATCCTGCATTTGCTTAACTCTGTCTATGAGGTCGAGGACATCGAGAAGGTGCTCGTCCGGATCACCGCCGACAATGTCATCGACGCCGCCGAGGTGGAAAGTCTGGCCAGTGCCCAGTATACCCTCGAGCAGCTGTCCATCATGATCGAGGCGCTGCAGCTCTGCGTGGAGCGCAAGATCGATAAGGGCGAGATCGACCGGAAGTCCTATTTGAAGGCTTATGAGAAGGCGGAGCAGATGGCGAGAAAGAGGTAAGGAAAAAGGGTCACTCAGACTAGTGACCCTCTTCTATTGCTTAAGCCTGTTTTATTTCTCTTGATCCAATTCGGACGCTTCACGGAATTCAGCCTCTGTCATACCGGCCTCCTCCGCTGCCTCTGATATCGTGAGCCGCTGCTTGTTGACCAGTTTTATCAATATTTCAAGTGCGCCTTGCTGTCGGGCTTTTTCTTCTTTTATCATCATTTCCTGTTCCAATGTCATGATGATTCCCCCTCTCTTTTAGCAAATTATTTCGCCGTATACCCCCCGTCCACCATCAGGGTCGTTCCCGTGACGAACTTCGCTTCATCGGAAGCGAGATACAGATAGGCGTTAGCGATGTCGTCCGGGCGGCCGATGTGGCCGATTGGGTGATCAGCGGCCATGTCTTCTTCGTACTCTTCTATTGTCAAATTCCGCTCCGCTGCATCCTGGACTGCCATCGGGGTCATGATGTAGCCGGGGGCAACGGCATTCACCCGGATTGCAAGACCCTGTTCCCCGCAGTAGAGGGCGGCGCATCTGGTCATGGATTCAACGGCGGATTTCGATGCGCAGTAGGCGAAGTAAAGGGAGTCCCCGACTGCCCCGTCGATGGAGGCGGTGTTTACGATCGCGCAGGGATGGTCGAAGTCGCCGGCCGCCGGGTTCTCCCGCATGGCCTCAATCGCCAGCTTCATCCCGTAGAACACGCCCTTCTGGTTCGTATCGATAATGGCATCATAGGACGCGGGCGTTGCATCGGCGATCGTCTCCGCGACGCTGATGCCCGCATTGTTGATCAGGATGTCCAGTTTGCCGAATTCCTTCAGGGTGAAGTCGATGCACCGCTGCCAATTCTCATAGTCCGTGACGTCCAGATGGAAAAAGCGGCATCCTTCTCCCATTTCCTCGGCCAGGGCCCGCCCCTTCTCTTCACTTCTTGCCGCGATGACCACGCGGGCGCCTTCTTCCAGGAAGCGGCGGGCAGCTGCCTCTCCGAGGCCCATGGTTGCACCGGTGATGACGGCGACTTTGTTTTCAAGTCTGTTCATAATCTGTCTCCTCTTTAACGCAAAAACGAAACGGGCTGCGACCTACTCCTTCGTACATCGCAGCCCGTCATCTGTCAACTTGTAACACCCTCATCGTTTTCACGACCCTTCTGGAATTCTCCCGTAATCCCTGCTGTCAATTGAATCCTTCCGCTTCGCCCTGTCCAGTCTTCGCAGGCTTCCCAGCGACTGTCAGGCCCCTTCCGAAGTTTTCGCGATTCCCTTGCTGTGTGAGATTATTATAGCGAATTCTCAGAATATTTCAACACGATTTTCGCTTGTATATTGTATTTTTGATGTATTACTTCAACCCCTTTATTTTTTGTGACAATCTCACGTTTGGTATCTGAATGGTGACGCCGGTCAGCAGTTTCACCAGCCAGAGGAAGAAAACCATGACCGCGATCGGAATCGCGCAGGATGTTACGATCAGTACGGCAATTGACTCTGTTATCCGGTTCAGCGTGTTTTCGAATTTGTCGAGCTGTCCCGATACCCCTCCTTTCACCTTGTTGAACAGCTTTTCAACCACGCTGTCATCCTTCTCATCTCCAACGGTGTCATGGATCGCCTGCGCATCGCCCCGGGTGTCCTCAATCGTCTGCTGCATGGTCGCCTGATAACTCTGGTCGATCTTCTCCGTCACCAGGCCGCTGACGGGGATGATCGCAAACATCATGAGCGCGAACAGGACCAGTTTGATGCCGACGGCTTTCCAGGTATCTCCTGCGAACAGCACGGCCGCGATGAGGATCAGGCAGGCGATCGGAATGATGATCTTAAAGGCCATCATCCCTGTGATCGTGACCATCCACTTCTCCAGGTAGATCGCTGCCAGAATAAACATGAAGTATCCGGAAAGGTCAGCCAGCTGGTCCGCGATCGGTGTTCCTGCATCTCCCGGAAGCAGCGAGATCGCTGTCGATGATGCCGCGGTCACCCCCATCAGCTCCGTTACGTTCGTCCTCTTCTCATCCAGCGATGCGTAGGTGCCGGTGAAGGACTCCTCTGCCGAGGCGATTCCGGAGATCCAGAAAAAGGATATCACCGCTATGATCAGCAGGATTGCTGAAATAATGATGGTCTTTCTTGTCAGTTTCAGTTCCATGGCAACCCTCCTTTCAGAAGTCTCTATCCATTCTCATGTATTCCGGATCTCTGTTCTTCAGTTGGCCGGTTCCAGCGAAGGCCATGCTCCCCAGAAGTACCAGGGCGTCGTCCAGTGGTCCGACGAACAGATCCGGTGCTACACAATACAGAAATGCTACGATCAATACAACTCTCTTCATATTCATGTTTGCACCCTCCTTCCTTTTGCCGGATCTAACCGGCAGGATTCATCTGCTCGCAATATCTTTTGTGCCTCTATGATACGTCCGGGCCGGCTCCCGATACATCGCAGAAGGTGCGGAGGAGTCCTGCCTTTCTCCGCAAAAACTGCGAAAAAAGGGGCTGTTGCATTAAGTGATCCCGCTTTCATGCCTTCTTATTACCGTTGTGGATGCTTTCTCATAATACGTGTGGATACATCCCCACGCATTTTAAAGTATCATCCACAAGGTTTTCTTGCCCGCACCGAAATTGTCTGGATGGAAATCGTTTTCTAATTGTGGATGCATCCCCACGGTTTTCGGAAAAGCATCCACACTCCAAGAAGCGAACCTCTATTTTTACATCTGACGTACGGCATAAAAACCATCCCCGCGTCGAACGCGGGTTTTTCTTATACAAAAAGAAGCGTCCCATCAGATTTGATGCGACACTCCCCAGAGAATATCCTCGGGCCCTACTTCCAGGCCATCCATTTCCTCTTCCGGAGCTTCTTCTCGTACTCCGCCAGGATCCGGTCCACGGCCGCCTCCGGGAGCCCTTTCAGGTAGATCCGGCCCCGCACGCCGGGATAGTATTCGCAGACGATCCAGGCGTTGTACTCATCCGAAAGCGGTTCCAGATCCACCGGCACTTCCTTCTCATTGGCCACCCTGGTCATGATCAGGCAGAACCGGTCCAGGTCTTCCGTCTTGTACAGGATCTCATAGGTCCCGGCGTACCTGACCTCCCCGCTCGACTTGTCGTACTTTCGCAGGATCTGGATGTCATCGATCTCGTCCATTCTGAAGAACACATCCGGCGAGTCGATGTTCGGATCGAAAATCTTCATCACCGTCTTCCGCAGTGGGTCTTCTCTCTTTCGCATCACGCTTCCTGCCCTCCGTTCTGCCCCTCGTGCTCCTCGATTGTCTCCGTAAGCCGCATGATCAGATGCTCCGGAGTCCGGTCCGCCTTCTTCGCCAGATCTTCAATGGTG
>JAZNNY010000105.1:0-4075 GCA_045580505.1 Lentihominibacter sp.
CTCCGACTTGACGAACCGGCGGTTTGACCGGGCCAGGATGGATCGGGAACTGCAGAAGGTGGAAGCATCCGGTATTCGCGTGCAGTATAATGCCAGCGGCGGTGTGAAGCCTGACATTCTGGAACTATTGAAGGAGCACGACGCGGTTCTGTTTGCGGTCGGGGAGACGGCGGGAGATCTGCCGGAAATTCCGGGCGCAGACACCAGGGGCGTGTTTGATATCGTATCGTTTATGAGCGATCTGAACAACGGCAGACTTCCGGCGGGACTTGGCACAAGAGCCATCGTCGTCGGAAGCGATGAGACCTCCGTCGATGCGGCGCGGGCCCTGAAGCGGATCTGCCCGGACGTCACTCTGCTTGCAGATTGCGGCAGGGGCAAGCTTCAGATCAAGACCGGACTGGTCGATCTGCTCCTTGAAGAAGGTGTCAATATCGTGACCGGGGTGAAGGTAGAGGAGATCAATTCGGACAAGGGCGCTGTGACCGGCGTCAGCTGCAAGGTCCTTGAAAACGGGAGCAGCCTGGGCGTACCGTGCGATACCATCGTGTTCGGAGAGGCCAGGAAGCCGGACCTGACGACGATCTCGCTGAAGAACCTGTATCTGGACCTGGACGAGAAGGGATACATCAAGGTGAACAGCCGTCTCGCGGCAAGCATGCGCGGCGTGTTCGCCATCGGAGATTTCAATATGAGTTCGGTCGATGCCGGCAAAGCCGGCGCGGCAGCGATTGCAAACTACCTGGAGAATACGGACCAGGCGGTCGTGATCGAGCACTTCCGTCCGGAAGAGATGGCGATCGAACACGAGCGGATCCAGGGACAGCCTGTGGACCTGCGGCCGGACCGTAAGAGCCTGCCTGCTCTGCAGGAGGCGGGTCGCTGCATCAGCTGCGGCTATCACAAGGCTGCTGAGGCAAACTGCATCGGCTGCGGCATCTGCATGAAGTACTGTCCGGTCGGCGCGATCTGGATGGAAGGCGTTGAGGAGGTGGAATAGATGAAGTGGATCGAGCGTGATGTGATTATCGTCGGTGCCGGCCCTGCCGGATCGATCTGTGCGTCTTATCTTGCAAAGGCAGGCGTAGATGTTCTTCTCCTTGACCGGGAAGTGTTCCCGAGAGATAAGGCCTGCGGCGATATGATCACGGAGAGCGTAGCCAACCACGCGGCGCGGCTCGAGGCGGCGGACAAACTCGATAAGATGAGCGTCTTTATCAATCAGCTCCTCATGGTCAGCAGCAGCGGCAATGAGGCATTGGTCCCGTTCGAATGCTACGGGACGAAGCGGCGGGATTTCGATCAGCTGATGCTGGAAACGGCCATCAGCTGGGGCGCAGAGTTTCGCAGCGGCTGCATGGTCACCGGCCTCGTACGGGAGCGCGGGAGCATCTGCGGTGTCAAAGTGCGCCACGGAGGCGTGGAGAGCGAACTGCGCTGCAAGATCGTCATCGGCGCGGACGGAGCATTTTCTCTGACCGCCAAGGAAGCCGGCCTCATGCGGGAGCATCCTTCCGCGATGAGCATCGGGTGCAGCGCGTATTTTGAAGGCGTGCGGTTCGACAGGAACATCGCCATCGGCCAGTACAGCGCCTACGGCACGGTCTTCTTCGATGAACTGGTCGCCCCGGGATACATCTGGGTATTTCCTTCCGGAGAAGGAGGCGTGCTCCGGGGGCACTGCAATGTCGGCATGATCGTCGACTACGCCGATGGTGCGAGGGCCGGACACGACGATCTGGAGGAGCGCTTCCGCAAGTGGCTCGCGGGTTCGACGAGAGCATCCAGCCTGCTTGGAAGCGCGGTGCAAGTCTCACCCTGGCGCAGGGGGAAACTGACCTATCTCACCCAGGACATGGAGAAGGCAGCGGATGGCCTGCTTTTGATCGGGGATGCGGCTTCTGTCATGCAGCCTCTGAGAGGCGACGGATTGTCCGCCGCGGCGGATTCCGCCAGAGCGGCTGCCGATACCGCCTGGGAGGCGATCAAGGAGAACGATTTCTCAGCAAAATTCCTTCGCACTACCTATGCGAAGAACCCGATCCACATGGCGCCGGGCGCGCTGCGGGACCGGCTGAAACACAGACGCCTGATCCGGGAAACGCTGTTTGATGCAGCGAGCGTGGACCGGGCGATCGATACCATCAGGAAGGATAAATCCGTGGGAGAAAGGCTCCTGCAGGATTAGAATATAAAGGAAATATGGCATTACAATTCTGTTCCTTCGCCAGCGGAAGCAGCGGCAACAGCTACCTGGTGAAGGATGACAACACAGCGGTGCTGATCGACGCGGGGATTTCCGGCAAGCGGATCCTGGAGGGTCTGGAAGAGACGGGAACGCCGAGAGAGATGGTTTCAGCGCTGCTGATCACCCATGAACACATCGATCACGTGAAGAGCATACCGGTACTGACGAAGCGCATACCGGATCTTCGCGTCTACGCGAACCGGGCAACCTGGGAGGGCATCGAGCGGCCGGTGCCCGAAAGCGCGCGGTACTTTTTTGAAACCGGGCAGCAGTTTCGCATCGGAGACCTGACCGTGCACCCGTTTCCCGTGCCGCACGACGCGGCGGAGCCGGTCGGCTTTTCCATCTACGGGGAGGGCAGACAGGTCAGCATCTGCACCGATGTCGGCTACGTCACGGATGAAATCGAGAAGGAAATAGAAGGGGCGGACCTGCTTTTGCTGGAGGCTAATCACGAGCGGGAGATGCTGCTGATGGGGCGCTATCCGTACCCGCTCAAGCAGCGGATCCTCGGGGATGAGGGGCATTTGTCCAACGTATCATGCGGGGAAGTCCTGAGCCGGATCGTCGGGCGCACGGACAAGAAAAGGCAGGTCCTGCTCGGCCACCTGTCCCGGGAGAACAATGACCCCAGCGTGGCAATGCTGGCGGTACGCAATACCCTGCAGGAGCAGGACATTTTCGTGGGACCGGACCTGCAGATCCAGGTGGCGAAGAGAGATCAGAGAAGTGAACTGTACGTGGTAGGATGAACATCAATATTATCTGTATCGGCAAACTGAAAGAAAAATACTGGCAGGATGCGGTCAAGGAGTATTCCAAGCGGCTCGGCAGCTACTGCAGTCTGCAGATCATCGAGCTGAAGGAAAGCCCCCTGCGCGCGAACGCCTCGCCGGCGGACGAGCTGGCGGTGAAAGAGGCGGAGGGGAAGGAGATCCTGAAGCGGATCCGGGACGGCGAGTACGTGATCACCCTGGAGATCAAGGGGAAGTCGTTCTCTTCGGAGCATCTGGCGGAGCATCTGGAGCATCTTGCGATCGACGGGCGGAGCACGGTGGATTTCGTGATCGGGGGATCGCTCGGACTATCAGCGGAAGTGAGCCGGAGGGCGGACCTGAAACTGTCGTTTTCGGCGATGACCTTCCCGCATCAGATGATGCGCGTGATCCTGCTGGAGCAGGTCTACCGGAGTTTTAAGATCATCCGCCATGAGACGTATCATAAGTAGCGGACGGGCAGCGGCCGGCCGCGGAGGAGCGAGAGCATGTACAATGATAAGATTCTGAGGATCTATACGGACGGTGGCTGTGCCGGCAACCAGTCGCAGGAGAACCTGGGCGGCTGGGGAGCTGTGCTGGAATTCGGGACGGCGGTCAAAGAGCTTTACGGCTGCGAGAGGAACACGACCAACAACCGGATGGAGATGACCGCCCTGCTGCGGGCCTTTGAGGCGCTGAAGAAGGACGGACAGACCATCTACGTCTTCTCTGACAGCAGCTACCTGATGGACTGCTTCCGCAAAGGCTGGTACAAAGGCTGGCAGAAAAACGGCTGGAAGAACGCCAAGAAGCAGCCGGTGGAGAATCAGGACCTGTGGCAGGCCCTTCTTCCTTACCTGGACCGGCACGAGATCCGGTTTTTCCGGGTCAAGGGGCACGTGAACCTGAACAGTGAGTCCACGGATTTCGACAAACTCTACGGAAAGTTCAGGGAATGGAACGGGCCGGAATTTTCCTATGAAGATTTCCTGTACGTGACTGAGAAGAACAACCGGGCGGATGAACTGGCGAACGTCGGCATCGACAGCCTGAGGAAGTCGGAGGCCAA
>JAZNNY010000106.1:0-7923 GCA_045580505.1 Lentihominibacter sp.
GGCGGCGGCAAGAAGATGATCGCGAATTACGAAGCGGCCGACAAGGCGCAGCCCCTCTACGCGCCCGGCATCTACGGCCTGACGCTCAAGCACAAGCACATCCCGGAAATGGTCAAAGTCTGCGGCCTCGAGGCCCCGCCCGTATTCCTTCCCGTAGTCGACGACTATTACAAGGGAATGGCGACCACCATTATGCTGCACAACGGCATGCTGCCCGGAGCTCCCACCGCAGAGGGCATCTGCGAAAAGCTTCAGGAGTATTACGAGGGCTCTCACTTTGTGAGCGTCATGCCTTTTGGCACAAACGGCACCACCCTTTATGCCAATGAACTTGCGGGCACAAACCACCTGAAGATCGTGGTCTGTGGACACGAAGGCCAGACCAGCGTCACTGCCCTTTTCGACAACCTCGGCAAAGGTGCTTCCGGCGCGGCTGTCCAGAACATGAACATCATGCTCGGCATCGACGAGGCGACAGGACTGGAATGAATAAGTGAATTGGGGTGACCCCAACAAAAAAGGAGCGTTGAATCTCTAATCAAAAGATTCAGCGCTCCTTTTTATCATGCCTGCTTATTCCTGAGCAACATCTTTTCCATCCAGAATCCCAGTCCTCTCCAGCACCTCAGTAACATCGGATACCGGAATGATGGTCAATTTGTCCTTGACTTCCTGCGGCACTTCGTCCAGGTCATCCTCATTTTCTATAGGAATGAATACTGTCTGAATACCTGCTCTGGAAGCCGCCATAAGCTTCTCGGGCAGTCCGCCAATAGGTGTTACGACACCGCGCAGCGAGACTTCACCGGTCATGGCAATGGTGGGAGCCACTGCTTTGCCGGAAACAAGTGAAGCAAGCGCCGTTGTCATGGTGATACCTGCGGACGGACCGTCCTTGGGCACCGCGCCCTCCGGCACGTGGATGTGCAGGTCATTCTCCTCAAAGAGGGATGCCTTATCGGGGAACATAGACTTCACAAGGCTCACTGCGATCTGCACGGATTCCTTCATGACGTCGCCGAGCTGTCCGGTGACGGTGAACTTGCCATTACCCTTAGTAAAGAGTGTCTCAATGAAGAGAATCTCACCGCCTGCCGCGGTCCAGGCAAGGCCTGTTACGATGCCGGGCTTCTTCTCAGCCAGCACGCGGTCATGCCTTACGGGCTTGGCGTCAAGCATCTCGCGCAGGTCTTCTTCTTTTACAACAATAGGCTCCGCCTTGGGCACTGCGGGCGCCTCTGCATCCGCATCCGAGCCGGTTTCCGCCGAGCCGGTCTGATTAGCGCCGGTCTGATTAGCAACCGTCTCCGCTGCACTTCCCTGCTCAGCCGCCTGCTTCAAGACCTCCACAGCAGCTGCTCCGACTCTCTTCGAAACCTCCACAGCCGCCGACCTGCACAGTGTGTCCAGGCGCTTGCGCAGTCCGCGCACGCCGGATTCCATCGTGTAGTTGTCGATGATGCAGCGGATGATGTCATCGGAGATAACGATCTGTTCCTCCGTGACGCCCATCTCCTTCATGGATTTGGGCAGCAGATGCCTGCGGGCGATCTGGAACTTGTCCGATGCCGTGTATCCGCTGAAGCGGATGACTTCCATAGGGTTGAGGAGCGGCTCCGGGATCGTGTCAACGGAGTTCGCCGTGCAGATAAACATGACGTCGCTAAGGTCATAGGGAACATTCATGTAGTGATCCGTAAAGGTGTTGTTCTGCTCAGGGCCAAGGACTCCAAGCAGGGCGCTTGCGGGATCCCCGTTGTAGGAGACGCCGAGCTTATCCACTTCGTCAAGGACCATGACAGGATTGGAGACGCCGCTCTTCTTGATGCCGTCCATGATTCTGCCGGGCATCGCGCCGATGTAGGTCCTGCGGTGACCGCGGATATCAGCTTCGTCGCGCACGCCGCCAAGGCTCACACGCACATATTTTCTGTGCAGGGCTTTCGCGATGCTCTGACCGATACTGGTCTTGCCGGTGCCCGGTGCGCCGACGAACAGAAGGATCGAGCCTGCCTGCTCTTTTTTGAGATTCATGACGGCGATCTGCTGGATAATGCGCTGCTTCACTTTTTTGAGTCCGAAGTGATCTTCCTCCAGAACGGCCTCGGCCTCGGACAGATCGATTGTCTGTGACTGCTCCTTCTTCCAGGAGAGTCCCGTGACAAAATCCAGATAGTCGTACAGCATTCCCGCTTCGGTTCCGCCGTTGCTCTCCTGTTTGAGACGGTTAAGAACCTTCAGTGCCTCGCCCTTCGCGGTCTCGTTCATGCCCGCCTCTTCGATCTTAATCTCGAACTTGCGGATGTCCGACACCTTCTCGGGGTGCATCTCATCGAGTTCACGCTGCAGCAGCTCCATCTGCTTCCTGATTGCGGACTCCTTGTAGATCTTCTGGTAATCCTCCTGCTGCGCGCTGGCAGCCTTGGTGGTCACCTTGGAGACCTCCATAAACTCATAGACTGCCTTCTCGAGCATCTCAAGACGCTTCTTGTGGCTGTCCTGCGCCAAAATCTCGTATTTCTCCTCCGCGCTCATCTTGAACCAGATGGACATAGCCACGGCAACTTCGCTGATGGAGTGGAACTGATTGAGATAGCCCATGGCCTGCTCGCCCCACTCAAAGCCCTGCCAGCTCTCCTTAAGGTCAGCCTTGAGCTGCTCGAAGTGGGCCTGCTCCACGCCTTCGTCGAGATCCTCGATCTCCTCGCAGCGGGAAACCGTCAGTTCAATAGTATGATCCGGGTTCATCCCGATCATGTCGAGGTTGACTCTTCCCGTGGTGCGGATCTCCACATAGCCTTCCTCGTTCACTTCTTTGACAAAACCGGTAACGCCAATAGGATAGAAGCTGTCCTCAGTCATATCCTTGCGGTGCTCCTCTTTCTTGCAGGACAGGAGCACAACGCGGTCGTTGACCTCCGCGTATCTGCGGGCCAGATGCCTGTACTGGTCCGACTTCAGATAGATGTTGGCGTCCGGAACCAGCAAAAGATTGTATATAGGAATTACTACCATTTCTTATTAAATCCTCCTTTGTTGTCAGCACTCTTTGCTGTTGAGTGCTAATTCCGGGGTAAAAAATTTGGCTTCACCGGGAAGCCGTTCCTTGACACTTGTCAATGTTTTGATATGATAGATAGTAGCATCGGCCTTGACAGTTGTCAAGGTTGTTCATATTCTTTTTAGAATTACGTATTTGACAGAGGAAACACCATGTACGAAGGATGCAACAAGACTGCCATCGCCTCTCAGGCCGCGATCGCCGAAGCGCTCATAGAATTAATGAAGGATAAGTCTTATTCTCGCATCAGCGTGAGCGAAATCTGCAAGCGCGCCGGCGTCTCCCGCCAGACCTTCTACTCTCTCTTCGCCTCCAAGGACAACGTCATCTCCTTCATTCTCGAGCGAAAATATTGCTTCCGCCCGCAGGACCACGAGTGCTGCCGCTCCTCCATGACTCTGGAGGACATTTGCCGCGCCTACAGCCAGTACATTACGGAGCGGAGGGACATGATCGTCCTCCTCGTCCGCAATGATATTCTCTATCTGCTGCAGGACAGTCTTTACAGTTCTTTCATCGACTGCGAGGATTACCTCCCCGGCTACCCTGCCCAGGACCGGGTCTATGCCGCCGATTTTCTTGCCGGCGGCCTCACGGGAATCGCACGCAACTACGCGCGCCCGGGCACAGTCACCTCGCAGAAGCATCTCGAGGAGATCCTTTACTCCCTTTTCAGCGGTTCTTTTTTTCGATAATATGTAATTTTCAGCACCCCGGGACAAGGCGCGGAACGCCTCTGGACTCGGGTGCTAAACATTTTACAATACTGCAAGGAGATACATTTTAATGAACACAAGCATTCAGATCGCCCCTGTAAAAGACGGCAAAAGACTACTCATGGTCTGCGTCGCAGCCTTTATCATGGCGCTGAACATCCGGACACTCGTGCACACGGGCGGCCTGATCCCCGGCGGCGCCACGGGCATGACGATCCTGATCCAGCGGCTGGCGAAGCTCCTGCTCTCGGTCGACCTCCCCTATACGCCGGTCAACCTTCTTCTCAACGCGATCCCGGTCTATATCGGATTTCGCTTTATCGGGAAGAAGTTCACCCTGCTCTCCCTCGTCATGATCATGCTGTCCGGCTTTCTCACCGACCTGATTCCCGCCTATACGCTGACCCAGGACATTCTCCTGATCAGTATTTTCGGCGGCATCGTCAACGGCTTTGCGATCAGTCTGTGCCTTCGGGCGGACGCCACCAGCGGCGGCACGGATTTTATCGCGATCTACCTCTCGCAGATGCACGGCGTGGAATCCTGGAATCTGATCCTCGGATTCAATGCGGTGCTGCTCCTGATCGGCGGTTACTTTTTTGGCCCGGATAAGGCGCTCTATTCCATCATCTTCCAGTACGCGTCCACACAGGTCCTGCATCTGATGCACAGGAACTACCAGAAAGTGACCTTCCTCATCGTCACCGACAAAGCGGAGCAGATCTGCGCGGGGATCCATGACATGACCCACCACGGCGCCACGATCTTTCACGGAGAGGGCGGTTACGAACACGATCGGCACGACCTCGTCTATTCCGTGACCAGCGGAAACGACGTTCGGAAGATCAAGAAAGGGGTTCGCGAGATCGATCCTTCCGCTTTCGTCAATACTTTCAGTTCCGGAGAGATCATGGGGAACTTCTATATGCAGCCAAAAGATTGACGGCACCGGCCTTCAATTTATTACCTGACTTATATATTTTATCAGAAACCGGCCGTTCGCAATAACAGCACTGCGAACGGCCTTTCTTGTTGCATATTCCGTCGCAATTGTTTAGTCATTTTCAACAACTTTCGTATTCTACTATCCCCCACTTTATAAAATTTTTCCAAAAAATTTGTTTACAGTCATTTACGGACTCATCGAAATAGCATACAATAGACTTAGATTTTTGTGGCAATGTTTACGCACGCACGTTGCCTCGAAATAACCACTGAAACTACAAATAAGGGAGGTTCTCTATGAAGCAAATTGAAATGTTAGCTATGATCCTGGCCGGTGGCCGGGGAAGCCGCCTGCTCGACCTTACCAACCACGTAGCAAAGCCGGCTGTCGCTTACGGCGGCAAATACCGCATCGTCGATTTCCCGCTCAGCAACTGCGCGAACAGCGGCGTTGACGTAGTAGGTGTTCTGACGCAGTACGAGTCCGTGCTCCTCAACAGCTATGTTGCGAAGGGCGGTCTGTGGGGACTTGACACCAAGGACAGTGGTGTTTTCGTTCTTACACCCCGTGAGAAGGCTGATGCAGGCCTCGATGTCTATCGTGGAACAGCTGATGCTATTTCACAGAACATTGATTTCATCGATACATACAACCCTGAATATCTTCTGGTTCTCTCCGGTGACCACATCTACAAGATGAACTATGACAAGATGCTCGACTTCCACAAGGCACAGGGTGCGGCTGCTACCATCGCGGTTATGCCTGTCTCCATGAAGGAAGCATCCCGTTTCGGTATCATGATCACCGACGAGAATGACAAGATCATCGACTTCGAAGAGAAGCCTGCACATCCCCGCAGCACACTTGCTTCCATGGGTATTTATATTTTCGATTGGAAGAAGCTGCGTGAGATCCTTGTTAAGGATATGGCTGATCCCGATTCCGCACACGACTTCGGCAAGACCATCATCCCTACTCTGATGAACAATGGCGAGAAGCTGGTTGCTTTCAAGTTCGAAGGATATTGGAAGGATGTCGGAACCATCGATTCTCTTTGGGAAGCCAATATGGATCTTCTTGACGGAAACTGCGACCTCAACCTCGACGATCCCACATGGAAGATCTACACCGAGGATGCTGTTGCTCTTCCCGCCTATATCGGACCCGACGCTTCCATCGACCGCGCTTATATCACACAGGGCACAAGCATTGACGGAACCATCAAGAATTCCGTAATCTTTACCGGTGCGACTGTAGGCAAGGGCGCTAAGATCATCGATTCTGTCCTTATGCCCGGCGTATGTGTCGGCGATGGCGCAGTGGTTACCCGCGCACTGGTTGCTGACGATGTCAAGATCAGTGCAGGCGCAGTGGTTGGCAGCGCAGACAGTGAAGAGATCACGCTGCAGGCCAGCGATATTTAAGGGGGTGCACAAGAATGGCTAAAGCTTTTGGTATTATCACATCATCTGCGGAGCACAAGGTAGACGGTCTTCAGGATTATCGTCCTATCGGCAGCTTCTCTTTCCTGGGAAGATATCGTGTCATTGACTTCCCTATTTCGAACCTGAGCAACAGCGGCATTATTAACCAGCAGGTTTACATTGCCAGCAAGGCACGTTCCCTTATCGCTCATATCGGAACAGGCCGTCACTACAACATCAACTCCAAGCGCGGCAGACTGCAGATCCTTCCTCCTACAGAGGAGAAGGTAAACGATATCTACAACACCAACATCCGTGCTATGTATGAGAACCTTGAATACATCAAGAGACAGTCTCAGGAATACGTTGTGATCGCTCCCAGCTGCATGGTCTTCAAGCAGGATTATGACGCCCTCCTTCAGGGCCACGCTGCATCCGGCGCTGACATCACAGCTCTGTATCACACTGTTCACCATGCGAAGAGCGGCTATGAGACCTGCCACATCTTCGATATCGCTGACGACAAGGTCAACGCGATCCGCCGCAACCTCGGCGACGAGGATGTACGCGCTATCTCCATGGAGTCCTTCGTTATGAAGAAATCTCTCCTGATCGAACTGATCGGCGAGGCGAGAAAGATCTCCTCCATGTACAACCTCTCCGACGTCATCAATGCCAAGATCGGCGATCTCGATGTTCGCGCAGTTGAGCACTTCGGATACTTCGGACCGATCACCAGCCTCAAGAGCTACTATGATGCCAACAAGCAGCTTCTCAATCCTGCAAAGGCAGCTGAGCTCTTCACACCCGACTGGCCGATCTATACCAGAACCAACGATTCCTGCCCCAGCCAGTACTATGATGAAGCAGAAGTCAAGAACTCTCTCATCTCCAACGGCTGCGAGATCAGCGGAACTGTTGAGGATTCCGTCGTCGCCCGCGGCGTAGTCATCGGCAAGGGTGCTGTGATCAAGGGATGCTACATCAGCGCTTACACAACCATCGGTGAGAATGTACATCTCGAGAACCAGGTCGTTGACAAATATGTCAAGATCGAGCACGAGAACTGCATCTGCGCTCCTGATGGAGAAGTCGGATATATCAAATACATGGATACTCTTTGATCTTGCGCATAAGTATTTGACACGGGATTTACAGAATTGTCCTTAATAATTCTGCGAAGTGATTAATTTTAATCAGTTAATTATCTGCCCGGCGCTCTAAGCGCCGGGCAGGTTATAATTAATTTAAATCAAGGAGGAAAATATCATGTTAGTATCTGCAAAAGAAATGACCGCTGCTGCAAGAGCAGGCCACTATGCAATCGGTGCATTCAACCTCAACAACCTCGAGTGGACGAAGGCTGTTCTGAAGGCAGCTCAGGAGTGCAACGCTCCCGTTATCGTTCAGTGCTCCGAAGGTGCAGGCAAATACATGGCCGGCTATAAGATGGTAGTCGACATGGTCAATGACGTAATGGCTTCCCAGGGCATCACAGTTCCCGTAGCCCTTCACCTTGACCACGGCTCATATGAAGGCTGCCTGAAGTGCATCGATGCAGGTTTCTCCAGCATCATGTTTGACGGCTCTCATTTCTCAATCGAAGAGAACATCGCCAAGACCAAAGAGCTGGTTAAGCTTGCTCACGAGCACGGCATGTCCATCGAGGCAGAAGTCGGCGGCATCGGCGGTGAGGAAGACGGCGTTGTCTCCCAGGGCGAGTGCGCGGATCCCGAAGAGTGCAAACTGATCGCTGATCTGGGTGTAGACTTCCTG
>JAZNNY010000107.1:0-14317 GCA_045580505.1 Lentihominibacter sp.
TCTCCGAATGCGACGATAGGTCTCTGGTTGATGCATGTTCCCTGGTTGGAACGCTTGAACTTCAGCAGGTGATAGCTGTCTACGCCCTCACCGTCATCTCTCGTGATCTTGATGGTGTCTGCATCGACGTAGCTGACCGTGCCCGCGTGCTTGGCAAGCTGTACAACGCCGGAGTCCCTCGCCGCCTTGTACTCGATGCCCGTACCGACCATCGGAGCCTCGGTGACCATGAGAGGAACTGCCTGTCTCTGCATGTTGGAGCCCATCAGCGCACGGTTCGCGTCGTCGTTCTCCAGGAACGGGATCATCGCAGTCGCAACGGATACGACCTGCTTCGGGGAAACGTCCATGTAATCGACGACTTCTCTCGGTACCAGGTCGATGTCGCCACCCTTGCCTCTGGCCGCGACCTTCATGTTCGCGAAGTGGCCTTCAGAGTCCAGCGGCTCGTTGGCCTGCGCAACAATCTTATCCTCTTCGTCGTCAGCGGTCAGATAGTGGATCTCATCCGTAACGACGCCGGTTTCCTTATTAACAACACGGTACGGAGTCTCGATGAAGCCGTACTGGTTGATGACACCATAGGTCGTCAGCGAACCGATCAGGCCGATGTTCGGACCTTCCGGCGTCTCGATCGGACACATTCTGCCGTAGTGGGAGTGGTGTACGTCTCTGACCTCGAATCCCGCACGCTCTCTGGAGAGGCCGCCCGGGCCCAGTGCGGAAAGTCTTCTCTTGTGCGTCAGCTCTGTCAGCGGGTTGGTCTGGTCCATGAACTGGGACAGCTGGGAACTTCCGAAGAATTCCTTGACAGCCGCGGTTACCGGACGAATGTTCATCAGGCCCTGTGGTGTGACCTCAGCGATGTCCTGCGTGGTCATACGCTCCTTGATCGTCCGCTCCATTCTGGACAGACCGATCCTGATCTGGTTCTGCAGCAGTTCTCCGACGGTACGAAGTCTTCTGTTGCCCAGGTGGTCGATGTCATCGATGTTGCCAATGCCGTAGTTCAGGTTCAGCAGATAACTGATCGATGCGATCACGTCCGCCACCAGGATGTGCTTCGGCGACAGGTCAAACTTGCGCAGTTGCAGCTGTTCTCTGACAGCGGCTTCGCCCTCTGCGCCGTATTCTTCGATGATCTCCTTCAGAACAGGGTAATACACTCTGTCCGCGATCTTCAGATCATCGATGTCGAATTCAATGTAGTTCTTAATGTCGACGAACTGGTTGCCGATGACCTTGGTCGTTTCGGCCTCGTCAGTTGCCCCGTGTACGAGAACGCTCTTAACGCCTGCGTTCTCGATCTGACGCGCCAGTTCCTTGTCGATCATCATGCCGTCTTCCGCCAGGATCTCTCCCGTGTTCGGATCGATGACGGTCTCCGCTGCGACTGCACCCGCAAGACGGTTGTACAGGCCCAGCTTCTTGTTGTATTTGTAACGTCCGACTCTCGCCAGATCGTATCTCTTCGGATCAAAAAACATCGAGTTGAACAGAGACTGCGCGCTCTCCAGTGTCGGCGGCTCGCCCGGTCTCAGTTTCTTATAGATCTCCTTGATGCCTTCCTCGAAGTTGGACGTCGGGTCCTTCTCCAGAGTCTTCATCAGGCGAGGCTCCTCGCCGAAGATCTCGATGATCTCTTCGTTGCTTCCGATTCCCAGCGCTCTGAGCAGGATGGTAGCCGGCTGCTTACGCGTTCTGTCCACTCTGACGGACAGAATCTCATTAGAATCGGTCTCGTACTCGAGCCAGGCGCCACGGTTCGGGATCACCTGGGTCGAATAAAGGTTCTTGCCGTATTTGTCGATTTCTCTGTCGTAATACGGTCCCGGGGAACGAACGAGCTGTGTGACGACGACACGCTCCGCTCCGTTATATATAAAGGTTCCCTTTTCAGTCATCAGAGGGAAATCTCCCATAAAGACTTCCTGTTCCTTGACTTCTCCGGTTTCCTTGTTGACCAGACGGACTCTCACCTTCAGCGGAGCCGCATAGGTCACGTCTCTCTCCTTACACTCCTCCTGCTCGTACTTCGGAGGGTCAGTCAGAGAATAGTCGATGAATTCCAGAACGAGATTATCAGTATATCCCTTGATTGGGGAAACATCCTCAAAAACCTCACGAAGACCTTCTTCGACAAACCACTTGTACGAATCTGTCTGAATCTGGATGAGATTCGGCATCTCCGCAACTTCGTTGATTTTTGAAAAGGTCATTCGTTCTTTTCTGCCTAATTTGATGGGATTTGGCATTGTAATCACTCCTTAAATTCACACTAAAATACACTTGCAGGGCAGTTTAATATGATAACACCGTTCTGTCAATCTGTCAATAAGCAAGTTTCAAAAAACCAAAAAACAAAAAAACGGAAAAAGCTGTCGTTCCGTTCGGGACGACAGCTTCTTGATACCCTGTCTGAACTTATTTCAGTTCTACGCCGGCACCGACTTCTTCCAGCTGAGCCTTGATAGCCTCTGCCTCTGCCTTCTCGATACCTTCCTTGACGTTGGACGGAGCTCCGTCTACCAGAGCCTTCGCTTCCTTCAGGCCCAGGCCGGTGATCTCTCTGACAGCCTTGATGACCTTGATCTTCTCTGCGCCGATCTCCTTCAGAACGACGGTGAACTCTGTCTGCTCTTCTGCTGCTGCTGCCTCGCCGCCTGCTGCTACGACTGCAACACCTGCTGCTGCGCTTACGCCAAATTCTTCTTCACAAGCCTTAACCAGCTCGTTCAGTTCCAGTACGGACATCTCTTTGATGGCTTCGATGATTTGATTCTTATCCATTTGTATTTTCTCCTTTTCGTAATATTCGTTTTAACAAAGCTTCTTATGCTTCTTCCTTCTGTTCTGCGATCTGCTTGACCACTCTCGCGAAGTTCGCGATCGGTGACTGGATGCTTCCCATGAACTTGGAAATGAGGACATCTCTGGACGGGATGGAAGCGATCTGTGTGATTCCTTCTGCGTCGTAGTATTCGCCCTCGACGAATCCGCCCTTGAACTCCATTTTCTTGAATTCCTTGATGGACTCGTTCAGTACTCTTGCCGGTGCTGTCGCGTCTTCATAGCTGAATGCGAATGCGCTCGGTCCTTCCAGAACCTCTGCCATCTTCTCATAGTCGGTTCCGTCGATTGCTCTCTTAACGAGCGTGTTCTTGTAAACGGTGTAATCTACATCCGCTTCACGGAGCTTCTTTCTCATGGCATCCGCCTGCTCGACGGTGATTCCCATGTAATCGATGACGACAGCGCTCTGGGCTCTTTCGAATTTATCTTTGATTTCGTCGATGAT
Source organism: Lentihominibacter sp. (assembly GCA_045580505.1). Taxonomy (GTDB): domain Bacteria; phylum Bacillota; class Clostridia; order Peptostreptococcales; family Anaerovoracaceae; genus Lentihominibacter. The sequence continues at coordinate 3,299 of JAZNNY010000107.1, forward strand.
AGCCTGCTTCTGTACGTAAGCTTCTTTCATTCTATGCGTTTCTCCTTTCATAGATTTTTTATGTAAAGGCAGGCCTGCCTTTACATGAATGGTACTCTGTAAATACCAGTATGGAAAACCTCGCCGAGATTATTTTATCGCAGCGAGGTTACAATCTATTTACATTGTACCTCGGCAGGAGATTAAGGCTTTCCCGCTCCGCGGCTCCGCCGCCTGCTGTCTACGGAGATTATATGCAATTCCGTGTTTGATCTTCCCGGATCTTCCTTATGCCTGGACGATTCTCTGCGGGTTGATCTTGACTCCGGGGCCCATGGTGGAAGCAACAACAACGCTTCTCATGTACTGTCCCTTCGCTGCTGCCGGCTTCGCCTTGATGATGGCCTGTGCCAGTGCATTGAAGTTCTCAGCCAGCTTCTCCTTACCGAAGGAAGCCTTGCCGATCGGAGTGTGAATGATGTTGGTCTTGTCGAGACGATACTCGACCTTACCAGCCTTGGTTTCCTGGATTGCCTTAGCGACATCCATGGTGACTGTGCCGGACTTCGGGTTTGGCATCAGACCCTTAGGTCCGAGCAGTCTTCCCAGACGACCGACTACGCTCATCATGTCCGGGGTAGCGATAACAGCGTCGAATTCGAACCAGCCTTCTTTCTGGATCTTCTCAGCCATTTCCTCAGCACCGACGTAATCAGCACCAGCTTCTTCAGCTTCGGTTGCCTTCGGTCCCTTGGCAAATACCAGGACTCTCTTGGTGTTGCCTGTGCCGTGCGGAAGAACGATCGCGCCTCTGATCTGCTGATCTGCGTGTCTTCCGTCTACGCCCATCTTGAAGTGAGCTTCGATGGTTTCGTCGAACTTGGCCTTAGCTGTCTTGGTGACGATCTCCATAGCCTCATCGACTTCATACTGCTGTGCTTTGTCGAACTCTTTCAGGGAGTCCTTGTAATTCTTACCTCTCTTAGGCATTTCAGATTCCTTTCTGTGGTATTAGCGACTCCTCGTCCGGCAGCTATCGCGTCTGCGCAGGGCTGCCGCCGATTCCCGGTCTCCCACTTTCGTTTAGTCTTCGATAACGATTCCCATGCTTCTCGCTGTTCCCTTGATCATCTCGGTTGCAGCTTCGATGCTGCCTGCGTTCAGGTCAGGCATCTTGATCTTGGCGATCTCTTCTGCCTGTGCGCGGCTCAGCGTAGCGACCTTGGTCTTGTTCGGTTCGCCGGATGCTGAATCCAGACCAGCTGCCTTCTTCAGCAGTACTGCTGCAGGCGGTGTCTTGGTGATGAATGAGAAGCTGTGATCCGCATAAACGGTGATCACTACAGGGATGATCATGCCAGGCTGATCCTGTGTCTTAGCGTTGAACTGCTTACAGAAGTCCATAATGTTAACGCCGTGCTGACCCAGAGCCGGTCCAACCGGTGGTGCCGGATTCGCCTGTCCTGCCGGAATCTGCAGTTTGATGTATCCTGCAATCTTCTTAGCCATTAAGTGTCCTCCTTTCTTCAATTATTATATATAGATACGGATTCACGCAAAGTCTCTTAGTCGTGAAGTGCCACGGTGCAAAGCCCCTGCACTTCTGACAGAGGACCTGCCATCGGTTTCATCGCTGAAACCGGGCTAGGTCTCTCAGTCTAACTTATCGACCTGCGCAAAGTCCAGTTCTACCGGTGTGTCACGTCCGAACATGGAAACGCGCGCACGCAGCGTCTGCTTCTCCATGTTGACTTCCTCAACAACACCCATGAAGTTCTCGAACGGACCATTGATGACCTTGACGGTATCTCCGATATGGATGTCCAGATCGATGTAGATCTTCTCGATGCCCATTCTGCGGACTTCTTCCAGCGTAAGAGGCACCGGGTCAGAGCCGTGTCCGACGAATCCGGTGACGCCCTGCGTGTTTCTGACCAGATACCATGATTCATTGGTAACGATCATCTTCACGAGGACATAGCCCGGGAACATCTTCTTCGTGCGGATCTTCCTCTGTCCGTCCTTCATCTCCACGATGTCTTCCGTCGGAACGATGACCTCCAGGACCAGGTCCTGCATGCCTCTGTTCTCGACGAGTTTCTCTATGTTTACCTTAACCTTGTTCTCATGGCCGGAATAGGTGTGGACGACGTACCACTTAGCTTCTCCGTCTCCACGCAGGCCCTCCAGCTCATCGAGGTTCAGTTTCCTGGTTTCTTTGATTTCTTCACTCATGTTATTGCCAACTCCCGCTGATCATTAATTAAAAGCAGATCGCCTTGATGGCAGCCAGCACACCTGAGTCGAGCCCCCAGAATAACAGAGCAAACGCTGCACAGGTAGCAAGTACGACCGCTGTAAAGGATCCCAGTTCATTTCTGGTCGGCCAGACGACCTTCTTCATCTCAAGCTTGACGCCCTTGAAGTATTCCTTCATGCGTCCCTTTTCCCGCTTCTGCTTCGGCTGGTTCTTGCGCTGGTTCGCTCTCTTCTCAGCCATCGCTACTGCGGAGGTCTTCTTCTTGGCCTTTTTCCCATTACCAGCTGCTTCGTTTGCCGGCAGTCTGTTCGAATTCTTAGCCATGCTCTCCCGTCTCCCTACTTGGTTTCCTTATGTGCCGTGTGCTTTCTGCAGAACGGGCAATACTTGTTCATCTCAATACGATCAGGATCGTTCTTCTTATTCTTGATCGTGTTGTAGTTTCTCTGCTTGCATTCGGTACATGCCAGTGTTACCTTAACTCTCATATTTCTGTCCTCCGTTCTAACTCAAAACCAAGAGCAGTCCCTGCTCTTGTTTCGTTATATTCATAAAGTCGCTCAATTATTATATCTTAGCGCCCCGTGGACGTCAAGGACTAATTTATGATTCGATTGCTTCCGGATGAGGCTGATTCGGCAGCAGACTCGAAACGTCCTGCGGGCAAATGGATCCATTTCCACAAAGGCTGAATATTTCTTATTATTCTCAAGACCCTTCGGTGTTTTTTGATACAAATCATATACTATTCTCGGTTTTATCAAAAGCCAATCACGTCTGTACTTGATCTTTTCCCTGTTTCATGTAAAGGCAGGACCGAAGTTCCAACATTCACATCAGACGATCATCCATGAGAGCACATCTGAAGTCCTGATTTCCATATTCAATGTTTTCCTATGGAATGTATCAAAATATCATGTCACCGATTGATAAAAACACCAATGAATCAGTATTTCTATCAAAATGAAAAAGGAACTGCTGCACCAAACTCACATTCAATACAACAGTTCCTAATGAGCACGTTTTATTCCTTACTTGATTCTCTCAGCTGTTTCTTTAGCAGCCTTGTTCATCATGTACGGGAATGCCTTCAGCTGGTCAGCCAGGCCGGACGCATCCAGCTTCACTGCCGCATCGTCTGCGGAGAGACCGAATTCCTTAGTAAGGGCTTCCTTGACCTCAGCCAGGTAACCTTCGAGTTTCGGATCTGCCTTGGCAGGCTCTTCCTTGGCTTCCTCTGCCGGAGCAGCTTCTTCCTTGGCCGGAGCTTCCTTAGCCTCAGCCTTAGGCTCTTCTGCTGCAGCCTCTGCCGGAGCAGCTTCGCCGGCCTGTGCCATGGAGAGACAGCTTGCCGGGCACTGGTCGATGCAGGCGCCGCACTCGATGCAGGTGTCCTTATCGACTTCCCAGGTGGAATCCTCGACCTTGATCGCGCTGACCGGGCAGGCTTCTGCGCAGGCACCGCAGAATACGCAGGATTCTACGTCGCACTGCAGTCCGCCTTCAGCCGGAGCTGCAGCAGCAGCTACTGCAGGCGCAGCTTCCTTGGCCGGAGCCTCCTCTGCCTTCGGAGCTTCTTTAGCAGGAGCTTCTTTAGCAGGAGCCTTGGCTTCTTCCTTAGCAGGAGCTTCCTTCTTAGCAGGAGCGTCCTTCTTCGGAGCCTTCTTTTTAGGCGGGATCTCGAACTTGTCGAAGATCTTCTCGCCGCCAGGCTCCGTATATTTCTGATCCATGTCCAGGCATTTCGGCGGGCAGTTGTCTACGCAGCCTCTGCACTGAACGCAGGCCATTCTCTCAATCGTCCATGTGGACGCCTTGCGGTCTACCTCGATCGCATTGGTCGGGCATGCTCTGGCGCATGCTCCGCACAGGACGCATCCGTCAACGTTGATGGCAACGGCGCCACGGGTCCTCTCCTCCCATTCTCTCGGAATGACAGGATACATCAGTGTGGACGGTTTCTTGAATAAGCTTCCTACGACTACTTTACCGAGTGAAAATACTCCCATTTCGCACCTACCTTTCTGTACAGCTGATGCACGGGTCGATGGTGAGTACCAGCATCGGTACGTCAGCCAGGTCGCATCCGGCCAGAGTTTTAACCATTGCAGGAATGTTCATGTTGGTCGGTGTTCTGACACGCATTCTCTTCAGGAACTTGGAGCCGGCGCCTCTCGCATAGTAGTAAGCTTCGCCACGCGGCTGTTCCATTCTGGTGATGAACTCCGCTCCGTCTTCAACATTACCCTTGACATTGACAGCGACCGGTCCGTCCGGAATCATGCCAACGGCCTTCTCGATCAGTTCGATCGACTGGAAGACCTCTCTGATTCTGACAACGCATCTCGCATAGCTGTCGCCGGCAGTCTCAACGCAAGGCTCGAATCCCAGCTTGTCGTATACGCCGTGGTTGTTGGTCAGTCTCATATCCTGGGCAACGCCGGATGCTCTTGCCATCGGGCCGACAGCGCAGAGCTCGATTGCGTCTTCCTTGGACAGGTAACCGATCCCAACCAGTCTGTTCTTGACGGACATATCGTTCATGAAGACATCGGTCAGTTCCTTTGTCTCTTTCTTGATGCCGTTCAGAACCTCGACCATTTCCTTCAGGTTCTCATCGCTGATGTCTTTTCTCATTCCGCCGACCTTGCAGATGGAGAATACGACTCTGCCGCCGGTATTCTTCTCAAACAGGTCCAGTACGGATTCTCTGATTCTCCAGCAGTGGTTGAACAGGGATTCGAATCCGAATCCGTCTGCCAGCAGACCCAGCCACAGCAGGTGGGAGTGGATTCTTCCCAGCTCGTGCAGGATCGTTCTCAGGTATTCCGCTCTCTCCGGAACTTCTACATTCATAACGCCTTCGATCGCCGCGCATGCGCCCCAGCCGTGGCCAAAGCTGCAGATGCCGCAGATACGCTCGATGACATATACCATCTGATTATAATCTTTCTTCTCACAGAGCTTCTCCAGTCCTCTATGGATGTATCCAATGGAGGGGATCGCTTCTACGACTGTTTCGTCTTCACAAACCAGGTCGAGATGAATCGGTTCAGGAAGCACTGGATGCTGTGGTCCGAAAGGAATGATTGTTCTTTTTGCCATTTTATTACCTTCCCTTCCTTCTTACTTCTTCGGCTTCCATGGAGTCGGCTCCGCAACCTTGAAGAAGGTGCCGCCGTAATCCAGTGCGCTGTGGTTGAACTTCACGCCGAACAGGTCATGGATCTCATTCTCATAGATGAATGCGGGCCAGATGATCGGGGTGATGCTCTCGAGCTCAGCGCCTTCAATTGGCAGATCTACTTTCAGGTTGTACAGCTGATGATCCTTATCGAATGTATAGATGATCTCATATGTATCATCGTCCAGAACCACGCCGCACATCTGTCCGAGGCGGTAACCGCCGGCCTTCATATCAGCAGCCTTGGAGTAAATCTGAGAAGGTTCGACCATTTCGAAATTCTGTTCTACATGTACATATTCCATTACTCTTCCCCTCCTTCTTTCGTTACTTCCTCAGCCTCAGCCGGTGCTTCCTCAGCGGGAGCCTCTTCTGCGGCCGGCTCTGCCTTTGCAGGGAGCTCGCCTCTCAGCATCGCTTCACGCTTCTGCGCCAGAACGCCGAGGCCCTTGACAACGCCGTCGATGATGGCTTCCGGACGTGCTGCGCATCCCGGAACATAGCAGTCTACCGGAATGACGGAGTCTACGCCGCCCAGGATGTTGTAAGCATCTCTGAAGACGCCGCCTGTGCAGGCACAGATACCAACGGCCACAACGACCTTCGGTTCCGGCATCTGGTCGTAGATCTGCTTGACTACGTCCTTGTTCTGCTCGTTGACAGAACCTGTGACGAGGAATACGTCCGCATGCTTCGGGTTACCGGTATTGATGATACCGAATCTTTCTACGTCGTACATAGGAGTGAGACATGCCAGAACTTCGATGTCGCATCCGTTACAGCTCGAACCGTCATAATGTACGACCCAAGGTGACTTAGCAATATATGACATTTCTACACCTCCTTAAAACATTAACTGCAGTACGAATACATTGACAACGCCCAGAACGATCGCGACGATCCATGCGGATTTGAACGCGAACTGCCACTTCATTCTTGCGAAGCAGTTGTCGATGAGTACTTCTACGAAATATGCCAGGATGCAGACAGCAGCACCGATGACATAACCCCAGACGGTTCCGTTGCAGAAGAACAGGAATATGAAGCCCAGGATGAAGATGTTCTCAAACCAGTGAGAGATCTCGATCCAGCCCATGGTTCTTCCGACGAACTCTGTCGTCACACCTCTGACCAGTTCCTGGTGCGCATGGTGGGACATGGACAGGTCGAACGGGGATTTTCTGAATTTGATCGTCAGGATGTAAATGAATCCGAAGAAGATACCGATCATCGGCAGGAATGCCATGTTGTCGGCACTGACCAGATCATTTACAGTGAAGCTTCCGTGGTACATATAGAAGCCGATGGCTGTCAGCAGCATCATTGGCTCATACGCCATCATCTGCAGCAGTTCACGTTCTGCACCGACTTCCGCGTACGGGGAGTTGGAAGAATATGCCGCGATGATGAGGAAGACCGCGCCGATGGTCTCTGTGAAGATGACCAGCAGCAGGTCGCCGCCGCCGAAGAAGATCGCGCCCGCGCCGATCAGGAAAACCAGATATGCAATGATATAGAAATCCTGAAATCTCGTCGGAGCCTGCTTCTCCTTCTCAAACAGCTTACGTACATCATAATATGGCTGCAGGATCGGAGGTCCTACTCTCCGCTGCATTCTTGCGGACATTTTTCTGTCCAGTCCTGCCAGGATGCATCCGATGATCGGTGCGAGGACAAGGTATGCAATGACTGCAACAATTCTTACTACCATTATGCCACACCTCCTAACAGACTAACCAGAGTTGCAATAACATAGCCGATGCCGATGACCAGCATAGCGATGGACAGGATGTCGCCGACGACGTTCATTCTGTGCTCACCGAAGATGCTCTCCATGTGCCAGTTTCTCAGAGAGAACTCGACTTCCTTCTGCATGGAGCCGTAGTAGGTTCTGTTGTCACCGGTGTTAACACCAGCCAGGTAAATCGGCACCTGTTCCTTCTTGGACTTGCCGAAGAACATGGCTGCCAGAAGGACGAGTACTGCCAGCATGATGACCATGATGATCATGTTGCTGGAAGACAGGATTCCTGCTGCAACGCCGCCGAACGCACCTTCCAGATACGGAACCAGCGCGTAAGTGGAGATCAGCGGGAAGATCAGGCAGACGATAATCGTCAGCACGGTCAGTGTGATGTGTACGAATGTCTCAGACTTGTGGACATCGAATTCGATGCTTTGCTCATTCGCAACGACTGCGGACAGCTTGCCGAGCCACTTGACCCAGTAGAAGGCTGTTACCGCACTGCCGAAGCAGATGATGCCGACCAGCAGGAAGTTGCCGGAATCCACGAAGGATGTCATGGTCGCCCACTTGGAGATCAGCATTCCGAACGGAGCCAGGAACATGCCCGCGATACCGATGATCATGCACATAGCGAGTCTCGGCATTCTGACGAACAGTCCGTCCATATCTTCGATCATTCTGCTTCCGATATGGTGTTCTGCAGTACCTACGCAGAGGAACAGCAGAGACTTGGTGATTGCGTGGAAGATGATCAGCATTACGCCGGCCCATACAGCTTCCGCTGTTCCAACGCCGCCGCAGGCAACGATCAGGCCCAGGTTCGCGATCGTGGAGTAAGCCAGTACTCTCTTCGCGTTGTTCTGGGAAATCGCCGCGCAGGACGCGAACAGGAAGGTGATGCCGCCGACCATCATGACCATGATACCGGCGAAGTTGGAGATGCCGAGTACCGGAGCCAGCTTGATGATCATGAAGACACCGGCCTTAACCATGGTTGATGAGTGGAGTAATGCGGATGTCGGCGTCGGTGCTACCATAGCGCCGAGCAGCCAGCTGTTGAACGGCATCTGCGCTGCCTTGGTGATACCAGCGAATGCGAAGAACGCAGCCGGGATCGCAACCAGATCGCCGTAGATTGTTCCGTAAACCAGCATGGTGCTGAGTTCAACCGTACCGAAGACGATGCCCAGGATAACGATACCAACGACGAAGCCGAGTCCGCCGAGCAGGTTCATGATCAGAGCTCTGAACGAGTTGTTGATCGCCTCTTCGGTTCTGGTGTAACCGATCAGCCAGAAGGAAGACAGGGAAGTGATCTCCCAGAAGAAGTACATCCAGATCATGTTGTTGGATGTGACCAGTCCTACCATTGCTCCCAGGAACAGGAACATAACGAAGAAGAACCAGGGTCTTCTGTCCTTCTCACCCTCGTGGTGATGCTGAAAATCTTTCATGTAGCCCAGCGCGTAAACGCAGATCAGGCTGCCGATGATGCCGATGATCAGAATCATGATGACCGAAAGCTTATCGATGTACATATTGTACTGTACTTCGATCCCATGACCATGCTTCAGTTCAAACCAGATCATAATCGGGGTCTGAACGATAGCCAGCAGTGATGCCAGGTATTTCTTGTGCTTGATACCTGTGCAGATGATATAGATCGCAAGCCCTGCTTCGATCGCCATCATCACATATCCAACGATCTCTCCGTCAAAGGAGAAGAATTCGCCGCTGGATGGGAAATACTGGAAGGCGCATACGATCGCCGCCGCAGCGATAATCGCTGTTGAGACGTAAACGATCATATCTCTGGCCTTGTCAGTTTTCGCCGCTAGCAGAATGAAGGCAATTATCATCGGGAAAAAAACAAGGAATAGTATTGTTGTGCTCATTTAATCCTCCTATAATCCTCCTAATAATAATATAGCTTAAACGAGAAAACATCGTTACTCGTTATTATACTCGCAAAGGCAGGGCAGAATCAAGTACGAAAGGAAATACAATATATGCACTTTTGCATACGGCAAAGAAATTCGCAAGGTTGTTCTGCTGCATTGCCGTTTTCTCATGTGATGGACGGCGGGGCAGTGCCGGAGCGGAATCCGCAGAGGCGGATCAGGTTCACCGACGGCGCGAGCGAAGGAGCCGCGGTTAGTTCGTCGGGTGGTTCCGACGAACTTACCGGCGAACCGTGAGAGAGGAGGATGAAGCTGCCCGCCGCGAGGACCGAGCGAGGGCACTGCCCCGCCAGCCGCCTGCACAAATAAAAAAGGACTGTCGCACCAGGCAACAGTCCCTCTATTATTAACTATTTCATATCCATCAGCCCTGATCAGTTCCTGCAGCCTCTGCAGCCGCTTCCCCTTCGAGCATCTCAGACAGTTCCTGATTGTGCTTAGCCGAGATGGCGTCGCAGCTCTTCTTAAAGGCTGCCCTGCACTCCTCGACCGAAGGTTCGATCTTCTTGGAGAGCAGATAGAGTACGATGCAGGCGATCGCGCAGACGATGGTCATCGCCCACAGGACGACTCTGATGATCCAGACGATGGTATCGACGCTCATCGCTTCCAGAATTCCGTCGAAGTAATCGCCGGACTCCCAGGCATCCTCTGTGCCCCAGCCCTCATACCAGGGCTCGAAGATCAGCGCGAAGACGTTCATGATGGTGACGATGAGGAGCAGGAAGGAAATCCTGCGGGTATCGCCCACCGCAAGCCCGGTTCTCGGGTTGTTCACGAAATTCTCCGGATCCTTCTTTGACAGGCCTCCGTACATCCGTCTCCAGATGAAGTAGAGGACCGGACCGGTCAGAATACCCACCATGCCGCCGGCATAGTAGTCGGAACCGTTGACGAAGAAGGCGAAGATCGCAACGATGATCGGTACGATGCAGATCACCTTCAGCAGGCCGTCTCCGCCCGGAATCCGGAAGGTGTACTCTTCCTTCGGGATCCTCTTGCGGAGGATCAGCTCGGAAATGTAGACCATGACGTAGGATGACAGCAGCAGAGCTACATCCAGAACGATGATGAATCCGAACGGGAACATGCAGAAGATCAGGTTGAAGATACCGACGGACAGAACTGCCACATACGGTACGCCGAACTTCTTGTCGACCTTGACCATGACCTTCGGTGTCAGATTATCATCCGCCAGGGCAAAGAATCCTCTGGATCCGGACGCAATATACGTATTGTAGATCGAACACTGGGCCAGGATCGCAACGATTACGAAGATGATGCCCCAGATGGGTCCCCAGAAGTGCGATACGACATCCGCGTATCCGACAGTGCCGGGCTCCGTGCCCCAGTTGTCCCACTGACCGAGGGAGCCGAGGCCCGCCGTGGTCGGCAGAATGTAGACCGCCATGATCAGCGGAATGGTGATCAGCGTTCCCTTAGGGATGACCTGCGGGTTGGAAACCTCGCCCGCAATGGTGGACATGGACTCATATCCGGAGTACATCCACATACCGATCGAGATACCGCCGGCGATGTAGAAGAACCAATCGCTGATGCCCTCCGCCGGTTCCGGCGTCATCTGGAAGGAAACGGTTTCTGCTGTCGTAGCATCGCCGCCCCAGTTTAGGAAACCGCAGAGCGCAACGACGCCGAACGCGACCATAACGAAGATCGACAGAGCCGTGCTGACCCAGCCGACATCCTTGACGCCGCGGATGTTGATCAGCGTGAAGACTGCGATCATACAGAACTTCAGCGCGAACTCACCGCCGATGCCCATATCCCAGACGGTCGCCGCATAGCCACCGGCCAGGATGACATAGGAAGTATTATCAATGTAGATGGAGATCGTTCTCCACCAACCAGCCTGGAATCCCCAGAATTC
>JAZNNY010000108.1:0-55068 GCA_045580505.1 Lentihominibacter sp.
TAATAAAATCCGGCGATTCCTTTCATGATCTGTCCAAGCATCAGTCTTCCTGTTCCGTGGGCTCAATCTCTTCTTCTTCTTCAGTCGACGGTTCCGTCGGCACGGTTTCGGTCGTTGCCTTCGTTGCGGTCGTTGCCTCCGTCGTCGCCTGTGTCGGTTTCGGTCCCTTGCTGACCTGCAGATTGACGGATGTATGCTTGTCCAGCTTAGAGTCTGCATCGTATTGCTGCCACATGACTTCACCCTCTGCGTAGGTGTCGCTCCATGCATAATCGACATTACCGAGCTTCAGGTCTGCGTTAGCGAGCGCATCCTGGGCCTCTGACAGCGTCTTCCCCTTCAGGTACGGCATGGTCGAGCGCGAAAGAGATCCGTCGCTTGCAACCAGGTTGACGGTCGACCCCTTCTCTGCCTTTGAACCTCCGGAAGGATCCTGGCTGATGATGGTTCCCGCACTCTTCTCACTTGCCTGTGTTGTCACATTGCATTCAAATCCGGCGGATTCGATTGTCTCACGTGCGTCTTCTTCATCCTGTCCGACTACGTCCGGGACCTCTTCGTCTCCCGGTCCGCTGCTGACAAATACCGTCACGGTACTCTTCGTTTTAATGGTCGTTCCCGGCTCCGGATCCTGGCGGACGATCTTGCCGGGCTCTACATCATCGCTTGAGACCGGGTCGCCCTCTTTGATCTTGACCTCCAGTTTCTGAGCGGCTTCCTCGGCTTCCGTCACCGTCAGCCCGGTAAAGTCCGGGGCCTCGATCTCCTTGCTGCCGAATACGCCGAGGGCAAAGCAGATCCCCAGAGCGATGACCAGGGCCGCTACGATGCAGGATACGATGATGATGGGCTTTTTCTTGCCGGAGCCCTGCTTCTTCTCCCTGCGCGGCTTCTCTTCCTCGGGTTCGCCGTCGTTATAATCCGTCCTGGCAATCGGTTCTGCGGGCCTCTGCCTTTGTTCCTGTCCCATCAGAACGGAGTTGCCGACTACACTGCCGATGAACTCAAGATTGTTCAGCGCTTCGATCAGTTCATCCGCGGAAGCATATCGGTTGACCGGATACTTGTCGGTACATTTCATCACGATGTGCTCCAGTGCGGGAGGAATTCCGGATACCAATTCCGATGGCGGCGTCATATCCCCGTTGATATGCATGAGCGCAATATTGACCGGGTTGTCTCCGTCAAACGGGACATTGCCGGTCAGCATCTCGTACATGACGATACCAAGGGAGTAAATGTCGGATTTCTCATCCACATAGCCGCCTCTGGCCTGCTCCGGAGAAAAATAGTGCACGGATCCGATGATCCCGTCTGTGCTGTCTACGATGGTTGCCGCATTCACCGCCTTGGCGATTCCGAAGTCAGTAATCTTCGCTGTGCCGTTCGGCGTCATCATGATATTGTGCGGCTTGACATCTCTGTGTATGATGTGGTTCTTATGCGCGAACGAGAGCGCTGCCGCGATCTGCTTTGAGATGGCGATCACCTTCGGATAGGGCATCGGCCCCTGTTCCTTGATGACGTCCGACAGAGCGCGTCCCTCGATCAGTTCCATTACGATATAGTGGATATTGCCTTCTTTACCGACATCGTAGATGTTCACGATGTTCGGGTGCGACATGCTTGCTGCAGCCTGTGATTCTCTGCGAAAACTATCGATGAATTTATGGTCTCCGATAAACTCGGGTTTCAGGATCTTGATTGCGACGAACCGGTTCAGCAACTTATCCTTCGCCTTGTAGACGACCGACATACCGCCTTCGCCGATCCGTTCGAGCAGTTCGTATCTTCCTGCCAGTACCTTGCTCATGTTTCCCTCCAGTTACCTATATTCTGACACACACGACTGTGATGTTATCCCGTCCGCCGGACTGGAGCGCCGCGTCTACAAGATCAGCGCATGTGTCGTTCATATTTCTTTCTTCTGCCAGGATCTGCGTCATCTTCGCTTCTCCAACCTCCCCGTACAGTCCGTCCGTACAGAGCAAAAGCACGTCGTCGCTATGCAGCGGCAGCTTATAGAAATCCGGCTGCACATTCGGCTCCGCGCCGAGCGCTCTCGTAATGACGTTCTTCTGCCGGTGTACCTCGGCCTCATCCTCTGTGATCACACCCTTGTCGATCAGTTCATTGACGTAGGTGTGATCCTTGGTGATTCTCCGGATCTCGCCGTCCCTGTACAGGTAGGCTCTGCTGTCCCCCACATTGGCAATATACGCTTCTCCGCGGTAGATATACGCCATGACAACGGTTGTTGCCATTCCCTTGTACCTGGCCTGTCCGGTGCCCATTGTATAGATGGCGGTATTCGCGCATGCGATCGCCTCTGTGATAAATCCGAAAATCTCCTCTGCAGTTACGTTCGCCCGGATGTCATTGTCGTTCACAAAGCCGGCGATATTCTCAACCGCTGTCCGGCTTGCGACCTCTCCGGAATTGTTCCCCCCAACGCCATCGGCAACGATGTAAACATCGCTGCCGGGAATGACGAAACAGGCGTCTTCGTTATTTTTTCGGACGATTCCCTTGTTGCTCTTGAATCCAATCTGAACCATAAACCCACCTTATTCTCTAATCATACAGCCCCAGGCGCTTCATCACGCAGATAAAGAAGCCGTCGGTTCCGTTGACATTCGGAAGCAGCAGCGTACGCTCTTCCTTGCGGAACCATGGATATCTCTTCAGGAACTCATTGACGACCTTCTCGTTCTCTTCGGGATTGATCGTACAGGTGCTGTAGACCAGAGTTCCGTTCGGTTTGACATATTCTGAAGATGCGGAAAGAATCGCCAGCTGCTTCTTCGGCAGAAGCTCGATCTCCGCTGTCTGTTCCTTGTATTTGATTTCAGGCTTGCGTCTTACCACGCCGAGTCCGGAACATGGCGCATCGACCAGAACGCGGTCGGCCTTCTCTACCAGCGACGAGTCCACACGCGTCGCATCCCAGGCCTGGGTCTCGATGTTGAGGATCCCGAGGCGCTTCGCCTCCCGGTCCACCTGATCCAGTCTTCTCCTGTAAATATCACCGGCGATGATCCTGCCTGTATTGTTCATTCTCTCGGCGATCGCCGTGGTCTTGCCGCCCGGAGCCGCGCAGACATCTACGATCAGCTCTCCGTGCTGCGGATTCAGTTTCTCCGCGACCAGCATGGAACTCTCATCCTGCGGAGTGAACAGGCCCAGCTTATAGTGGTCTGTCTCCAGCAGCCTGCTTCCCTTCACGATCAGCGCATTCTGGCAGATCTTTCCCTCTTCGACTTCGTATCCTCTGTCCTCAAGCTGCTCGATCAGATCCTTCTTGATGATCTTCAGCCAGTTCAGCCGGATGGTCATCGGCGGGCGCTGGTTGCCCGCTTCCAGCAGCTGCTCAACGAAATCCATCTTGTAGTATTTAAGCCACTTCTCTATGATCCATGGTGCATAGGAGTATTTGATCGACAGATATCTGATCTCGTCTTCGTTGCGGTCGGGCAGGCGCATCCGAATCCGGCGGTTGAGGTATTCCCGCAGAACGCCATTGACCAGTCCTGCCTTGCTCTTGCAGTATTTCTTCGCAAGCGAAACGCTCTCGCTGACGCCGGCATATTCCGGAACCGAATCCATGTATCCGAGCTGGTAGATTCCCATCCTCAGGATCGTCAGTTCCTGCTTCTTAAGGCTGTCGATGCCTTCACTCACCAGCTGATCCAGATAGTAATCCAGCGTGAGCTTGCGCTCCAGCACGCCGTACACCAGTTCTCTCACAAAAGCAGGAGAACTAGGTTTGCTGACTCTGATCTGGTGATTCAGGGCCAGATTGGAATAAGCCTTCTTGGACTCGACGTCCAGCAGTGTGTTATAAGCTGTTTTTCTGTTGATATCCATGCGTTTAACTCCCTTTGACCAAGCAATGTTCTTAATGTTCCATCTTCTCCAGCATATTCTATCCTAAAACCGTACCGATTTCAATGGAATTGCCCTTTAAATATTCCCCTGCGGGGGTCCGTCTCTTTCCCGGCATCTGCAGCTCGCTGACGCGAAGAATGCGGCCTCCCGCAGCGATATCGATTCCCTCCGGACCGGTGCGCAGCACCGTGCCCGGCTTCAGGTCCGTTTCTTCTTCCAGCGCATAGCCCTGCCAGAACTTCATCATCGTTTCTCCCAGGTACGTATAGGTCCCCGGCCAGGGATCAAAGGCGCGCATCTGACATTCGATCTGCTCCGGGCTCTTCGTAAAGTCCACCAGCCCGTCTTTTTTCGATATCATCGGCGCGTAGGTCGCCAGGGCGTCATCCTGCCTTTCCGGCTGCAGCTCGTCGAGCCTCTGCAAGGCTTCCACCACCAGCTCAGCGCCCATCTGCGCCAGTTCCTCGTGCAGCTGGCCGCAGTTTTTCCCATCGACAGGAGTGCTCGCCTTCAGGAGCATGTCTCCGGTGTCCAGGCCCTCTTCCATCTGCATGATCGTAACGCCTGTGATCTCATCCCCTGCAAGCACGGCCGCCTGGATCGGCGCAGCCCCGCGAAATCTCGGCAGAAGCGATCCATGGATATTCAGGCAGCCCCTCTTCGGAAGCTCCAGGATCTGCTTCGGGAGGATCCTTCCGTATGCCGCCACGATGATCACATCCGGAGCGATCCCGGCAAGCTGCTCCAGAAATTCCTCGTTTCCCTTCAGTTTCTGCGGCTGCAGGACCGGAAGTCCCAGCGCAAGCGCGGTCTCCTTGATCGGAGAAAAGTGAATCTTCTTGCCGCGGTTTGACTTGGCGTCCGGGCGTGTCACGACCCCGGCGATTTCATGGCCCGCATCATGCAGCGCCCGCAGTGCCGGCACCGCAAAATCCGGGGTCCCCATATAGACGATCTTCATGGTTCTTATTCTTCCTCCTGCTCGGGCTGCTGCTCCACGTGATACATCTTCTCCGCCTTGTCAGGATACAGGATCCCGTCCAGATGGTCCGCTTCGTGGCACATGACTCTGGCGCGGAAGCCCTCAAACGTGTATTCCTGCCTTTTCCCGTCTCTGTCCAGACCCGTGATCGTAATCTTTGCCGGGCGGACGACGGTACCGACCATCTCAGGTACGGAAAGACATCCTTCGTCCCCTTCTTCTTCGCCTTCCTCACTGATGATCTCCGGGTTCACGAAGTAATAGAGTTCGTCCGGTTCCGGTTCGGCGACGAACATCCGGCGCATGATGCCCACCTGCGGCGCAGCAAGTCCCACGCCATCCGCTTCCCGCATGGTATCCACCATATCATCGAGGATCATTCGAATCCGGTCCGTCACCTCATCCACAGTTCTGCATTTTTTGCGGAGAATCGGATCTCCTTCTGTCACGATCGTTCTTAAAGCCATAGTTTCCTCCATTATCTGAGATATCTGATGCCGCTCACGCGAAGCTGTATGGATTGATGTCCACAACAGCCAGATAGCCTGCCCTGCTGCGAACGTCTTCTTCCTTCAGCCTGCGGAGCATCAGTGAATAGTCATTTCGTTTTCCCTTCGGGCACCGGATCACCATCGAGAACCGGTAAACGTCCCGGATCCTGCCCAGGTAGGCCTGCTGCGGAGGGAGCACGTTACGTCGGTCCTCTTCGCTCATATGCTCCCGCAGGCGCACGTACCAGCTCTGTGCTCCGCCGTCCGCCTCCTCCTGAGTCCCGGCGGTAAACAGCACCTGGATCATGTCGCACAGCGGCGGGTAGTTCATCAGCCTGCGAAAGGCCATTTCTTCCCGGAAGAAGCCTTCATAGTCCTGCCTTGCGGAAAACCCGATCGCATAATGCTCCGGGTTATAGGTCTGAATGATCACCTTCCCCTTGACCTCGCCCCGGCCTGCGCGGCCGGCCGCCTGCGTGATCAGCTGGAAAGCCCGCTCCGGAGAACGGTAATCCGGTATGTTCAGGGACTGGTCCGCGGAAATAATCCCGACCAGGCCGACGTTCTTGAAATCCAGACCCTTGGCGATCATCTGCGTTCCGATCAGGATCCGGGTCTGCCCCTTGCCGAAGGCCCGAAGTCTCTTTGTGAGCTCGCCCTTCCTGCTGACGGAGTCCAGATCGATCCTGTCGGCCTGATAATCCGGCAGAAGTTCTTCCACCGTCTCCTGAATCTTCTCTGTGCCGCTGCCGAAGTATCTGATGTACCGGCTGCCGCACTCCGGACATTCGGACGGGATGTCCCTGGAGTATCCGCAGTAGTGGCAGCTCAGCTTTTGCTCTTTGCGGTGGTAGGTCAGTGAAAGCCCGCATTCCGGACACACCGCGACATGCCCGCACGACCTGCAGGAGACAAAGGTCGAGTAGCCCCGCCGGTTCTGCAGAAGCATCACCTGCCTGCCCTCAGCAAGCTGGCTCCGCATCTGCGAAAGCAGCGGATCGCTGATCATGGACCGGTTGCCTCCGCGCAGCTGCTCACGCATGTCGACCACAGTCACTTCGGGCAGATCGATCTCGTTGTATCGCTTTTTCATGGAGAGGATCCGGTAAATCCCCTCCCTGCCCCTGCTGTAGGTGGCGATCGACGGCGTGGCGCTTCCGAGGACGAGCACGCCCTTATGGTCCTTGTCAGAAAGCCTTTTGATGGCGACCTCCGTCGTATCGTACTTAGGTGTAGCGTCCGACTTGTAAGTCGCCTCGTGCTCCTCGTCGATTACGATCAGCCCCAGATGCTCCATTGGCGCAAAAATGGCGGACCGTGCTCCGATCACGATCTTTACCTGCCCTGACCGGATCCGCTGCCACTGCTCGTAGAGCTTCAGCCGGGTCAGTTTCGAATGCAGAACTGCGATCTGTTCCTCTCCGAATACACCGGAAAACCGGTCAATGATCTGTGGCGTCAGGGAAATCTCCGGAACCAGTACAATGGCGCCGCGGCCCTGGTCCAGCACGCTCTTCACCGCCCGGATATATACTTCAGTCTTCCCGCTTCCGGTCACGCCGTGCAGAAGGAATCTGGCGTGCGCTTTCTTCCTGATCGCCTCATCGATCTGGCTGATCGCTTCCGCCTGTTCCTGCGTCAGCTCGTGCGCTGCATCCTCCGGATCCGGCGGCTCGCCCAGAGACTCTTCCGCGGCGGTCCCTCTCAGCCGTTTTTTTCCGGATGGGCTGAAGCAGCGGAGCGCGTCAATATACCGGCAGACATAGCGCGAACGCATCCAGATCGCCGTGCGCACACTCTCTTCCGTCAGCGAGACCTCCTCATCCACATGGTCAATCGGACGAAGCCGGGCCTTCAGTTTCTCCTCCACCTCATCCCGAACGGCCAGGACATAACCCTCCCGCAGATTCCTGCTTTTGGCGAAGGGCACGTAGACCTTGCTGCCCGGCCGCACATCGAGATCCCCGCAGGCATAAGTATAAGGCTGGTCGGTATGGTCTGTTCTGTTGTCTATTACAACATCTGCGTACTTCATGTACTATAACAGGAATATGTCGTTTTCAGCGCAGGTTTTAATCATATCTTCGGGCCAGATGGACGCCTGCACTTCACCGATGTGAGCCTTACGGAGAAAGTACATGCAGAGCCGGCTCTGCCCGATTCCTCCGCCGATGGTATAAGGCAGTTCCTTATTCAGGATCATCCTGTGGAACTCCATGTCCCTTCTGTCATCTGCCCCCGCGATTCTGAGCTGGCGGTCCATGGCCTCTTCATCGACACGGATGCCCATGGAGGAAATTTCAAAGGACCGGTCCAGAATATCATTCCAGAGGATGATGTCTCCGTTCAGTTCCCAGTCATCGTAGTCCGGCGCCCTGCCGTCATGTCTGATCCCGGACTTCAGCTCGCCGCCGATCTTCTCGATGAAGACGGCTCTCTTTTCCTTCGTGATCGCGTCTTCTCTCTCCTTCGGTTCCAGATCCGGGTACATATCTTCCAGTTCCTGCGATGTGATAAAGAAGATCTCATTCGGCAGGTCCGTTCTCAGCTCATTGTAATGCCGGTTCACGAAATCGTTCAGGTTCTTCAGCGCGTTGTACAGAGTGACGACTGTCTCGTGCAGATACTCGCTCGTCCGTTCTTCCTTTCGGATCACCTTCTCCCAGTCCCACTGGTCCACGTAGATCGAGTGCAGATTGTCCATCTCTTCGTCCCTGCGGATCGCGTTCATATCGGTATAAAGGCCCGTTCCCGCCTTGAATCCGTATCTACCGAGCGCCATTCTCTTCCATTTGGCCAGGGACTGGACGATTTCTACTTCCTTCTCGCCCATGTCCTTCACCGTAAAGCTGACGGTACGCTCAACGCCGTTCAGATTGTCATTCAGGCCCGTCTCCGGCGCGACGAACAGCGGCGCGGAAACGCGTCTCAGTTTCAGTCCGTAGGCCAGTTCCTGCTGGAAGAAGTCCTTGATCTTCTTGATCGCCCTCTGGCTCTCCATGTAATCGATTTCGGGAGTATAGTTCTCCGGCAATATCAGTTTGCCCATTGCAATACCTCCTATGTGGTTTAATATATGTGATTCGTATCTTTAACGCTTTGAAAACTCGCAGCCACAGTAGGTCTGCCGGTACAGGCCGTACTGTTTCGACAACTCGATCGACCGCTTAAACCCGTCCTTCTTCTTGAAGTCACGGTCAAGGAAGCTGAGTCCGTACCGCAGCGCGATCTTCTGACCGATCTCCGAGATCCTGCGATAGTTCTTGTGCGGGCTTACGGTCAGGGTCGTGCCGAACCAGTCGTTTCCGGTCATCTGCGCAGTCTCAGCCGTCTTTTCCAGGCGCTGGGCAAAACACAGACCGCAGCGCTCGCCGCCCTCCGGGTCCTCTTCGTGACCTTCGCACATCTTCAGGAAAGTCCCCGGCTGGTACGGCCCCTCCAGAAAGCGGATCCGTCCCTTCCCGATTCTCTCTTCATTGAACGCCTGCAGGAATTTCTTCTGGTTTTCTCTTCGGAGAATGTATTCCTCTTCATCTGTGATGCAGGGGTTGTAGTAAAAGACCGTGATCTCAAACTCATCTGCGAGCCGCTCAATGACGGCGCTGCTGCAGGGTCCGCAGCAGCTATGCAAAAGCAGAGCTGGCCTTCCTTCAGATTCTGTGACTGACCCGGCCAGGTCGGACCTGCCGCTTCCTTTTGAAATGGCTGCCATTTCGGGCTGCGTTTCCTTCGGTATCGTCTTCATCAGTGCCTTCGCTTCCTTTCCGTCGCACGAATAGTTTATTATACAATAAAAACCGGCTGTTTGCCAGTTTTTGTGCTATAGTATGTGCATAGAGTTATGACCGAAAAGGGAGTTTTATCAGTGAAAGAGTTTGGCTTAAAGCAGCCCGTCATTTTTGATACCACGGATGGACAGCAGCTCCGCATCAACATGATCGGATCCTGGCTGAAGCGGGAATTCGGACACAAAATCATCAAGCTTTCGATCGACGGCGGCTTCACCTGCCCGAATCGGGACGGCACGAAGGGCACCGGAGGCTGTCTCTTCTGCTCTGACAGCGGCTCGGGTGATATGGCGAGCAACGCGCTGCCGGATGGAACTGCTGCGGATGATGCGCGCGCTGCCGATGGCTGCGCGGATGGAGTCTGTGCTGATGGAGTCTGTGCTGATGCCGTCTGTGCCGCCGGGATCCGCGCTGCTCTGGCCGACCAGATCCGGCTCCTTTCGGATAAGTGGCCGCAGGCCGGCTACATCGCTTACTTTCAGAATCATACCAATACGTATGCTCCCGCAGACCACCTTCGTGCTCTGTTCGAAACTGCCCTGGACCAGCCGAATGTGATCGGTCTTGCCATCGCAACCAGACCGGACTGCATTTCCGAAGAAGTCCTGGATCTGCTGGATGAACTGAATCGCAGGACGTTCCTCTGGGTCGAGCTCGGCCTGCAGACGATGCACAATGAGACCGCGCGGGCGATGAACCTCTGTCATACAAGAGAAGAGTATGACGACGCCGTACGGCGCCTTCATTCCCGCGGCATCCGCATTGTCACCCATCTGATCCTGGGTCTGCCCGGAGAAACAGAGAAAATGATGCTGGATTCCGTACGGTATATCTGCCGGCCGCTGCAGGACGCTGCCCATCTCTTCGGGCTCAAGCTCCATATGCTGAATGTGGTCAGCAACTCGGCCCTGCCTTTGCAGTATCCGGACTACGTCCCGTTCGAATCCATCGAAGACTACACCGATCTTGTCATTCGCGCGCTGGAACTGGTTCCTCCTCAGATCACAGTCCACCGGATCTCCGGGGACGCTCCCAGACCGTTCCTGATCGCCCCCGAATGGAGCTGGCAGAAGCGAACGATCCTGAATACCATTCACCGGAAAATGCGGGAGCAGAACACCTGGCAGGGAAGACTTGCTCCGGCGGAATGATTGTTGAGGGTGGTTGTTGAGGGTGTTTGTTGAGGGTGTTTAGGAAAGTTGTTTCGCGCTGACAATATCTGGATAAACTCTGCAGAATTCGCCTTCCGGGAGGTATTTGGCAGAGTTTTTCTCTCCCAGTCTGGCAATATATGGTTAAACTCTGCAAAACCAGGTCATCTAAGACCTTCTTGCAGAGTTTGTCTTAACAAAATCGATCATATTTCCCCGAACTCTGCAGAATCTGTCTTTTTGAAAGCATTTCGCAGAGTTTTGACTGTTTTTTCCAGTTCTCCGACCGAAAACTCTGCAAATCTTGCGATTTTAGGCTTTCTCGCAGAGTTTATCCATATTCTGGAAACCGTCACCTGGCACAACCCCATCCCGTAGAGATCCCCGGGAAATAAATCAAAAAATAAATGGTGCCCAGACTCGGAATCGAACCAAGGACACGGGGATTTTCAGTCCCCTGCTCTACCAACTGAGCTATCTGGGCAAAATTTACTATGAAGTTTTGATTTGGTGGGCCATCAGGGACTCGAACCCCGGACCTGCCGGTTATGAGCCGGATGCTCTAACCAACTGAGCTAATGGCCCACATTCTTATGGTCGGGGTGGCAGGATTTGAACCCGCGGCCCACTGGTCCCAAACCAGTTGCGCTACCAAACTGCGCTACACCCCGACATAAATGGCAGGGGCAGTAGGATTCGAACCCACGGCACGCGGTTTTGGAGACCGCTGCTCTACCAACTGAGCTATACCCCTACACAATTATTTATTATATATGGCGGAGAAGATGGGATTCGAACCCATGCGGCCCTTGCGAACCCTAACGATTTAGCAAACCGTCCTCTTTAGCCTCTTGAGTACTTCTCCGTTCAATACGTTATATGATGGCGGAGAGGGTGGGATTCGAACCCACGGCCCCTTACGGAGTCACCGGTTTTCAAGACCGGCTCCTTAAACCACTCGGACACCTCTCCCCCTGCTTGTCTTTTTCACCACCTGCTGCGTTGCTGCTCAGTCGCTCCTCAGTCACGTACCCGAGTACGTTCCTTCATCGCTCCTTCGCGCGCCTTGCATCTGGCGAAAAATCCGGCGCAGTCTTGCTTGTCTTTTTCACCACCTGCTGCGTTGCATTTGGTGAAAGACCTGCGCATCAGTGTCCGATCTCGATTCCCCCAAGCCGTAAAAATTGGTGACCCATCGGAGATTCGAACTCCGGACACCTTGATTAAAAGTCAAGTGCTCTGCCAACTGAGCTAATGGGTCATATTGGCTGGGGTAGCAGGACTCGAACCTACGCATGACGGAGTCAAAGTCCGTTGCCTTACCGCTTGGCTATACCCCATCGTCCATATTAATCTGATAAAATTGGCGAGCCCACAGGGATTCGAACCCCGGACACACGGCTTAGAAGGCCGTTGCTCTATCCAGCTGAGCTATGAGCCCGCACTATTGGAGCGGATGATGAGAATCGAACTCACGCCATCAGCTTGGAAGGCTGAGGTTCTACCATTGAACTACATCCGCAAAAAAGTTGGAGCGGAAGACGAGATTCGAACTCGCGACCCTCGCCTTGGCAAGGCGATGCTCTACCCCTGAGCCACTTCCGCTTATCATATTGGTCGAGGGAGATGGATTCGAACCATCGAAAGCTCAGCTAACGGATTTACAGTCCGCCCCCTTTGGCCACTCGGGAATCCCTCGTCATCTTGTCGTGCGAGAAATATTATAGCATATCTGCCTCATATTGTCCAGCACAATTTTATTCTTTTTTGGAGCTGGCGGAGGGAATCGAACCCCCAACCTGCTGATTACAAATCAGCTGCTCTACCGTTGAGCCACGCCAGCATCTTCTGCATCAGACATGTTCTGCTTTCTGAACTGTGTGCCCGACACATCTACAGATTATACGTATTTGCATCCGCCCTGTCAAGGGATTTCTGCAATGATTTCTCAAATGATTTCCGCGGCGCCGAATCAGATCCGCTGCATGCTTTGCTCCGTCTCCTGTATGTCGGCTGTCCCCGAGGTCAGATTTGCCAGGGCGTCCAACACCTGCTGCTGGTCCTCCTCCTGGCAGAGGAGATGCAGCGTCACCTTCTCACCGTATTCGGCATTTTCGATCACGAAATCTCCTTCAGCGTGAAGCCCATCAGAAGCCATCTTATTGATCCTGTCGAAATAGGTGTACTCCACGCACGCCTTGATCCTGCATGCACTGCACACGCTGCAGATCCCAGCCTCTTCCACGGCAAGTTTTGCACTCGATGAATAGGCGCGGACCAGCCCGCCCGTTCCGAGCTTGATCCCACCGAAATACCTTGTTACAACGATGACCAGATTGGTCAGCCCCATCTGAACCAGCAGCTGCACCATCGGCGCGCCGGAAGTCCCCTGCGGTTCCCCGTCATCGCTTGCCCACTGGATCTGCGCCTTATCCCCCAGTACCATCGCCGGCACATTGTGCGTCGCGTCCCTGTACTGTGCGCGGATCTCTGCAATGAATTTCTCCGCTTCCTCACGGTTTTCTACCGGCTTCACATGTGCGATGAACCTGGACCTCTCAATCGTCTGGGACGCGCTGGCCTGCTCTCGTACTGTCTTATACAGTTCCATCTGTCACCTCGTACTCTCTGTATCTCCCCTGCTCCTCGCGCGAGAATCTTCCCGCAACGACGGTTCCGGCTTCGGTATAATCCATGGACTCCACCTGCCCCTTCTCGCACAGGGCGGATACGATGCTGCCCTTGTCGTAGGGAATCACAAAGGCAGTCCTGACCATGCCGGCGGATATCTTACGGTCGATGAGCCGGAGTAGTTCCTCCATTCCCTCTCCGGTTTTCGCGGACACGAAGACCGCATCCCTTCCGCTGGTATCGAGCGGTCTCTCCTCGGCCAGGTCGATCTTGTTGTACACCATGACCCGGTCCGTTCCCGGTTCGCAGATCTCCCGCATGACGGTCTCCGCGACCTCGATCTGAAAATCGCGCTGCGCGTAAGAGGTGTCCGCCACGTGCAGCAGAAGGTCCGCATCCCGCACTTCCTCCAGTGTGGATTTGAAGGCCTCTACCAGACCGTGCGGCAGTTTGCTGACAAACCCGACCGTATCGATCAGAATGAACTCGGTCCTCTGCTGAGGCACGATTTTACGGTGCTGCGGATCCAAGGTGGCAAACAGCATGTCCCTGGATCCTACCATCTTCTCTTCTTTTGAGGTCATCTCCAGGATCCGGTTCATGATGGCGGATTTCCCCGCATTGGTGTATCCCATGAGAGCGACGACCGGAATCCGGGAACGAATCCGTTCCTCCCTCTGCAGGCTTCGGGTCGCCTCAGACCGCTTCAGCTGCGCCCTGATATCATCGATCCTGCTCTGTATATGTCTTCGGTCGGTCTCCAGTTTCTTCTCACCCGGCCCTCTGGTGCCTATGCCACCGCCCAGTCTGGACAGAGACCTGCCGAATCCCGTGAGCCTCGGCAGCCGGTACTGAAGCTGCGCCAGTTCCACCTGAAGTTTTCCTTCTCTGGACGTCGCCCTGCCGGCAAAAATGTCCAGGATCAGAATGGTCCGGTCGATCACCCGCACGTCAAGCAGGCGCTCCAGATTCCGGATCTGAACGCCGCTGAGTTCATCATTAAAGATGACGGTGTCCGCCTCCATGGCTGCGCAGAGCTCCGCCAGTTCCTCGACCTTGCCTTTTCCCAGACAGGTTGCCGTCTCCGGCCGGGACCTGGCCTGAATGACCCGCCCGATCACGGTGATCCCGTCTGCCTGCGCCAGCGCTTCGAGTTCATCCACTGAATGCTCTATGTCGCTGTCCCATGCAATCGCCGCCAGGATCGCCCGATATGATTCGTCCGTCAGGACCTCGTTGTCTTCACCAAAACGTATCATGTCTCTTCATTAGAAAAGCAGGCATACCTCTGCAGTACACCTGCTTTCAGGTTACCTTGCTATGTGCTGCGCGCTCAGACTGTCATGCGTTCCAACTCATCCTTAAACTTATCGTTGAGGATCTTGATCCGCGTCCCCTTCATGCCCAGTGACCTGGACTCGATGACGCCGGCGCTCTCCAGCTTTCTCAGCGCGTTAACGATAACAGACCTTGTAATACCGGACCGGTCCGCGATCTTGCTCGCAACGAGCAGTCCCTCATCTCCGTCCAGTTCCGCGAAGATCTGCTGAACGGCTTCGACCTCGGAATAAGACAGGGTTCCGATCGCCATGCGGACCATGGATACCTGCCGTTCTTCCGCCTTCTCTTCTTCTGTCTTATGCCGCTGGATCTCCAGGCCGATGACCGTGGCTCCGTACTCTCCCAAAACTAGGTCTTCATCGGTGAACTGAGGCTCATATCTGACCATGATCAGAGTACCCCAGCGCTTACCTCCGCCGAGGATCGGAATCACGGTGTGGAGCTTGTCCGATGTATCGTAATCGTATTTGAAAATCTCCAGCACCTTATCGCCGGTCAGATTCGCAGCTGTTTCTTCGAGCCGCATGAATTCCTCATTATATTCCGCAGGAAACCGTTCATCCCCTGTTTGAGAATCGATGATCGTCGGACTGTCGGATTTGATCTTGTATGCGACGCCGAGGACCTTGCCTCTCACGTTAGCAACATAAACGTTGGCATCCAGCATATCGCTGAGAATGCCGCACATTTCATTAAAGGAAAATGCCCCGGTCGGGCTCTCCTGCAGCAGCCAGTTCAGTTTTCTTACGTTGCCTAAAATATCGCTCATAACTCACCTCATCGCTGTTTGATACACATTCCTGTTGTCATTATATACTTGGATTCCTTATTATGGCAAGGTTATTATTTGATTTTTCAAAAAAGTATTATAACTGTATCTTTATGAGGCGAATTGTATATAAAAACTATTCTTTTCCCTATAAAATGAATCTGTCGATGTCTTCCGGATGGATCTTCTCAGCGAAGATTTCCTTCACATACGCCTGGTCGATCACGATTTTCTCCGTCTCCATGTCCGGAATATTGAAGGAGATATCCTCCAGCAGCCGCTCCAGGATCGTATGCAGCCGGCGCGCGCCGATGTTCTCCGTCTGCTCATTCATCAGGAATGCCATTTCCGCGATCTCGTCTACCGCCTCATCGGTGAACTCGATCTGAATCCCTTCCGTCTCGAGCAGGGCCTTGTGCTGTTTCAGCAGAGCGTTTTCCGGAATCGTCAGAATCTTGACAAAGGTATCCTTGTCAAGATTCTCCAGCTCAACGCGGATCGGGAACCGTCCCTGCAGCTCAGGAATGAGGTCGGTCGGCTTGGCAGTATGGAAGGCGCCAGCTCCAATAAAGAGGATGTGATCCGTCTTGACCGGTCCGTACTTGGTATTGATCACACTTCCTTCCACGATCGGCAGGATGTCCCTCTGCACGCCTTCTCTGGAGACGTCAGCCCCGCTTCTGTATCCGGATCCGGATGCGATTTTATCGATCTCGTCGATGAAAATGATGCCGTTCTGCTCGCAGTTTTCAAGCGCGTCATCCGTCACCTGGTCCATATCGATCAGGTTCTGTGCCTCTTCCTCACGCAGGATCCTTCTGGCATCCTTGACGCGGACTTTTTTGTTCTTTTTCTTTTTGGGAGCCATGTCACCGAAGATGTTGCCGATGGCGATGCTCATTCCTTCGTTTCCCATGTCCAGCTGATTGGTCTTCGGCTGGTCGGTTACCTGGATCTCAATGTACTGTTCTTCGAGGAGCCCTTCGCGCAGCTGCTGGCGGACCTGCTCTCTGGCAAGTTCCGTATCCATTTCTTCATTTTCTTTCGCTGCCGCAGCCTGCTGCTGTTCGTACTGCTCCTTCTGGCTCACATAACCGCTGTTGCCCAGAATGAAGTCAAAGGGTCCGCGGCTGGTCCCGGCAGAGGCATTCCTGCCTTTGCCCGGAATGATCGCCTCGATGATCCGCTCTTCCGCCAGCTCATCCGCGACGGAATACTTCTCCTCCAGCATGGCCTGCTTGGTGATCCTGATGGATGCTTCCATCAGATCCCTCACCATGGAATCAACGTCTCTTCCCACATAGCCGACTTCGGTAAACTTCGTCGCTTCCACCTTGACGAACGGAGCATCCATCAACTTGGCCAACCGGCGGGCGATCTCAGTTTTACCGCATCCGGTCGGACCCATCATCAGAATGTTTTTCGGGGTGATTTCCTCCCGCATTTCGTCTGACAGAAGGCTCCTGCGATATCTGTTCCGCAGCGCGATCGCAACGGATTTCTTCGCATCGTCCTGTCCAATGATATATTTATCCAACTCACCGACGATTTCTTTCGGTGTCATCTGATACAGTTTGTTTGCCACATTGCACCTCCTACAACTTCTCTACGGAAATATGATCGTTGGTGTATACACAGATCGAGGCCGCGATCTCGAGGGATTTTCTGACGATTTCCTCTGCGCCCAGATCGGTGTTGTTATACAGAGCATTGGCTGCTGCGTAGGCATAGTTCCCGCCGGATCCGATGGCCACGAACGGCTGGTCCGGTTCGATGACCTCTCCTGTTCCGGAAATGATCAGCAGGTCCTCCTTGTCGGCCACGATCATCAGAGCTTCCAGATTTCTCGCAGCCTTATCGGAACGCCAAAGCTGCGCCAGCGCCACTGCCGCCCGCTTCAGATTCCCGCCGTGCTCATCCAGTTTACTCTCGAATTTCTCTGTCAGAGAAAAAGCATCTGCCACGGAACCGGCAAAGCCCGTGACGATAGAGTTTCTGTAGATTTTCTTGACTTTTTTGGCGCCATTTTTCATGATCGCCGTTTCCCCCATGGTGACCTGACCATCTCCGCCGATGCAGATATCATCCGGGCCGCGCCTTACAGCGACGATCGTTGTTGCGTGAAACTGTCCCATTTGCTCTTACCCTCCATTTAAATAACGATTGTCATCTAGTTATCAGTATACTCTTCTTTGCTGTCTTTTGCACATCTGTATCTGCAATCAGCGTTCGAGCACTCATAATCGTAGTCCTTCGTCTTCTTTTCGACCATCAGGCTGCCGCACTTCGGGCATTTCTTATCTACAGGTCTGTTCCAGAAGACACGCTTGCAGTCCGGATAACCGGAGCATCCGTAAAACAGTCTGCCCTTGCGGCTGTGCTTCTCCAGAATGTCCCCGCCGCAGTCCGGGCATTTGACTCCGGTCTTCACGATGATCGGCCGCGTATTCTTACAGTCCGGATATCCGGTGCAGGCAATAAAATCACCGAACCGGCCGTGCTTGATTGCCATCGGTCTTCCGCACTTCTCACATACTTCACCGGTCAGTTCGATCTCCGGTTCCATCTTCTCGATCTCATCGTTGGCCTTCTTTAATTCTACCTCGAAATCCTTGTAGAAATCTTCGATGACACTCTTCCAGCGCAGACCCTTGGTCTCTACATCATCCAGTTTGTCCTCCATGTCCGCCGTGAATCCTGTATCGACGATCTCATGGAAATAATCGCTCAGAATGTCCGTTACCGTGAATCCGAGATCCGTCGGAACGAGAGATTTTTTATCTTTACGAATGTATCTTCTTTCGCCGAGTGTTCCGACGATCGGCGCATAGGTGCTCGGACGTCCGATGCCCTTCTCCTCGAGGTCCTTCACAAGACTTGCCTCGGTGAATCTGGCCGGGGGCTGCGTGAAGTTCTGCTCCCCGCTGATATTCTCGGCGGTAAGCTGCTCCCCCTCTGTAAGATCAGGCAGCCATTTATTGTCTTCTTCGCTCTTCGCGTTGTCATAGACCTTCAGGAATCCCTCAAAGAGCAGTTTCGAGCCGGAAGCCCGCAGTTCATAAGCCCCGTTTCGGATGTCAGCGCCGACCGCCCTGTATCTGGCCGGTGCCATCTGGCTCGCAATGAAACGGTTCCAGATCAACAGATACAGTTTATACTGGTCTTTGGTCAGTTTCTCACGGATGGATGCCGGTTCCAGATCCATATGCGTCGGCCGGATGGCCTCGTGGGCATCCTGCGCATCCTTCTTCCGGTTTGTGTAGACCGCTCCGCCATAGTATTCACTGCCGAGTTTCTCTTCGATATATTCCTTCGCTCCCGCGCGCGCTTCATCTGAGATCCGCACGGAATCGGTACGAATGTAAGACACAAGTCCGACTGTGCCCATGCCTTTGATCTCCACGCCCTCATACAGTTCCTGCGCAACCATCATGGTCTTTTTGGTGCTGAAATTGATCTTGTTGGATGCATCCTGCTGCAGGGTACTTGTCGTAAAGGGCGGCGCCGGCTTCCGCTGCCGGTCCTTCTCCTCAACCTTATGCACAGCAAAAGATCCCTCTCTGAGTTCAGAAAGGATCCTTTCGTTTTCTTCTGACGTACGAACGGTCAGTTTCTCGCCGTTTTTCGCAGTCAGTTTGGCTGTAAACGGCTTATCTTTCATGAAATCCGCTGTGATCGTCCAGTATTCTTCCGGTACAAACGCTTGAATTTCCCGTTCTCTGTCGCAGATGATCCTGAGCGCTGCCGACTGAACGCGCCCCGCACTGAGTCCGCGCCGAACCTTCTTCCAGAGCAGCGGTGAGATCTGGTAGCCGACCAGCCGGTCGAGCACACGCCTGGCCTGCTGGGCGTCTACGAGACTCGTATCGATCGTACGCGGATGCTTGACCGCATCCTTGATCGTCTTCTTCGTGATTTCATTAAAAACGATCCGACAGGGCGTATCCTTATCGATCCCAAGCAGCGTTGCCAGGTGCCAGGAAATCGCTTCACCCTCCCGGTCCGGGTCAGTTGCCAGATAGATCCTGGATGCCTTTTTCGCCTCTTTCTTCAGTTCCTTGATGACGTCACCCTTCCCTCGGATGTTGATATACTGAGGCTCGAAATCGTTCTCGATGTCGATGCCGAGCTTGCTCTTAGGCAGATCTCTGACATGCCCTACCGAAGCAACCACCTTATATCTGCTGCCAAGAAACTTGCCGATGGTCTTCGCCTTGGACGGCGACTCCACGATCACGAGTGTCTTAGCTGTTGCCATGAAAACCCCTCCTTTGATATGCATTCATACTGCAAAAATGCATCTGGCGCTTATTATAGGAGTATTCTTATGGATTTGCAAGAAAAAATTTCCCCGCTGCGCAGGCGATGAATCCCTTCAGCTCAAGGGCGGATAAAATCGGGAGCACATAGGAAGGATGCTGTTCCATCTGCCTGCAGATCTCATCGGCAGGCAATTCTCCCTGCTCCTTCAGGATGCTGTAGACCTTGTATTCTGTCTGACTGAGCTGCTGTGCCGCGCTCTCTTCGGAGTCGCGGCCTATGCCAAGCAACGGAAGCACATCCTCCACACAGGTCAACGGACTCACCCCGTCGCGGATCAGCTGATTCGTACCCATATGGTACTGACTGTCGATATTGCCGGGCACCGCGCAGAGGAGTCTCCCCTGATCCGCAGCCATCTCCGCTGTGATCAGCGCGCCGCTCTTCACTCTGGCCTGGACGACGACCGTCAGCTCACAAAGGCCACTGATGATCCGATTGCGCTGAGGGAAGTGAAAAGCCAGGGCACCCGTCCCCGGAGGATACTCGGAGAGCAGCAGCCCCCGCTGCCCGATGACTTCCATCAGTTCCCGATTGGAAGCCGGATAGCAGATGTCCGGTCCGCAGCCGAGTACCGCTGCCGTCTTCCCTCTCCCTGCAAGCGCCCCCTCGTGCGCGCAGGTATCGATTCCCGCAGCCATTCCGCTGACCACCGTCACCCCGTGCTGCGCAAGACATTTACCGATACTCCTCGCCGTGTTCCTGCCGTATGCCGTGCTCGTTCGGGAGCCGATGACAGCTGCGCACCGGCTGCGCAGCATCCCGATATCCCCGATATAGTAGAGAACCTTCGGCGGATCGGGGATCTCCTTCAGCAGCGCCGGGTAAGCAGGCTGCCCCGATGTCAGAACCTGTACTCTATCATTCATAGCGATACTCCTCTTCTATCTCCGTCGTCCTGTATCTCAGGGCTTCCGCCAGGTGGACTTCCCCGATCC
The DNA here is from genome assembly GCA_045580505.1 of Lentihominibacter sp. Classification (GTDB taxonomy): domain Bacteria; phylum Bacillota; class Clostridia; order Peptostreptococcales; family Anaerovoracaceae; genus Lentihominibacter. The sequence continues at coordinate 20,300 of JAZNNY010000108.1, forward strand.
GGTCCGCCCCGGCAAGGTCCGCGATCGTGCGGGCGATCTTCAGGATTTTATGATAGCCTCGCATGGTCAGCCCAAGTTTCTTAAATGCCTGCTGTATCATCTGGTTACCGACGCTGTCCAGGCTGCAATAACGCTGGATACCTCTCTCATCCAGTACTGCGTTCGAGCGGTACCTGCTCCCATGAAAGCGGGCGGCCTGCCTCTCAATCGCGCCCATCACCTGATCCCGCATTGCCCGGGAACCGGTCGCAGAACTCCCCGCAGCCGCGTTGAACATGTCCTTCTCTTCAACGGGTCTCATCCGGATGTGCATATCGATCCTGTCTGAAAAGGGGCCCCTGAGCTTTCTCTGATGGTCCGTCTTCTGCTTCGCTGTGCACGTGCAGGCGCGCCGGTCATCCCACAGATACCCGCACTTACACGGATTCGATGCCACAACGACCATCACCCTGGCCGGGAACACGATCTCTTCCTGGCGCCGGTTGATCCGGACATACCCGTCTTCTACAGGCTGCCTGAGCGCATCGATCACGCGGCTATCGAATTCGCCGAGCTCATCCAAAAACAGGACACCCCGGTGGGCCAGCGACAGTTCTCCCGGCCGTGGACGCGCCCCGCCCCCGACCAGTCCAGGGATCGTAATGGAATGGTGCGGGCTGCGAAAGGGACGCTCCAGCACCTCGGGAGCATCTGCCGCCAGGAGCCCTGCCACACTGTAGATTCCCATGATCTCCAGTTTCTCTTCATAAGTCAGGGGCGGCAGAATCGTCGGAAGCCGCTTTGCCATCATCGTCTTGCCGCAGCCGGGGCTGCCCATCATCAGCATCCCGTGTCCTCCCGCGGCTCCGATCACCATTGCCCTCTTCGCCGCTTCCTGGCCGACCACCTGCGCGTAATCCACCGTGTGGCGGATCATCTTCGCAGGTTTCTTACTATTATATACGGAAATCTCTTCCCGCCCGCTGATGTGGTCCGCCGCCTCTCGCAGCGTCCTGACCGGGAAGATCCGAATATCCCGCAGCATCGCGGCCTCCTGCGCATTCTCATAGGGCAGGATAATATCCCGGATCCCTGCCGCCCGCAGACTGATGATCAGGGGCAATACGCCGCGCACCGGATTCACACTGCCATCCAGCGACACTTCCCCGAGCAGGGCAATGTTCTCCGGCACCTCGATTTGTTCCATCAGCAGGACGATGCTGACCGCAATCGGAAGATCAAAATGACTCCCCTCCTTCGGCCGGTCAGCAGGCACAAGATTAACCGTAATGCGTTCATTCGGGAAGAGAAAACCGCTGTTCATGATGGCAGGGCGCAGCCTTTTACAGGATTCCCTGATGGTCGTATCGGCATGCCCGACCACGGAGAACTCCGGCATCCCGCGACGAAGATCGGTCTCCACTGTAACCGGATACCCTTCCACACCGCTCAGTGTCGCCGTCTTGATCTTCACCAGCATGGAAAACCTCCTTCCTAAAACGCGTTGACATGATGTTCTGCCACGATCTCAATAATCTGAAAATCAATCCGTCTCGGGAAATACCCCCGTTCCTTCATCTCCTCCAGATACTCCCGCGCAGTTCGCCTGATGTGCTTCTGCTTCTCGCTGCCGACCGCCTCGCAGGGCCTTCCATAATCGAACCCCTGCCGCGTCTTCACCTCCACAAAACAAAGTTCCCCGTACCGCTCGGCAATAATATCGATTTCCCCCGACTTGCACCGATAATTCCTGCGCAGAATATCATACCCCTTACTCCTGAGCAGCTCCGCCGCCATATTCTCACCAATCTCCCCGAGCCTTCTCTTATCCATCATCCCGACCCCCTTCTATTTCTACTTTCCTTTATTTAGCATTTATTACCACAATTATACATTCCCATATAATTCCTGTCAAGCAAATTATTCCCTTTTCATAATCGAGCGGTTTTACTTGGAATTTTTCAGGGCTTCGCGCTCTCATGCAGGAAGCTGCCGCTTCTGAGCAGCCTCCGCAGGAGCGGATGAAGCCGCCGGCGAAACGAGCGTAGAGAATAGAAAATCCCGAACAATGTCCGAGCAGTCTCAAACTGCGAGTTTTGTTCGGGATTCTATTCTCTGTGAGTGAGGCGTCGGGGCTTCCCGCTGCGAGGACTGCGCGAAGAAGCGGCAGCTTCTCTGCGACGAGGACCAGCGCTCGGGGCCCTGCCCTCTTACCATCTAACCAAGCACAAACCGCTCGATCGCATCCGCCACCCCATCTTCATGATTGGTCGGCGCAATATATTTCGCGATCTTCTTGACCTCCGGCTTGGCGTTGCCGACAGCTACCGGCGTGCCGGACTCCAGAAGCATGGCAATGTCATTCGGGCTGTCCCCGATCGCCATCATCTCGCTCCGGTCGATTCCCAGCAGGCGTCCCATCTGCCGCAGGGCATCCGCCTTGCTGGTCGTGGCCCCGCCGATCTCCAGATTGTGGTCGAAGGAACTGGTGATCGTCGCCTCCGGAAGCTGGATCAGTTTCTCGTACATGCCGGGCTTCTCATCCAGATTCTCAAAGTTCACGTTGATGTTTTCCAGATGCTCCTCGTTCTCCAGCATGAACCGGTAGATGTCATCGACCGGATTCCGCGTGTTCAGGATATAATTCACATCGCGGAAGCACTCTCTGGTCTCTTCCACCATGCGGTAGTACCAGCCCTCTATGTAGGCGACGCCCTTCACGAAAGTCTCGAGTACATAGTCATACTGCCGCAGCAGGTCCACGGCTGCATGTACCGCAACCGGTGACAGACAGTTCTCGTAAAAGGTCGTATTCTCCCGGATGTCCGTAATGGATGCTCCGTTGGAGGTCAGCGCATACCGGATGCCCTCTATTTCAAACACATCCTTCGGCAGAGCGCCAAGCGGCCTTCCCGTGGCCACCACGATATTCACCCCCTGCGCGGCGGCGCGGGTCATCGCCTCGCGGTTCCTTTTGCTGATGACTCTGTCGTTGTTGATTGTTGTTCCGTCCAGGTCGAGCGCGACCAGTTTGATTGCCATATATTACCTCTTCGCTATGATATCGATAAACTCCTGATTGATCTTTCTCACGGTTCGCATGGTGGCGGGATCTCCGTGCCCCGGCCAGATCGTGATGTCCCCGGCCCAGCGGTCTGCGACCTGCAGGATGCTCGCGATCATCTCCTCCTCCGACCCATCGTCCAGGTCCGTCCGCCCGAGGTCGACATTGAAGACGAAATCCCCGGTAAAGCAGGTCCTGCTTTTGCGAAAAAGAAAGCAGACGCATCCCTTCGTGTGTCCCGGCGTGTGCTGCACTTCGAAGCGCTCTCCGCCGAGGCGCAGGGACTCTCCCCCCTCCAGCCAGACATCCACCGGCTCACCGTATCTGTCGGCATCGGCGCGGTGGATATAGACCGGGCAGTCCAGCGCTCTTCTGACCTGGTCCGCCGCCCCCGTGTGATCGCTGTGGTGGTGGGTCAGCAGGATCCCCAGCGGCTTCAGTCCCGCCTTCTTCACGTGCTGAATAAACACCTTCGGTTTATAGCCGGGATCAATGATATAGCACTCGTCCGTCTCCGGATCGCTGATCACGTATCCGTTCGCCTCCAGAATGCCGCCGATGAACCGTTTGATTTCCATCTTCTTGCTCCTCTCACTCCAATGAATCCAGTATACTGCAAAAGCAGGTCCGATTGCTACTGAAAAAGCGAAAACATACGGGTTGATTTAATCTACCGGCATGATACAATAAAATAAGTTTGAGTATCTTTTCATTGGAAGGTGAAACATGAAAGTTGCTATCGTCGGCGCAGGAAAACTCGGCATCAATATCGCGAAGGCGCTCCTGGACGGAGACAATGCCGTCACTGTGATCGATACAGATGAAACCAAACTGCAGAGAGTCAGCGGTCTGATGGATGTCATGACCGTAAGTGCGAATGCCAAGGAGATCTCAGCCCTCAAGTCGATGGGAATTTCGTCCTACGACTTTTTGATTACTACGACGAAGAACGACGAGACAAATATCGTCATCGCTTCTTTTGCGAAGAAACTGGGCTGCGAGAAAGTCATCGCACGGATCCGGGATCCGGAGCACATGCAGCAGCTCGAGTTCATCAAGGAGAACATGGACATCGACTATATCGTCAACCCGGACTTGGGGATCACCGTCGAGATTTACAAGTATCTGGCGGAGAAGTATACCCTGAGCAACGGGATCTTTTCCTCCGGCAAGATCTCTCTTCTTGAGTTTCATGTTGATAAATATAAGGAACTGATCGGGCTGCCGATTCCTGAATTTTCGAGTGTCCTTCCCAATATGCTGGTCGTCGGGATCTCCCGGAACGGCAAGGTCATCATCCCGCACGGCGAAGATGTGATCAAGGAGGACGACTTCCTCTATGTGGTTGGCGAGAAGGAACCGATCCAGCAGCTGAACAAAAAGGTCCACGAACGCGGCAAATATACTGACCTCCAGAAGGTCATGATCATGGGCGGCGGCAAGACCGGGTTTTATCTTGCGAAAATGCTGTCGGAATTCGGCGCTGCAGTCAAGATCATCGAGCAGAACAAGGAGCGGTGTCACTATCTGTCCACCCACCTGAATGATGTCATGGTCCTGCGCGGCAACGCGGGAGACATGAACCTGCTCGAAGAGGAGAACATGGATTCCATGGATGCCGTGGTCACCGCGACCGGCTTTGACGAAGACAATCTCCTGCTCGCCCTGACTGCCAAGCAGCGCGGCATCGAGGACGTCATCGCCAAGGTCAGCAGGTCTACCTATACGGACATTATCTCAGCGCTGGGCATCGACATGGTCCTGAATCCGCTGGATATCACCACCAGCACGATCGTACGACTGGTTCAGGGCAAGAAGAAGGTCCTCTCCTCCCAGCTCATTCAGGGACAGGCGGAGATCATGGAGGTCATCGCCGGCTCCCATATGGACTTTGTCGGCGTTCCCCTCAAGGATCTGGACCTGCCAAAGAGCATCATCATCGCCGCCATTCACCGAGGCAGCGAGGTCATCATTCCGACCGGCAATACCGTCATTGAGGAGAACGACCGCGTGATCATGCTCAGCCTGATCAGCAACATTTCAAGCGTAGAAAAGCTTCTGAAGGACAACAGCAAGCTTCATTTCCTGTTCCGCAGGTGATCGTCATGGGACATTTGATTCGCTCCATCATCCGGATCTGCGGGATTGCCCTGTACGTCCTGGGCCTTGCAATGATCCTCACCTGCATCGTTTCCATGATCAGCGGAGAGTTCCATGAGGGACTGCCCTTCCTTTGGATCGGCCTGATCGTGTTTTTTGCCGGCGCGCTCTTTCGCCGCTTTTGCAAAAGCAGGCCCGGCAGGCTCCACATCGGCGACGGATTTCTGATCGTAGTCATACTCTGGATCCTGCTGTCCGCGGTGGGCATGCTGCCCTACCTCGTAACAAACGCGATTCCGAATCCTGCGTCTGCTTTCTTTGAATCCTGCTCCGGCTTCACAACGACCGGCGCGACGATTCTGCATGAGATCAATCATCTCCCGCACGGGATCCTCTTCTGGAGAGCCATGACCGGATGGCTCGGCGGGATCTGCATTCTTCTGATTGCGATTACCTTCATGCCCGCCCTGGGCCTGAACGGACAGCGGCTCAATACACCGGATAACTACGGGCCTGTCATCGAGCAGGTCTCCCCCCGCATGATCGACAGCATCCGTACTATCATCACCGTTTACACCGGGATGACGCTCATTGAGACGATCCTGCTGACGGTGAGCGGTATGACCCTGTTCAACGGACTCATCCACAGCATGTCGACCGTGAGCACCTGCGGGTTCTCGCGTTACGATGACGGCATCGCTCATTTTGACGGCCTGGCGATTCCTCTGATCATCAGCTTTTTCATGATTGCGAGCGGAATCAACTACCACCTGATCCTGCACCGTCCGAAAAACAGCCTGCGCACCTTTCTGCACAGTTCTGAGATCAGGCTGTACGGGGTCCTGCTGGCAGCCTCATTCGTGCTGATCAGCACGTCACTCCTTACCTGGCATCATGGAAGAGACGTTGCGGATGCTCTGATCGACGGCCTGTTTCAGAGCGCTTCCTTTGTTACGACAACGGGCTTTTATAGCGCGGACTATTGTCACTGGCCCGTTTTCCCGCAGACGATCCTGCTCCTGCTGATGTTCAGCGGAGCGTGCACCGCTTCTCCAAGCGGCGGAATCAAGGTCGCCCGGATCAGCATTCTGCTGAAGCTGGTGCGGCACGGGATCTCCACGCGGCTGCATGCTAATTTCTTTGAGACGGTTAAAATGAACGGGCAGGCGATGGGCACCGATACGGTTTCCGGCGTTGCCACCATGCCCTTCCTGTTCCTGACGGCACTGTTTGGCGGCACGTTCCTTCTGACCTTTGGGAATGTGTCCCTTTCCGCCGCCTTTAATGCAACGATGGCCTGCCTTTTCAATACGGGACACGCCTTCGGAACCCTGGGGCTTGAAGGCACCTTCGCGGAATTCGGCGGCCTTTCGAAGGCGCTGCTTTCCCTGCTGATGATCGGGGGAAGATTGGAACTTTATGCGATTTTGATTCTCCTGGATCCCAAGTACTGGACGCAGGGGCGCTAAGGGAGGTTTGTGAGCATATGAAAACAAAAAAATCCAACTACAGCGCCCATCTCAAGATTCTCGGAACCATTATCCTGATCATGGGAATCGCCATGCTCATTCCCTGGATCTTCGCCGAGGCTACGCATGAATTGCCGGCAGCCCACGCCTTCCGGATCTGCACCCCGGTGACGATCATCGCGGGATTGTTTTTCTCGCTGTTCTTTCGGTCTGACCAGTCCAGATTCCGCAGTAGAGACGGTTTTCTGATCGTCACGCTCTGCTGGATCGTTGCGTCTCTGATCGGGATGTTCCCTTACTATCTGTCCGGAACGACATCCACCTGGATTGATGCTTTCTTCGAGTCCGCCTCCGGCGTAACGACCACCGGAGCGACGATCCTGCCGGGCGGGGTCACTTCCCACAGCCTGCTGCTCTGGAAGTCTCTCAGCCACTGGCTGGGCGGCATGGGAATCCTGGTTTTCGTCATATCCATCCTGCCGGCACTCGGCATCAGCGGCCAGTCGATTGTCCGCGCAGAAGCTCCGGGACCGGTCTACCAGAAAACGACGACCCGCATCAGCACCTCCGCGCGCATGCTCTATCTGACTTACTTCAGTTTTTCAGTACTCGAGTTTGTCCTGCTTCTGCTGTCCGGGAAGATGACCTGCTTTGAAGCTGCCGTCACCACCCTGGGCTGTATCAGCACCGGTGGGCTCGCGCCGGTTTACGGCGGCATCGGCTCCTTCCACAGCCTCTACATCGAGATGGTCATTGCGGTCTTCTGTATCCTGGCCTCCATCAATTTCGTTCTGTATCACTATGTGGTGACCGGTCGCCTGCACCAGGCGCTGCGGGATATCGAGCTCCGGGCCTATCTGGTCATCATTGCCGGTGCCAGCATCCTGTGTACCTTCTCGCTGATGAGCACCGGAGATTACGACCTGCACCATGCTGCCGTGGAAGCCTTCTTCCAGAGCGCCAGCATGGCCAGTACCGCCGGGTACGTAAAGACCGCCGGCCTGGTCTGGCCGGTCTCCTGCCAGTTTGTTCTGCTGACGCTGATGATCATCGGAGGCTGCTCTGCATCGACTGCCGGATCTCTCAAAGTCGTCCGCATCCTGGTCATGGTGAAGCTGATTGCACGCAACTGCATTCGCAGGGTGCATCCGCGCTCCGTCATTGCCGTCAAACTCGGCGGCAACGCCGTATCCGCGCCGGTCGTATCCAATATCACGGCCTTCCTGCTCACCTTCGGAGGGATCATCGTCCTGTCCGGCCTGGTCCTGTCCCTGCAGGGCTACGACATGGAGACCAACATGACCACGGCGATCGCTATGCTGTCCAACACCGGCACCGCTGTCACGCACGCCGTCGCCACCGGTAACTTCTCCTTCTATTCGCCGGGACTGAAGCTGTACCTCTGCGCGCTGATGATCACCGGCCGTCTGGAACTCTTCACCGTCATCATCCTGTTCACCAGGAACTTCTGGGGGAAGAATCGGTAAGAGCGGCTTGATCACTGCTTCTTTATCTTCGGCCCTTCGGCCCTGCTGCTCGAGAGCAGCAAACTCTGCAAAAACAGGGTTTTTCATGGATTTCTGCAGAGTTTGCTTGATCATTTTTGGTATATTTTGGATAAACTCTGCAGATCACGCCTATATTAAGACATCCTGCAGAGTTTAGTTCAGATAGTTCAACAATATCGCCTCAAACTCTGCAAGTTTCACAGGATTGGAATCATTTTGCAGAGTTCTTCCATATATTGTCACTTTCAGCCGAGAATACTCTGCGTCAAACAGTACTTTTGGATGATTTCGCAGAGTTCTTCCATATATTGCAATTTTCTCTCAGAAAATCTTATACCGAGCGCCTCACGAAGCAGTGCCGAGCGGCTTCCGCAGGAGCGAATCAGATTCACCGACGGCGCGAGCGAAGGAGCCGCAGGAAGTTCGCCGGTTGGTTCCGGCGAACTTACAGGCAAACCGCGAGCGAGGAGGATGAAGCTGCCCGCGACGAGGACCGAGCGAGCGCACTGCTTCGTGAATCGCTCGCGCAGAAGAATCTGCCGCATAGAAAAAAGACTGCCGCATCTGCAGCAGTCCTTTGTGATTATCTCAGTTTTAATCTTAACCAAGCAGTCCGCCGATGGATACGAACAGCGGTGCGAAGACGACAGATACGATCGTCATCAGCTTGATCAGGATGTTGATGGACGGACCGGAAGTATCCTTGAACGGGTCACCTACGGTATCGCCAACGACGGTAGCCTTGTGGGTATCGGAACCCTTGCCGCCGTAGTGTCCTTCTTCAACGAACTTCTTCGCATTGTCCCATGCGCCGCCGGCGTTCGCCATCATCAGAGCCATCAGGACACCGGATGCAAGCGCGCCTGCCAGCATGCCGCCCAGAGCCTCAGGTCCGAGGACAATGCCGATTAACAGCGGAGCGATGATAGCCATCAGGCCAGGTACGATCATTTCCTTCAGAGCAGCCTGTGTGGAAATGTCAACGCAGTGTGCGTAGTCCGGCTTCACGGTTCCTGCGAGGATGCCCTCATCGGATCTGAACTGTCTTCTGACCTCTTCGATCATCTGGTTCGCAGCCTTACCAACGGAATTCATGGTGAAGGCGGAGAACATGAACGGCAGCATTGCGCCGATGAACAGTCCGATGATAACGATCGGGTTCAGCAGGCTGATCGCGGAAAGTCCGGTTACTGCGGAGTAGGAAGCGAACAGAGCCAGCGCTGTCAGAGCAGCGGATCCAATCGCGAATCCCTTACCGATCGCAGCTGTGGTGTTTCCTACTGCATCCAGCTTGTCGGTGATTTCTCTGACTTCATGCGGCAGTTCAGCCATCTCAGCGATACCGCCGGCGTTATCGGATACCGGACCGTAAGCATCGACCGCAACGGTCATGCCTGTGGTGGACAGCATGCCGACAGCTGCCAGCGCGATGCCGTACATACCCATACCGGTACCAACGGTCTCTGTCGCAAAGTAAGCTGCGAAGATACCTACTGCAATGCAGATGATCGGCCATACGGTGGACATCATGCCGACGCCCAGGCCACTGATGATCGTTGTAGCGGAACCTGTCTGGGACTGCTCAGCGATCTTCTTAACGGATTTGTAATCTCCGGAAGTGTAGATCTCAGTGATCTTACCAATCGCAACACCGACTACCAGACCTGCGATGATGGCAATGGCGAAAGCGAAGCTTCCCAGCATTACCTTGGACAGGATGATGGATACGATGACTACGATAGCGGATGCGATATATGTTCCCATGTTCAGAGCATTCGCCGGGTTGGAACCTTCCTTGCCTCTGACCATCATGATACCGATGATGGAGGAAATGATTCCAACGGCCGCCATGATCAGCGGGAAGACAGCAGCGGTGGCTTCATCAAACAGGCCGCCGGAAGCAGCTGCAGCGACAGCTGCCAGAGTGATGGCGGAGATGATGGATCCGCAGTAGGATTCGTACAGGTCGGAACCCATGCCGGCAACGTCACCAACGTTATCACCGACGTTATCAGCGATAACCGCCGGGTTTCTCGGGTCGTCTTCCGGAATGCCTGCTTCAACCTTACCTACCAGGTCAGCACCGACGTCAGCAGCCTTGGTGTAGATACCGCCGCCGACACGTCCGAACAGAGCCATCGAAGAAGCGCCGAATCCGAATCCGGTGACACACTGTACAACGGTTGCCAGGTCCAGACATACAGCTACGATACCCAGTCCGAAGAGACCAAGTCCGGATACTGCCAGGCCCATGACCGCGCCGGAATGGAACGCGATCTGCAGCGCCTTGTTCATGCCGGAATCCTTCGCAGCAGCAGCTGTTCTGACGTTGCCCCATGTCGCAACGTTCATACCGAAGAAACCAGCCAGTACGGACAGAACCGCACCGAACACATACAGGATCGCTGTCGTCACACTCTGCAGGCCGATGCCGATCAGCAGAGCCAGAACGATGATGACGATCGCCATGATTCGATACTCTCTCTTCAGGAATGCGAATGCGCCTTCTCTGATGAAACCGGAAATCTCCTTCATCCGGTCTGTTCCCTGATCGGCGTTCTTGATTCTGGTAGCCAGAATCACAGCTACGATCAGGCCGATGATTGCCGCACATACAGCAATCAGTGCTAATGTTCTCATTTTGATGATACCTCCCTCACGTCTCTGACGAGTTTATGTGATACTATATGAAATAAATCCGGATCAGCTGATCCGGTTATTTCCCTATTAGTCTCTCTGCCGCCGCGACTTATTCGATCGCGACCAAAATGAGCGAGAGAACGATAAACAGAATGGCTGTCACCGTTGAGATCTTGCTTAAGATCGCATCATAACCGGAGCTTCTCTTCTTACCGAAAAGCTGCTCGGCACCACCGCCGATGGACCCGGACAGACCTGCGCTGTTACTGGACTGCAGCAGGATGCTCACGGTCAGAATGATGCTGGCGATCAGCAGTATGATTTTAAGTGCCAGACTCATAATAATCCTCCTTCTAATCTAACTTGGTTAGTTTATCATACTCAAACAGGGAAATCAACAGGACCGGGGCCATAATTCCTGTACGAATCGATGTTTATATTTTCGGAAAATTCAAGAAAAAAGCCGGCCAGGGATTCCCCGACCGGCCCTTGTATGGCAACTGTTCAGTTACTGCTTCAGATGCTTATTTCAGATTGTAGAAGGCGTTCATTCCCGCGTACTCCGCGCAGTCGCCCAGCAGTTCTTCCAGTCTCAGCAGCTGGTTGTACTTGGCGATTCGGTCTGTTCTGGATGCGGATCCGGTCTTGATCTGGCCCGCATTCAGTCCGACGACGATGTCTGCGATCGTGGTGTCTTCTGTTTCTCCGCTTCTGTGGGAGACGACTGCCGTATAGCCGGCCTTCTTCGCCATCTCGATCGCATCGAAGGTCTCTGTCAGGGTTCCGATCTGGTTGACCTTGATCAGAATGGAGTTGGCAGCTCCTACTTCGATGCCCTTGGCCAGACGCTTGGTGTTGGTAACGAACAGGTCGTCACCGACCAGCTGGATCCGTCCGCCCAGTTCCGCAGTCATCATCTTCCAGCCGTCCCAGTCGTCCTCAGCAAGGCCGTCCTCGATGGAGATGATCGGATACTTGTCACAGAGCATCTTGTAATACTCGACCATTTCCTCAGAAGTTCTGCTGACGCCTTCACCGGTCAGGTTGTAGATGTTCGCCTCTGTATCATAGAACTCGCTTGCCGCAACGTCCAGAGCGATCCGAATGTCCTTGCCCGGTTCATAGCCCGCCTTCTCAATCGCTTCGATGATGACCTGGATGGCTTCCTCATTGGTTGCCAGGTCCGGCGCATATCCGCCCTCATCACCGACGGCTGTATTCAGTCCCTTGCCCTTCAGGATCTTCTTCAGGTTATGGAAGGTCTCCGCACCCATCCGCAGTGCTTCCCGGAAGGAATCCGCTCCGACCGGCATGATCATGAATTCCTGAATGTCGACGGTATTGTCCGCATGCGCTCCGCCGTTCAGGATGTTCATCATCGGGGTCGGCAGCACCTTGCCGTTCATGCCGCCCAGATACTGGAACAAAGGCAGGCCGCAGGATTCTGCTGCAGCTCTGGCGTTGGCCATGGATACGCCCAGGATCGCGTTCGCGCCGAGCTTACCCTTGTTCTCGGTACCGTCGAGTTCGATCAGGAGCTTGTCCAGACCGATCTGGTCTGTCGCTTCCCATCCGATGACCTCATCAGCGATGATCTCGTTCACGTTCTCGACTGCCTTCAGGGTTCCCTTACCCAGATATCTGGTCTCGTCGCCGTCTCTGAGTTCAACCGCCTCATGCACACCGGTGGATGCTCCGGACGGAACGATCGCTCTGCCTTCCGCGCCGTCTTCCAGGACTACTTCCACTTCTACCGTCGGATTCCCTCTGGAATCCAGGACTTCTCTTGCAATAATATCTTCGATATAAGCCATTTGTGTATTCCTCCTTGACAATGGTTTACTTAAAAATCAATGATCGCCATCAGGTCTGCCGCCTTCAGGCTTGCACCTCCGACCAGCGCTCCGTCGATCTCGTCCATGTTCATGATCTCGGTGGCATTTGCCGGCTTCACGCTGCCGCCATACTGCAGGATCATCTCATCGGCCGTATCCTCATCGTACAGCTCGATCAGGACCTGGCGGATGAATGCGCACATTTCTTCCGCCTGCTCCGGAGTTGCCGTGCGGCCCGTGCCGATCGCCCAGATCGGTTCATAGGCGATCACCACCCTGCGGACATCCTCTGCTGCGATTCCCGCAAGGCCTTCCGTCAGCTGCCTGCGGACTACGTTGAACAGTTCCCCCGCATCTCTCTGCTCCAGGCTCTCTCCGACGCACATGATCGGCCGAATCGGTCCTGCCAGCAGCTTTTTCAGCTTCAGGTTCACCGTCTCATCGGTCTCCCCGAAATACTGCCGACGCTCGGAATGTCCGACGATGCAGTAGTCGACGCCGATCTCCTCCAGCATGGCTGCTGAAATCTCTCCGGTAAAAGCTCCTTCATCTGCAAAATGCACATTCTGCGCGCCGACCCCGATGCCGGTGCCCCGGAAGGCTTCTACCAGCAGCTCCAGGTCTGTGAAGGGAGCGCAGACCGCTGCCTGCACATCCGTCCCCTTGTAGAGAGCTTTGAACTCCTCTGCAAAGGCAGATGCGTCCGCCTTCGTCTTGAACATTTTCCAGTTTCCTGCAATAAATGGTACTCTCATGATATAACTACTCCTTCTATAGATTTATTATTTCTCTTCGATGCATGCAATGCCCGGAAGAGTTTTGCCCTCGAGGAATTCCATGGAGGCGCCGCCGCCCGTGGATACGTGCGTCATCTGATCCTTCAGCCCGAACTGCTCGACTGCTGCCGCCGAATCTCCTCCGCCGATGACGGTAACGGCATCGCTGTCTGCAAGCGCCTGCGCAATGGCTCTGGTTCCGTTCTCAAAGAGCGGTTTTTCGAAGACGCCCATCGGTCCGTTCCAGACGATGGTCTTCGCTTCTGCGATCGCGGCCTTGAACAGCTCGATCGTCTTCGGCCCGATGTCCATGCCCATCATGTCCGCCGGGATCTCATCGCATGCGACCGTCTTGATGACGTTGTTCGCATCGAAATCATCCGTGACGATGGCATCGACAGGCAGGAGAATCTTCACGCCGGCCTGCTCTGCCTTTGCGAGAAGTTCTCTGGAAAGATCGATGCTGGCTTCATCCAGGATGGACGTGCCGATCTCGTAACCCTGCGCCTTGTAGAACGTATAGGTCATTCCGCCGCCGATGATGATGGTATCGACCTTCTTCATCAGGTTCTCGATGACCGGGATTTTGTCGCCGACCTTGGCTCCGCCCATGATCGCAACGAACGGCCGCTCCGGAGATTCCACTGCGTCGCCCAGGAACTTCACTTCCTTCTCGATCAGGAATCCGGATACGGTCGGCAGATATCTTGCCAGCCCCGCGGTGGAACTGTGGTCTCTGTGGGCGGTGCCAAACGCATCGTTCACGAAGAGTTCTCCGAGGGACGCGAGCTCGCCGGTAAACGGCTCTTCGCTCTTCGTTTCTTCCTTCCTGTATCTGGTGTTCTCAAGAAGCATGACCTCTCCCGGCTGCAGCGCCGCAGCGGTCTCACGAATCTGGTCGCAGACAACGGTCGGGCAGGAGGTGAACTTCACTTCCTGTCCGAGCAACTCGCTCAGACGGTCCGCAACCGGCTTCAGTGACAGTTCCGGCTTCGGCTCGCCTTTCGGCTTTCCCATATGGGACATCAGAATCACGCAGGCCTTATGCTCTACCAGATACTGAATGGTCGGAAGGGCGGATACGATCCGGAAATCGTCCGCGATCTTTCCCTCCTTCATCGGAACATTGAAATCACATCTGACCAGACATTTCTTGCCGGCCACATCGATATCTCTGACTGTTTTCTTCATAATATCTCAGTTCCTCCTGTTTTCGATAGGAAATATCGGATTCGGTTTATTCGTTGTGGTCAACCTTATACATGTGGCGGATCAGCTCCAGAACCTTCGTGGCATAACCGTACTCATTGTCATAGTAGGCGATCAGTTTGAAGAACTTGTCGTTCAGCGCAATGCCCATGGTCGCATCGAAGATGGATGTGTGGGTATCTCCTACGAAGTCAATGGTAACGCACTTGTCCGTGACGTATTCCAGAATGCCCTTGAGCTCATGCTCGGAGGCCCACTTCATCGCTGCATTGATCTCATCCAGCGTCGTGGACTTCTTCAGCATGACGTTCAGGTCGACGACGGAGACGTCATTGGTCGGAACTCTGTAGGCGAAACCGGTCATCTTGCCCTTCAGGGACGGAATGACCTTGGCAACGGCCTTGGCTGCACCGGTCGTCGTCGGAATGATGCTGTTGAATGCGGACCGGCCGATTCTCCAGTCTTTCATGTTTCTCTTATCAACGGTGACCTGCTTGGAGGTTGCCGCGTGGATCGTTGCCATCAGGCCCTGATCGATTCCGAAGTTGTCCTCCAGGACCTTACACAGCGGCGCCAGGCAGTTTGTCGTACAGGACGCATTGGATACGACCTTCATGTCCGAGGTGTATTTGTCCAGGTTGACACCGCAGACAAAGGTCGGGGAATCATCCTTGGCCGGGGCCGTGATAATGACGTGCTTCGCGCCGGCATCGATATGCGGCTGCGCTTTCTCGGCTGTATTATACGCACCGGTACCTTCTACGATGTACTCTGCGCCGCATGCATCCCACGGGATCATGGACGGATTAGACTCGCTGTAGACAGGGACCTCTTTACCATTCAGAACCAGTCCGCCCTCGTAGCGCCCCAGCTGTACCGGGAACCGGCCGAACACGGAGTCGAACTTGAGCATATATTCCAGGTACTCCAAATCTGCATTTCGATAGTTGATACCCGCGATTTCGATATCCGGCATACTCATCGCCGAACGGATCGCCAAACGTGAAATACGACCAAATCCACTGATTCCAACCTTAATAGCCATGTTAATCCTCCTCAATCATAACGTTTCATAAGTTGTAATAGTAGTTATTCATCTATATTGACCTGCGGGAAGCAGGATCAATACCGTTTTCGCTTGGATGATGACAGAATGTGCAGCTCATCCCTGTACTTGGCAACGGTCCTTCTGGAAATCTCAAATCCCTTTTCACTCAGCATCTGTGCCATAGCCTGGTCACTGTAGGGCTTCTTCGGGTCCTCTTTCTCTACGATCTCCTTGATAAATTCCTTGATGCTGCTGGAGGAAACACCCTCTCCGCTGCCGCCCTTCACGCCGGCGGAGAAGAAGTGACGGAGTTCGAAGATCCCGTGGGAGCACTGCAGATATTTGCCGTTGATCGACCTTGAAACGGTCGATTCATGGATTCCCACATCATCCGCGATATCTTTCAGCGTCAGTGTCTTCATGTATTTACTGCCTTTGTCAAAGAAGTCGCGCTGTGCTCTGACAATGGCCTCTGCAACGTTATAAATCGTCTGCTGCCTCTGGTCGATGCTCCGGATCAGCCAGAGCGCTGAGTTGACCCGCTCCGACAGATAAGACGATAGCTGCTCATCGTTCTTCGTCTGATGCAAAAGCTGGCGGTAATAGGGACTCACCTTCAGCTGCGGCGTGCTGGTTCCGTTCACTGTGACCGTGTATCCCTCCTCCGTCTTCTCGACGATGACATCCGGAATGATATACTTGGTCTCTTCGCCGCTCGAGAACTGCCGGCCGGGTTTCGGCTCCAGGGTCCTGATCACATCTCCCATCTGCTGAACCTCGCATGCCGTGATCCCGACTGCCCTGGCAATCACCTGCAGCCTGTTTTCGGCCAGGTCTTCAAGATGCTCTGACACCACCTGGCGGAAAGCGTCTGTAAGCAGCCCCAGATTCTCCAGCTGAATGAGCAGACATTCCTTCAGGTCCCGTGCTCCCACACCAGCGGGGTCCAGGGTCTGGATGACCCGGAGCACGGAGTCTACCTGCGTTTCAGGCACCCGGAGCACCTCTCCGATCTCTTCTGTGCTCGCGGTCATATACCCGTTCTCGTCCAGAGACTCTATGATGTACCTGCCGATCCTCTGGTCTTCCTCGCCGTCCAGCGCGAACTGCATCTGAAACAGAAGATGCTCCGGCAGCGTCATGTCGCTTGTGATGTAGCGCTCATAAACATCGCCTTCCTGATCGGACCGCTCGATCCACTGCCGGTCCCACTGGCCGTCCCTGCCTTCCTCATAGCTGCCGCGGATGTATTCCTGCCAGTCCGGCTCTTCCGGCGCCGCGGATGTTTCCAGAGGTTCCTCCTCATCCACATGCTCCCTGTCATCGTGCGCATCCTGCTCCAGCACGGGGTTCGTCAGCAGCTGATCCTGCACATAGGAATCAAGTTCCTGCACATTGAACTGCAGAATCTTGATCGCCTGGATCAGTTCCGGCGTCATGACCAGTTTCTGTGTCTGTTCGATTGTCAGATCATATCCAAGTTTCATCACTTTTGAACGGTACACTGTGCCTGTACATTAACTTTACTATAGTATAGCATAATAACCCGGCTCATTCCAGTCCCGGAAATCCCATCTGACGCAGTGCCTCAAACAAAACGATGCTGACAGAATTGGACAGGTTCAGCGACCGAAGGCGTGTGTCCTCACTCAGAGGGATCCGGATAGCCCGTTCTGCATTTTCCCTGATAAAATCCCTTGGAAGACCCGCGGTCTCCCTGCCGAACAGGATCATATCCTCATCCTGAAACTGTATGTCTGTATAGTACTTCGTTCCCTTCGTCGTCGCGAGGAACATCCGGTCTTTCCTGCCTTTGTAAGCGTCCAGGAACTGATCGAGGCTGTCGTGCACTTCTAGTTTCACGAACGGCCAGTAGTCCAGGCCGGCCCGCTTCAGGGCCCGGTCCTCGATCGAAAAACCCAGCGGCTTCACAAGATGCAGCACGCTCCCGGTCGCTGCACAGCTGCGGGCGATGTTTCCTGTATTCGGTGGAATCTCCGGCTCCACCAGCACGATGTGTATTGCCATAGTTTGTCAGCACCTTTCAGGCGCGCCTCCCTTCATTCAGTATAACATTCCCGGGCCTAAAAATCCCGCTGCCCGCAGGTTTTAAGTGACTTTTTTGGCAGAATCGTGTAGAATGGATTCAAATCTTACGAACAACACGGAGGACATAGTTTTGAAAGAGATCAAAATCGGACTGCTTGGACTCGGCAACATCGGTACGGGCACTTACAAGACCCTGGAGATGAACCGGGATCAGATCGAAGGCAGCGTAGGCGGAAGCGTTAATATCGTTAAGATCCTCGAAAAGGACATCGACAGGGACCGCGGGATCGAGGTTCCGCGCGAGAAATTCGTTGCGGCCCCGGAAGAGATCTTTAATGATCCTGACATCGATATCGTGATCGAACTGCTCGGCGGAATCGAGCCGGCAGCCACCATGATCGAGCAGGCGCTGCTGAGCGGGAAGCACGTTGTTACAGCTAATAAGGCTGCCGTTGCGGCCAACTACCACCGTCTGATGAAGGCGGCGGAAGAAGGCGGCGTACAGTTCCGGTTTGAGGCCAGCGTCGGCGGCGGTATTCCGGTACTGACCGCGCTGACCGGATGTCTCCGCTCTAATAAATTCAACCGGGTTCTCGGCATCGTGAACGGAACGACCAACTACATTCTGGACAAGATGACCACAGAGGGGCTCCCCTATGATGAGGTGCTGAAGGACGCCCAGGCCAAGGGGTTTGCGGAAGCGGATCCGACGGCGGACGTCGAGGGCATCGATGCCGCAAATAAGCTCAGCATTCTGATGGCCCTGATGTTTGATACTTATGTCCATCCGAATGACATTCCGACCAAGGGAATCACCCACGTCACCGCTGAGGAGATCGAAGATGCACGCAGCAAGGGACAGCTGATCAAACTGATCGCCTACGCCGAGAGGATGGAAGACGGCAGTCTCAAATATGAAGTTCGTCCTATGCGGATCATCGACACTCATCCGCTCAGCGGAGTTCACAGAGAATACAATGCGGTCTTCGTTGAAGGCAACGCCGTCGGCAATCTGATGTTCTACGGACCGGGCGCCGGCCCGCTCCCGACGGGAAGCGCCGTCATGGGCGATGTGATGGAAATTGCGAAAACATTATAGGATATAAGGAGAAATCAATGACATTATTCAAAGAATGGACTAAACTGATCGAAGGTCAGACAAAAGAAACTTTTGATGCGTTCTGGAAGGAATACAGCGAAGCCGAGACAAAGATCTACAGCGACATTCTGGATCATCCGGAAGAGCCGGTCAAGGGAACGCTGAAGGAACTGGCGGAGAAGTATGAGGTGCGCCCGGTCATCTTTATGGGATTCCTGGACGGCATCAATGAGAGCATCGAAGAGAAGAATGAACTGGACGACTTTAATGAGGATTCCGAGATCGATCTGAAGATCGTTCCGGAGAAGCTGTTCTTCAACATGCTGAAGGCGGATGCAGACTATCTCTACGGTCTGCCCCAGTGGAAGGATATCCTGGGTGAAGAGAAGATGCTCGAGATCGTCAAGGAGTACAAGGCATCCAAGACCGTTCGCCGCGAGTCACCGAAGATCGGCAGAAATGACCCTTGCCCGTGCGGAAGCGGCAAAAAGTACAAGCACTGCTGCGGAAGAAACTGATTTACCGATAATCTTCCTCCAGCTCAAGGGCTCTTCCAGGGATCGTCGTGAAATAGAGATCGACTCCCATATTGATCGCCTCTATAATTGTATCTTTATCTGAAAACTCCCATGCAGCGAATTTCTTATTCGCTGCATGCGCTTTTTCGCAGTTCTTTTCTGTCATTCTGCCTTCCTCATAATTTACCGCGACTGCATCTATGTAGTCTTCTGTTATTGCCTCATCAAACGTAATGATGTCCAAATGCCGGTCGTCAATCAGGCAGATGGTCTCCATTTCGGGGAAATCATCTTTCATTTCCCTCAAAGCAGTCGGATAAAAGGAATGGATGATCAGATTGTCCTCCAGACCATTTTCATCGAGCATCTCCGACAGTCTCCGGGCAGCCTGCCGTGCATTTTCCCCATCGCTTCCCTTCAGTTCCACTGCATAAATGAGCTCCGTTCCGTATCGATCGAACACATCTTCCAGTCTCAGTGAGCCTCTCGCTGCTTCAATCTCACTATTGGTAGAATACACGATAGAACGCCATTCATAATCGACAAACAGAGTCCCGTCCGCAGACATGGCAACATCTAATTCTATGCAGGCCGCATCCTGCGAAAGGGCTTCATCATAACTATCGAACGTATGCTCAGATCCTCCTGTTCCCTTTGCTGCAATGACCCTGACCTCATCCGCCGGTTCAGTCTCTTCCGACGGCTCTGTCTGTTCTGTCTGTTCTGTCGGTTCAGCGGGTTCTGATGCTGTCGGCGGCTCTGTCTGTCCTGTATCGCCGCTTCCTTCCGTCAGAGTTGCCGTAAAACTTCCAGCCAGACCAGCAACGACTGCCAGGACGCTGAACAAGACGGGGATGAACCACTTCTTCTGCCGGATAGTTCCCTTTGTCCCGTTCTTCGCTCCGCTGCCATCCATTACCGCCCCGCAATGTTCACAAAACCTACTTCCGTCAGGGATGTTTTTTCCGCAATTGTAGCAAATCATTTTTCAGCCTCACGCATTATTGTTATGCTTTCACATCGACTATTGTTTCCCGCTTTTCTCAGAATCCGGACGATGCATTTCAGTCTCCGGATCTCCCTCTGTCTCCAGGTGATCATCCCCCATGAGAATATCCTTGATGGTACCGAGCCCGACCTGATTCGGGTCCGTATCGAATTTACTTTGGCGCCACTCCTGTTCCATGATCAGATGCTCCGGCGGACGACGTTTACTGAAGGGTTGTACCGTGTCATTCCAGACTTTGTTGCATAACACACCGAGAAGAAGCACCCATGCGAGGAAGAAGAACCAAATCAGGATAGCAACGACCGATGATAGCGCTCCGTAAACAATATCGTAGTTCGCCAGCGAATTGGCGTAGATTGAATATCCTGCGGTCACGATCAACATGCCTATCGCAGCCAGGATCGTTCCCGGAATCACCTGGCGGAAGGGTCGTTTTTTTGTCGGAAGCATGTAAAAATTGAATCCTATCATACTGAAATAGAGGAGAAATCCGAGTGGCCAGCGAAGCCAGAACCATATGCTGTCCACATACTGATTCGGATCCCGTCCGAGCAGCGAGAGCACACCGGACAGGATCAGTTTCCCATATACCAGAATGACGATGGATATGACAATCGTTGTGATCGTTATGAACAATGTCCCGATTGCCCGGATGCGTTCGATAAAGTAATTTTTACCCGTGCTGTCGCCCTCCGTCAATGTATAATTGGCGATCCTCGTCAGCGCAAAGGATGCGCGGGAACCCGCCCAGAATGCAATGAGGATATATACGATATTTCCGAAACCAAGGGAAGAAAACCCGAACAGATTACTCATAAATCCAGAAATCTGATGTCCGGTATACTCGTAGAGCAGAGACAGGGCGGCCCCCATGCTTATATTGAAGAGTCCGAGCAGCTGTACGATAAGGATGATGATAGGGACGATAGACAGAACAAAATAAAAGGAAACCTGAGCCGCGAATCCTTGATAATACGGATCCTGCAGCTGACGAAATCCCATGATAAACATTCTGATGAATCGGTCCTTAAACTCCTTCATATCCGGTTTTCTCTTTACCCCAACCGCTCTTCCAGCTTTTGTTTCAATACCTTCAGCGCATTTGCCCGGTGACTGATCTCGTTCTTCGTCTCTGCCGGCAGTTCTCCAAATGTCTTATCGTAGCCATCCGGCACGAACATCGGGTCGTAGCCAAACCCTCCTTCGCCACGTTCCTCCAGCAGGATATGCCCTTCCACGGTGCCCCGCGCAACGATTGATTCTCCGTCCGGGAACACCATCGTGATGACCGATACGAACCTTCCGGTTCTCTCCTCATAGGGAAACGGGCTCAGAAGCCTTATCAATTTCTGATTGTTCTCCTTATCATCACTGTCCTCCCCGGGAGCTTGATCCTCCATCAGATCATCGCTCATGGCAGCGTACCTGGCAGAATAGATTCCCGGTGCTCCGCCGAGGGCATCCGCCTCAATTCCGGAGTCATCGGCTATGGTGATCTGCCCGCAGAGTTTCATGATCTCATAGGCCTTTTTATGGGAATTCTCCTCGAAGGTCGTTCCGTCTTCTTCGATTTCAATCGGCGGGATTCCCGCTTCATCCCTGGAGATGATTTTCATCCCGAACTGGCGGGTGATCTGGTCGATCTCCCTGATCTTATGCACGTTGCGTGTTGCGGCAACGATCGTTTGCTCTGTCAGATTCATGGCCACCTCATTTGCCTGCAGACAGTTCTGCCTTTTGCTCACATGTTTACGATAGTTCAGTATACCATATCTTTCAATCGATATCCATTTAAGGGCAGATCCGGACTGGCTGAATTCCCGTTGTGCTGCTTGCCGCTTTCTCAGCAGGTCTCAGGATTCCTGCCTTATTCAGCACCGGAGTTTTCCTTTCTGACTTCATACCCGTAGGTTTCTTCAATGGACATCGCCTGCTTCACATCGTCTGTGAAATAAGTGTCCACACCCAGATCTATCGCCCTGCGGAGTTCATCATCGCTGAACACTGCTCCTTCATCCGTAAGCGGCCATATGCTGAACAGTTTTCCCCTTTCGTGCGCCTGGTTCACGTTTTCCTCCGTCATCATACTCATCTCGGCGGAAATGATATCTACATACGGCGCATCATAGCCCTCGTCCAGATGGGATGGATACTGGACCAGGTACAACTTCGGCATATCCGGGAAAATTTCTTCCAGCCGCTGCAGCGTTTGCAGATAAAAACATTGCACGATTATCCTGTCCTGATATCCATACTGATTCACCAGCTCCGTGAACGCATCGATTGTCCTCTGGTCTGTGCTCTTTAGCTCGATTACATAATGAATGTCTGTTTCATACCTGTCGAACACGTCGCTCAGTCGAAGGGTCGGTTCCCCCTCATACGTCCTGAGTCGGTCGATCTCAGCATCCGTCATATCGGAGAAAGCACGGTTGGTACCGGTCATGCGGGCTGCCGTCAGATCATGGGAGACGAAGAGTGTTCCGTCCCTTGAAATCACGATGTCCTGCTCTATATACCGCGCTCCGTCAGCGATTGCCTGATCGTACTGCCTGAAGGAATGCTCCAGCGACGTGCCAGACGTGGCCCGATGTGCATAGATGTGTTCCTGCGCCATCTCTCTCGCTGCCTCTTCCTCCGTCTCCTCCGCAGCCTCCGGTACAGCAGAATCTGCCTGGGCAGTATCAGTGCTGGCCACTGTAGCACCCTGCTCCTGCTGCGCTTCCCCTTGAGCGGGCAAGCCCCTCATATGATAGAGAAATCCACTGCTCAGGCCTACCAGTGCGGCGATGACAATAATGATAGCAATCTGATGTTTTATCATGATTCCTGCCCGAATCCTCCTTCTCTATGTTATAGCCTGCACTGTGGGAAAGTCAAATTCTCCGGACCACCTCAAAGCTCAGCACAGAGTCCTCGTTGACCAGTCACACCACGAGACCGTCACGCAGGAGGAGACTGAACTCCCCGCAGGTATATCCGATGCAGTACCTTTAATGGCTCTGGTGAGCAGGAAGCCTGCGGCAAAGGCGACGATGACCACCACGATGGCAGCAATCGGGATCCACTTATTGTTCTTAGCGGTCTGCGAATTCGAAGCGCCTGTACCCGGACGTGGCTGCGGAGAACGATCCGTCCCGCCGGAATTATCCCACTCGCCGAAAGTGTCTTCCGCTTCATAAGTCATCCCTGTAGCACTGCCCTGTCTGATGGTTCCTGTATCCGTTCCGGATTCGGCCCCGAACTGCTCCTCTTCCGGCAGCACTTCGGTTCGATCATCATCCGGTTCCTGCAGGATGCTCTCCAAGGCATGACGCATTTCCGCCGCCGACTGAAACCGCCCGCGTGGGTCGTAATCGCACGCCTGCAGTACGATCTGGCCGAGGATCCCTCCTGCATTGCACGGCATGGGAATCTTGTCACCTCTCATGCGCCGTGCTGTCGCTTTCTCCTTGTCCGAAAACCGGATGGGATTAGGGAAATCCGGCAAGAATGGACCTCTATTATTGTTCAGCAACCGGTACATTACAACTCCGAGCGAGTAAATGTCAACCGTCGCGTTGTAGGGGAGTCCCTTATAGATTTCCGGCGCCATATAGGAGTAGGTTCCCTTTTTTGACATGAATCCCGATGTTTTTTCAAACTGCCTGGCGATACCGAAGTCACCCAGTTTGAAGGTCCCCTGCTCAGAATAGAATATATTCTCGGGTTTCACATCCCTGTGAATGATGTTGTTCTTCTGGCAGATTTCCAGGGCCTTGCACATATCGATTCCAAAACGGATCACGTCCTCCCTGCCCATTTCTTCCTCGCGAATGTATTTCAGGAACGGTGTCAGAAGCTCCATCCGAATATAGATGTCCCAGCCGAATTCATCCTCCAGTTCTTCTACCTTATGGTCTTCGTAGCTGACGATATTACTATTTCCCCGCAGACGGGACATCAGCGCAAATTCCGATACGATGTCTCTTACAACGCTGCGATAATAGTCCGTCACGCTGGCCTCACTCATGCCCTCGCTGCGCATGGATTCTACCTCAGATATGTTCTGGGGCACATGTATGACCTTGAGTGCAGACTGGTAGACCTGCCCGAACTCTTCTCTCGTAATAATATATACTTTACCGAAGGAACCTTCACCAATGAAGTCTGTCACTTCCCAATCGTTCCACTTATCTCCTACTTGCATGTCAGCTTGCTCCCATTCTGTTTGGCCCTGATCATCTCTATCTGATCATGATGACCATCGCTGTCACATTATCCCTTCCGCCTAGATGCAGGGCCTCCTTGACCAACGCATCAGCCAGTTTCTGCGGCAGTTCCCTCCGGAATTTCTGAAAGATAGATTCCATCTCTGCATCGGTTATCATGTCCGTCAGCCCGTCTGTGCACAGCAGAAAAATCGTTCCGGGCTTAAGTTTGCTCTCCGTCTTCACGTACGGCTCCACCAGAAACTCTTCTTCCGGTACGCCCAGGTGCTGTGTCAGTGTTCCCTTCATGAATCCCTGCGCATCCGACCTGTGGTCTACCGACAGTTGCGTAAGGCCGCTTCCGTCATAACGGTAAATCCGACAGTCCCCCAAATTGCAGATCACTGCCTGATCTTCCGCAATCGTCAGCGCAGCTATCGCCGCCCCCATGCTGGAGACACTTCTTCGCATGGTTTCTTCGCAAACCTCAAGGTTTGCCTGTCGGATAAATTCCGGCAGGTGCCGACCAGCATCCGCAGTATCAAATTTCGCCAGAGTTCGCATTGCCAGAACTGATGCAACCTCACCGTACTTCTCGCCGCCCATCCCGTCTGCTACCGCATAGGTATGGAACCGACGCTCTTTCCGAAAGGAGTCACCGCAGATCTGTCTGCCGTTCTCCAGCCACAGTCCGTCGCAGAAGAGATTGTCTTCATTGGATGTCCTCAAGCGACCGGCTTCCGTTCGCCAGGCACTGATCACCTGCATACGCTCTCATCCTTTCCCACATGTATTATTGTATCAAATGACGCTGAAAACACAATTATTATTCATCCGAACGCCTGTCAACAGGGCTTTTAGAAACGCGAGGATTTCCGTTATTCGAAGGGGTTTAACTCCGATCTCAGTTCTATTCGGTGTCCCTGAAATAATCTCTGTCAATTGCGTAAACGACCAGATCCTCCCGATCTACCGGAAGGTTCGGATCCATGAATGCGTGCTGCTGCTGGAAGGATTTCGTCCGCCCGGGAATCGCGGTGCTTAAGATTCCGGTCGCATCGGACGTCTTAATCTCATCATTTCTGATCTTCGCAGCGACCAGCAGGGCATTCTGGTTAATTTCATCCTCATTCGGATTGGAAATCTCAATATCATAGTCATCTTCGTTCGGGCCGTTTATAGCAGTCACACTCCCGGACGGCACTTCATATCTGGAATCGAGGTTCTCATTCGTGTACACCTGGGTAATGGTGTAGGAGGATGCGCTTGGCTGCAGCTGATCCGCATCTCTCTGCCGATGAACATCCGCCACCATGACTCCTTTCTGACCATTTTTGACATAACCCCAGGCACTGAGCGGATACTCCGGATACTTGGCATCGATCACCGCTTCGTCATCTTCATCGTACACGCTGAATTCCATCTTCACGATAGGCTGCTCTGAGTTGTTTTCAACCAGGAAGATCGCATATACCTGTTTCTGGTCATTAAGGTCATCGACTTCTTTAGAGTCCCAGTCCCAATCGGAGTCCAGAATCTGTACATTCCAGGATTCCAGAACAGTCAGGTTCTCATTGTCTTCATTTACTACTTCCGTCTTCGCCTCCTTGTCTCCTGATATCCATGAAGCGATCCCCTTGCCGCAGACAAAACCTGCGCCAAGCAGCACCACTATGACCACAGCGATAATGATTCTCTTTCGCATGCTTCCGCGCTTCTGATCTGGCTTTTCCCATCCGCTCCCGGAATCCCCATCATCGTAGAGGAAACTGTAGTATTCCTCCGGGCTTCCGTTTGTCTGGTGAAATGACTGCCGGCTGTCCCGCTCAGTTCCTTTGCTTAATACCACCGTCTTCTCTTCATCGAATTCCGCCCGATTCCTATTGTATCTGTCACTCATTATCTACCATCCTTTGAAATACTGCGAAGAATTATCGTACTGACTATGATGCTTATGACTGCTATCAGCAGCAT
Source organism: Lentihominibacter sp. (assembly GCA_045580505.1). GTDB lineage: Bacteria > Bacillota > Clostridia > Peptostreptococcales > Anaerovoracaceae > Lentihominibacter. The sequence goes on from JAZNNY010000108.1 coordinate 46,767, forward strand.
AATCCCCCAGTCCTGAAGCAGCACAGCCGGATCCCACTGGAACAGGTTCTCATCAAGCTCGTTCTTTACGGGATGATATTGTTCGGCGATTTCACCAATGTTGGTGATCACGCAAAGGCTGTCCACCGACCACTTGCTGACCGTCACGTAAGAAATCACCTTGCTCGCCCCCTCCAGTTCGAACAGAAAACCCGAAAACAGCAGCTGCACAATCAAAAGGAAAGGAGCCACGACCATGGCCTTATCTCCCGTCTTTACGATTGAGGAAACGATCAGCCCGAGGGCCATCGATGCAATGATCGTGATCCAGACCGCCAGAATAATCTCCAGCATCTCCCCCCGTCCGCCAAACAACGTCTCTATCTCATCCTGATAGAAGCTGACGTTTCCTCCGTCCGTGAACTTCTGTACAAGAAGCAGGAACGTCAGCGTCAGGAAAATCGACTGGACGAGACCAATCAGCATCTGTACGCTGACTTTTGACGCCATGTAGACCGGAAGCCGCAGATTAGCCATGTATTCCCTCTTCAGGATATTCCGTTCCTTGCAGATCTCCTGAATGGAGTTGAACAAGCCGATCCAGATAGCCGCACAGCTCAATGTAAACATGATAGACTTCGTCTGGCTGTAGGCTTTGGCCGCAATCTCCCCATCTGAGCTGAACACATCGAAAACATTATCTCCAGCAACGATGAACAGGAGGACACCGATCAGTATCGGCTCAAGCATCAGAATCATCAGTTTTCGCCGATCATTGCAGATCAATTCCATATATCTTCCGGTAATCGTGGCAAACTGCCGCAGCGCGGATACCTTCTGCCTGTTATACCTGCTGAGGCTTCCCCTTGAGGACTGTTCTCCGTCACCTGACCCGCTGACATTCTGGTATTTCTCCTGCCAGTATTTCGGATTCTGACTGATGATATTGTAAATCTCGGTCAGATCATCGTTTTTGAAAAATGCCTTCGCCTCCTCAACATTCCCCACGAAACAAACTCTGCCGCCGGGACCCATGAAGATTACTTTATCACACATATGCAGGCTCTGTGTCGTGTGCGTGACCATGACGATGGTACGGTTCTGCTCCTTGCATAGTTTCCTGAGGGAGCCCATCAGATTCTTCTCCGTTCCCGGATCAAGCCCGGATGTGGGCTCATCCAGGAAAAACAGTTTTGGATCCGCCAGCAGTTCGACTGCAATGCTGGCCCTTTTTTTCTGACCGCCCGACATCTTCCGGATCATCGTATTCTGATGCTCGGTCAGATCCAGCGTTTTCAGGACCTCCTGAATGTGGGCCTGGATTTCCTCCGCGCCGGTATCTTTTGGCATGCGCAGTCTGGCCGTATATTCGAGCATCTTCAGAAGCGTCAGGTTCTCATATATGATGTCCTCCTGGGGCACGTAGCCGATGACGCCTTTGATTTTCTGGAAATGCTCCTTCATGTCGACGTTGTTTATCTGAACGACTCCTTCATATTTCCGGTCGAACCCGTTCAGTACATTCATGACCGTGGACTTACCGGCACCGCTTCCTCCGATGATTGCAACAAATTCATTCGGTTTGATCTCCAGGTTGACGTCCCTCAGGATCTTTTTCCGGTCTTTGCCTTTCCCTACGATCTTCTCGACCTGGTGCGCCGTGATTCCGATGCCTCCCATGGTCTTCTTATAGTAAATGCTCTGATTGGCAAAAATCAACTGAAATCCGGAGATCTGGATGATGTCCTTCTCCTGCAGCTGCATTCTCTTCTTGAGTTCTCTCCCGTTGATCAGAATCCCGTTCGTACTGCCTTGATCCGAAATCCCGGTGTCGTTCCCATCCGTGGATATGACCGCATGGGCTCTGGATACGCTGGGATGGTGCAGCACGATATCGTTGTCCTGTGTTCTTCCAATCCTCAGCTGGCCTTGATGGACAGGTTTCCGGGCAATTGCTTCTTCCGGATTCATGTACATGAACCAGATGACGGCCTTCTTTCTTGGATTGCTTTTGCTCCCGATTCGAATGACACTGTTATTATTCAGTTCTATTTCATCAGAGGAATTCTTCAGGAAGTAATCTCCCCGGAAGGTCATTACATGACTCCCGTTGGAATTGTTCCGATCACAGTAATATACCCGGCCCTGCCTTAAGTGAAACACCCCGTGAGGTGCTCTGGAAACAAAACTATCTGGAATTGAAATGTCGTTTTTGTCCGGAAGCTGTCCAATCGAGATTTCGGTCTTCTGAAACGACAACAGGTCTATCTGCTGCATTTGTCCGCTTCCGTCGATCACTATTATAACTGGATGGTATGCTGAATTCATTGTTGTCCTGCCCATATTATTATTTCGTCCGCACCTTCTTCACCTTCGACCACTTGCCATAGTAGTTCAAGCCGTTCACATTCCGCACGCCGCGCACCTTGATCACATACTGCCTGCCTCGCTTCAGATTGGTGATGGTGCACTTTCTTTTGATCGTGCGGAGCCGGTAGTACTTGCCACCCCTCACCTTGATGGCGATCTGATAGCTCGTAGCCCGTTTCGTTTTCCTGATTCGAAGTTTGATCTTCGTCTTCTTGCCGCTGGCGAAAAGGATCCTCGCCCTGGCTGGTTTCGCAGCCTTAACGGCCTTCCTGCTCGCGGCATAGTCGCTGCTCTTCATATAGGTATAAGTTTTGCTGAAGTTGATGATGCCCCAGCCGTAATACTGATCATATCCCTTCTTTCCTTTGTCCTTCGCGGTCGCCTTCAGAATCCTCAGGAAGCGGTTGTGACCTACGGATGGGTCGATCGACTTCACCATGGCCGCGAGCGCTGATACCATTGGCGCTGCCATGGAACTTCCGGACATCTGCGTGTAGGAATGAGGACCGCTGTGACCCAGTCCGAACACTGACACGCCGGGTGCCGCAATATCCACAGCATCGTTATGCTGAGATCTTTTCCATCTTTTCCCATATCTTGTCACCGCCGCAACCCCGACAACACTGTCATAGGAGGCAGGATACATGTAGCCGCTGTTCCCATCATTACCGGCGGCCGCGACCAGGATCATCCCTTTAGCCGCCGCCTTCCTGCAGGCGGAAGAAAAGGCCGCTGAATAATACGGCGCTCCAAAACTCATATTGACGACGTCGATGTTTCCCTTTTTCGTCAATACCTTGAGCGCTGCGATGGCATCTGACACCTTGCCTCCTTTAGGACCGATCACCTTGACCGGAATAATCTTCGCATCCGGCATCAGCCCGCTGGCCCCCTTGCCGTTTCCCATGACCGCAGCGATTTCTCCCGTGATGAAGGTGCCGTGCCCGACACTGTCGTTATAGGAGCTGTAGGTCGAACTCTTCATAAAATAAGGGATCCTGCTGTATTTCAGGTCCTCATGCCGCATGCGCTTCGTTGAGGCGCCGATGAGGCCGGTATCCATGATGGCGATGATCGGAGTCCGTTTCCCGTTTTGCCCCCGGCCGGTGATGCCCTCACTCCAGACAGGCCAGACTCCGATCCTGGAAAGGATCTCTGCGTTCATGAAGTCTCCAGGGTCGCTGTAATACACCGTAGTGGCATCCGTCTGCAGGACGTAGTCCGGCTCGATATAGTCGATGGTCTCCGGCTCCGCGATCTCCTCGATCACTTCCAGAGACTCGGCCCGCACGACCTCCTTCGGGCTGATCTCCTCCGCGACCGTCGGGTCATCGATCTCATCGATCTGATCCTGCATTTCATCGATCTGAGCCCGGTCCGCATCCCGATCCAGCACGCAGATGAACCCGTCGTAGTCGTTCTCATCGATCTGCTCCAGCGGCACCTCGCGGCCTTCATCGTCCCGGGCCGTCACCAGTTCCTCGATTTCAGCGTCCGCGCCCTCCTGCTCTACAGCTGCAAAGGCAGGTCCGGCTGCCGGCAGACATACCGCCATCAGGACTGCTGTCAGGATCGCTGTCATTCTTTTTGCTTTCTCTCTCATCCTTTTACCTCTTCCTTTTTGATGCTTCTATTTTACCCTCAGCAGGCCCTAATCTCAATTGATTTTTCCCGATAGTCGGGATATACTGATTGGGAATCATTCAGGAGGATCATCACCATGAAAATCGTATTACTTGACGGACACACCATCAATCCGGGCGACCTGTCCTGGAAACAGCTGGAGGAAATCTGCGACGAGTTCATCTGCTATGAACGGACCCCGCGCGAGCTCCTCGCGCAGCGCATCGGAGACTGCGATGTCTTAATGACCAGTAAATGCCAGATCACCCGCGAATTGATGGCCCAGGCCCCCAATCTGAAATACATCGGCTCGACCGCGACCGGATACAACAACATCGATATCTCTGCGGCAAAGGATCTTGGAATCGCCGTGACCAACATCCCGGCATACTCCACTGAATCCGTGGCCCAGCACACCATCGCTCTGATGCTGGAACTGACCAACCACGTCGGTCTGCATAACGACAGCGTCCAGAGCGGCGACTGGTCCTCCTGCGAGGACTTCTGCTACTGGAAATCGCCGGTCGTTCTCCTCGCCGGAAAGAGCCTTGGGATCGTCGGCTACGGCTCCATCGGCCGAAGGGTTGCCGAGATCGCCCGCGCCCTGGGCATGTCCATCAATATCTACAGCCGTGACCGGCAGGCAGCGATTGGTTCAGACATCGTATCCCTGCACTGCCCGCTGACCCCGGAAAACGCCCGGATGATCAATGACGATTTCATCGGACAGATGAAGCCCGGAGCCTTTCTGATCAACACCGCCCGCGGCGGCCTGGTCGATGAAGATGCCCTGGCACAGGCCCTTCGTACAGGCCGGCTCGGCGGCGCCGCACTCGATGTCCTGAGCGCAGAGCCGGCGATGCAGGACAACCCGCTGCTCGGACTGGACAACTGCATCATCACGCCCCACATCGCCTGGGTACCGCAGGAGATGCGGCAAAGGATCATCGATGTTCTGGCGGAGAATCTGATCGACTACGTGAACGGAGGAACCCTGAACCGGGTAGAACTGTAATGAAAGAAGAAACCTATCGGGCTATGGCGGAGGCGGTCAATTCCGTCCCCCTGATGAAACAATATATCATATGGTTTAACCGGGTCGTTACGGTATGCGTCTACCTGCTGTACCCAGCCCTGCTCGGCCTGCTTTTGTACACGAAAAATGACGGGCTGATCCCCGCCATTCTGATTCCGGGGATTTCCTTTATCATCCTCAGCATCGTCAGGGACCGCATCAACAGTCCCCGGCCCTATGAGGTGTTTGAGATGGATCCCGTGATCAACAAAAAGACGGCGGGGCATTCCTTTCCCAGCCGTCATATCTTCAGCATGTTCCTCATCGCTGTCACGGTATTCTATTTTTATCCGCTTCCCGGCATCCTGATCGGCCTGGTCGGCGCAGCCCTCGCCATGGGCCGCGTGATGGGCGGCGTCCATTTCGTGAAGGACGTTGTCTGCGGCGCCGCAGCCGGCGTTGCAGCCGGCATTTTAGGATACTATGTGATTCTGCCCCTGTTTTAACAGGCTAGAATCCGAAGCACCTTCCGCACATTTCCGGACATGGATCCGCTTCATTGATCGTTTCACACCAGGCCTGACATTTCGCCCGGTCGATGCCGTCGCCCGCGATCGCACCGCCGGGACAGGCTGCGATCATCTCCTCGCTGCAGTGCACATCCTGCGCGCCCTTAAAGCGGCATGCGCTCAGGACCTGCTGGAATTCTTCATCGAGGATCTGCCCGTCAACCGGCTCCGGCTTCTTCACAAAGACGCCGTCGGTCATCATCGTTCCGACCCTGCCGCCGTATCCGTACTGCGTCTGCAGGCAGCCCGCCGGCCCGAACGTACCGATTCCCGCAAGGTATCCTGCGATCTTATTCGACCAGCTGTATCTGTGCTTCTTGTGATCCCAGTCCATCATGGTGCTGGATCTGGAATAGATGCGGCCGACCTTGGTCAGGATCTCTACGATGGCGGCATTGACGCTCATCGCCAGCCAGCGGGATTCCTCGACGGCCTTCAGCCAGTCCGGATTCGCCTTCCCGTCTGCCTGCGCGTGCGGGATGTCCTCCGCAAACGGAATGTAATAGACGATCATCGTATATCCTGGACGCCAGATGTTCTTCGGGTGGTCGTTCTCGCCCCTGGCGAAGAACGTGTCGAACATCGGATGGGTCGTGCTGATGTAGCCGAAGACCGGCTCACCGAACTTCGTCTGTACATCCTCCTTCGACTGGTATTCTTCGAACGCTTCTCTGACTCTTTTCTCGATTCTCCGCTTGATGATATCTGAATTCATGGCTCCTCCAATCTTTCCCTCTCACTAATTTGATTATACATGAAGGCCTGCCTTTTCTCCACCGCAAAAAAACAATATTAATTCAGAAATTAATTCAGATTCGGGGTTGCATATTATACATATTGATGTATAATGATTCATGTGCTTATCAAAAAGACATTTTTTTATGTGCTTTAAGGAGGAGAAAACAATGGCAAAAGAGAAAGTAGTACTGGCGTATTCCGGCGGACTGGATACATCCGTCATCATGAAGTGGCTCACGGAGAAATATGACTACGATGTCATCGCCGTATGCTGCAACGCAGGACAGAAGGAGGACTTCGACGCAATCGAGAAGAAGGCGCTGGCCACCGGTGCCATCAAGGCGATCACGATCGACCTCAGAGAAGAATTCATCACCGATTACATCTGGCCGACGCTGAAGGCGGACGCGATCTACGAGGGACAGTATATGCTGGGCACCTCCATGGCCCGCCCGCTGATGGCCAAGAAACTGGTCGAGGTCTGCGAGCAGGAAGGCGCTTATACCGTCGTCCACGGCTGCACAGGCAAGGGCAACGACCAGGTTCGGTTTGAGGCTTCCATCAACGCGCTGAATCCGGCCATCACAGTCTTCGCTCCCTGGAGATCTCCGGAGTGGGATTTTGATTCCAGAGAGGGCATGATCGAGTACGCGGAGTCCCGGGGTATTCCGATCAGCCAGTCCAACGCCAAGATCTACAGCCGCGATGAGAACGTATGGCATATCAGCCATGAGGGAGGAGAACTTGAGAATCCGTGGAATGAGCACCTGAAATCCATCCACGTTCTTTCAGTGGCACCGGAGGATGCTCCGGATGAACCGACCTATGTGGACATCGACTTCGAGCAGGGCGTTCCGGTCGCGATCGACGGAGAGAAACTGCCTCCGATCGAGCTTTTGGCCAAGGTCAACGAACTGGGCAGCAAGAACGGCATCGGTACGGTCGATATCATCGAGAACCGGCTCGTCGGCATGAAGTCCAGAGGCGTTTATGAAACACCGGGAGGCACGATCCTGTTTGCGGCCCACCAGGGCCTCGAGCAGCTGATCCTCGACAGGGACACCACCCAGTACCGGATGATCGTCGCGCAGAAGTTCGCTCAGCTCGTCTATGACGGACTCTGGTTCACCCCGCTGCGGGAAGCCATCAGCGCCTTCGTCGACAAGACCCAGGAGCAGGTTACCGGTACCGTGAAAATGAAACTCTACAAGGGCTGCGCTTACGTTGCCGCCAGGAAGTCGCCGTACTCCCTGTACAACGAAGAGTTCGCCACCTTCAGTAAGGATGACGTCTACAACCAGAGCGATGCTGAAGGCTTCATCAACCTGTTCTCGCTGCCGCTCAAGATCCGCGCGATCCAGAAGCTGACCGTCGAAGGCGGAGCACCGGAGCACGAGAGCCTTGAATGGAAGGTCCTCAAGGGAAGTGACTTTATCGAGTAGACAGGAGGACATGCCGGAATGAAACTATGGAAAGGAAGATTTGCCAAGGCGAGCGCTTCATCGGCAGATGAATTCAACGCGTCCATTGGCTTCGACCAGAGGCTGTACAGGGAAGACATCACCGGCAGCATCGCCCATGCGAAGATGCTGGGCAAACAGGGAATTCTGACTGCGGAAGAGTCTTCACTCATCGTGAAGACCCTGGAGGAGATCCTTGCGGATATCGAGGCTGGGAAGATCGAATTCACCATCGAATCCGAAGACATCCATATGAACATCGAGACGGTTCTGACCGAGCGGATCGGGCAGACCGGCAAGAAACTGCACACGGCGAGGAGCCGCAACGACCAGGTTGCCCTCGACTTCAGGCTGTACCTGAAGAAGGAATCAGCCGCTGTCGACGCGCTCCTGGGGGACCTGCTTGACACCCTGCTTTCGCTCGCGAAGCAGCATCAGGAAACGGTCATGCCGGGCTACACCCACCTGCAGCGGGCGCAGCCGGTCACTCTCGCCTACCACCTTCTGGCTTACTATCAGATGTTCGCCAGAGACCGGGAAAGATTTGC
>JAZNNY010000109.1:0-2647 GCA_045580505.1 Lentihominibacter sp.
CTCATCTACGCTGAGGTGGATGATACGCTCAACCGCTTCTTCAGACTCGCAGGTTGTAGCGATCTTGCCCAGAGTCTCAACGTGATCATCGCCTGCGGAAGCAACCGCGATAACCAGCTTGACTGTCTCGCCATCGCCCCAGTCGGTTCCTTCGGGATAAGTCATGATCGCAAGACCGGAGTTCTTGATCTCGCCGATGACGCTCTCAACACCGTGAGGGATTGCCAGGTTGTTGCCGATCGCTGTGTTGAAGATATCTTCCTTCGCGATCATGCCGTCTACATACTTCTCAGTTACATAGCCGCTGTCCACAAGGAGCTTGCCGATCGCACGGATCGCGTCATTCTTCGGAACGGGCTTGTTGTTCAGGATGATGTTCTTCTTAAGAAGGACACCGCCGTGGAAGTCATGGCCGCCGGCGTTTGCAGCGTTCTTGTTGGATTTGGCATCCAGGATCTCCTGTACGATCTGGTCATACTGAGGAGCGTTCATGAAGTTGCTGATCGTGACGATCCTTGCACTGGGAGCGGACTTTCTTGCGCGCTCAACCAGATCCTGGTGGCAGACTACAAACTTAACGCCTGCGGGAACTTCGGATACGGAGTAGTGGGAAACCTTGATGTTGCCAAGGCCCTTTGCTTCGAGCTTCTTCTGAAGGACTGCAGCGCCCATTGCGGAGGAGCCCATGCCTGCGTCGCAAGCAAATACGATTCTGTCAAGAGTTCTGAGGTCAACTTCGCCGCCGTCAGCGGTTGCAGCGTAAGCGCCGCCCTTGGAAGCTGCCTTCATGTCGCTCATCTGGCTCTGTGCGTCCTCAAGGCTCGCAGTGGAGTTGGACATCTTCACGATGGGAGAAGCGATCAGGAAGGAAACAGCGGTACCGATCAGGAAGCTGATGATGACCATGAGCTGTCCGCCTCTGGGAGCAACTGCCAGCAGTGCCAGAATGGAACCGGGAGATGCAGGGCTTACAAGACCAACGTTGAAGATGGTGTTGAAGAACATTGCCGCAACGGAGCCGCCGATGGTAGCAAGGAGCAGCAGAGGGTTCATCAGAACATAAGGGAAGTATATCTCGTGGATACCGCCGAGTACGTGCACGATCAGTGCGCCGGGAGCGGAATCCTTGGTTGCCTTGTCATTGGAGAACATCCAGTAAGCGAGCAGGACGCCTGCGCCTGCGCCGGGGTTGGTCTCAATGAGATAGAATACGGACTTGCCGAGCTGCTCAACCTGCTGTGCTCCGAGAGGAGTGAAGATACCGTGGTTGATCGCGTTGTTCAGGAACAGGACCTTAGCGGGCTCTACGAAGATGGAGACCAGAGGAAGGAGACCTGCCTTGACCAGGATGTCAACGCCGCCGGAGAGAACTACCAGAACACCTGCCATAAGAGGGCCGATCAGGTAGAAGCCTACGATCGCGAGGAGCATGCCCAGGATACCAACGGAGAAGTTGTTGACCAGCATCTCGAAGCCTGCGGGAATCTTGCCTTCGACTGCCTGGTCGAACTTCTTGATGACCCAGCCGCCCAGAGGGCCTGCGAGCATAGCGCCCATCAGCATGGGATAATCGGGAGCGCCGCAGATAACGCCGACGCATGCGATCGCGCCCATGACCGCGCCTCTTGCGCCGCCGACCATCTTACCGCCTGTGTAAGCGATCAGGATCGGGAGCACATAGGAAAGCATCGGGCTGACCATTGTGGAAAGCTGCTCATTGGGAAGCCAACCGGTTGCAATGAACAGTGCTGTGATAAGTCCCCAGGCGATGAACGCGCCGATGTTCGGCATGACCATTCCGCTGAGGAACCGACCGAAGGATTGAACTCTTTCTTTCATGTTTTTTCCCCTTTCATAAGAGTGAACTTTGTTTCGATGATTCAATTATAAGCATAGGAAATATGACAATTCCACAAATACAAAATTGACTTTGTCACCATCAAAAGTGACAAGATTTGAGGATTTTAGCGTCGCTTTTAGGTCAAAATACTGTTTTCTCCCAATATAAAAAGGCTGCGGTATTGCAGCCTTTTCCATACAAGTATTAACGATATTTTGTTAACTTTTGTCCAGATGGTCGAAGAAGAAGCACTTGAGTTCTCTGGCCAGTTCCGCGCGGATCTGGTCCTCTCTTCCGGTCTTGATCATCCGGAGGAAGTACTCATTTGTGACCATGGCTCCGCTGATACTGCCAAGGACTTCCGCGTGCATGTTCCTGTCGTCGTCGATCGGCATGACCATGAGCAGTGCCGCCCGGATCCCCTTAAAGTAAGGGTCCTTGAACTCGGCGTCGCCTCTGGGCGTACAGCTGATAAAAACAGGTTCCCTGACCGCGCCGGACCGGCAGTGCAGGAGCGCGATCCCCAGTTCCGGGAATATCTGCGAGTTGAGGCGTTCTCTCTCCTCGATCCCGTCTCTTAGTGCCGCTGCCGCGTGCAGGCTGTCTGTTACCTGCATGGTCATGAACTGCAGCAATTCGCGGAAACGGATATTCTCCGATGTCTCCATCCTGCGGTAGCGCCGGATGATGCTCTTGATCTCCCTGATCAGGAAGTAGGCTTCGTCCAGCCTTCTGTTGAAAGGCGTCTCGGTCGTGTCCCTGCGGATGTGGGAGTAATCTTCCAGTTTGTACTCTATTTTGACCAGA
>JAZNNY010000110.1:0-34158 GCA_045580505.1 Lentihominibacter sp.
TTGATCAATTACAGCATGTGCGCGATCAGTTCTTCTCTCGGTGTCTCGCAGAGGTAGCACGGCGGGATGTCGAAGATCGTTCTGCCGCCGGACTCTCCAGCCTGGCTCAGGCGGTAGGCCGCTCTGGCGATGGCTGTCAGCACGCTGCCGGTGAAGAATGGGTTGGAGTCGAGGTTCAGAGAGAATTCTACGGTGTTGTTGAACTCGCCCTGGTTCCCGGTGACGCCGCTTCTGAGGACGCTGCCTCCGTGCGGAAGGCCGGTGTGCTCTGCATCCATCTCTTCCTGCGTGATGAAGGTAACCGTGGTATCGTAATCGGCGAAGTAGTTCGGCATGGTCACGATCGCCTCTTCGATCGCTGCCTTGTCTGCGCCTTCTTCCGCTACGACGAAGCACTCTCTGGTGTGCTTGTCTCTGGTGGTCAGCTCCGGATTCTCGCCCGCGCGGACTCTGTTCACCGCTGCCTCAACCGGCACGGTATACTGGCGCGCGTCTGCGACGCCCGGGATTCTGCGGATAGCATCCGAGTGTCCCTGGCTGACGCCGCGGCCCCAGAAGGTGTAGTCATTGCCGTTTGGCAGGGCTGCATTGGCATACAGTCTCGCTACGGAGAAGAGGCCCGGGTCCCAGCCGACGGAGATCACGCCTACATTGCCGGCATCCTTTGCCGCTGCATCGACCGCCGCCAGGTGCTGCGGAATGTTCGCGTGTGTATCAAAGCTGTCGACAACATTGAACTTAGCTGCGATCTGCGGTGTCATCTCCGGCAGATCGGTGGCGCTTCCGCCGCAAAGGATCATCACATCGATGTCCTCCGTCATCTCGTCCATCTTCTGCATCGAAAGAACGTCTGCGTCCGATTCGATCTGAACGGTCTCGGGATCTCTGCGCGTGAACACTGCGACCAGTTCCATGTCGCCCGCCTGCTGCACGGCTGCCTCAACGCCACGGCCGAGGTTGCCGTATCCTACGATTCCTACTTTCATTTTCTCTTTCCTCCCTGTTCCTATACAAAGGCAGGTCCTCCTCGGCCGCGCGGCCGGAACATCCCGCCAACCTTAACTCAAATATGCTCCCATTCTACACCCGATTACAGTTCGCACGCAATCATATCTTCAAAGGTCTGCGCCCGAATCACGAGCCGGGACTCCCCGCCGGATACCATGACCATGGCCGGCTTTGGCACCCGGTTGTAGTTGGATGCCATGGCGTAGTTGTATGCTCCGGTTCCGAGGACGGCGATGATGTCGCCTCGCTCCGGCTTCTGCAGATAGATGTCCTCGGCCACGCGGTCCCCGCTCTCACAGCAGCGGCCTGCCACGGTGCAGAGATAGGACATCTCATCGTTCATTCTGGATGCGTTTGTCAGCTCGTAATCTGCCCGGTAGAGGGCGAAACGGATGTTGTCGGTCATGCCGCCATCTACGGTCACGTAATTGAGGTAGCCGTCGATCTCCTTGACGCCGGTGGTCCTGTACAAAGTCAGGCCTGCATTTGCAGCGATGCTGCGGCCCGGCTCCAGCAGGATCCTTGGCGTGGGGAACTTCGCCTCCGCGCAGCCGCTCATCAGATGCTGGCCAATCCTGCGGATGTTCCCCTCGATGTCGACCTGCGGATCTTCGTCCGTGTAGCGAACGCCGAATCCGCCGCCGAGGTTGAAGATCTCCGCCGTGAAACCATACCTGCTTCTCATGTCGATGGCAAACTCGAGCAGCTTGTCCACCTGGTCGAGGAAGGGCTGCGTCTCGAAGATCTGCGATCCGATGTGGCTGTGGAATCCGTGCAGCCGGACATTGCGAAGGTCTCTGGACCGCTTCACAAAATCCGCCGCCTGTCCGGTGTCGACCGCGACGCCAAACTGGGAATCGATGCGGCCGGTGTTGATCTTTTCCTGGGTGTGCGGGTCGATTCCAACGGTGATCCGCAGCAGGATATCCTGGATGATGCCCTTCTCGCCGGCGATCCGGTCGAGGGCCTCAAGTTCGTTGTAATTATCCACGATGAACCAGCCCACGTGATTGTCGATGGCATAGCGGATGTCCCAGTCCGTCTTGGCGGTGCCGTGATAGTACAGGTTTGCCGGATCGAATCCGCCGGCCAGGGCCGTGAAGATCTCTCCCGGAGAGACGACGTCCGCGCCGAAGCCCTCGGACTGAATGATCGGGTACAGACCTTTGAAGCAGAGTGCCTTGCCGGCATAGAGGGGCATGGAGCCCTCCGGCAGATACTCCCTCATCGCTTCCGTATAGACCCGGCAGTTTGCCCGAAGCTGGTCCTCGTCCATGACGTAGAGCGGGCCGCCGTATTCTTCTGTCAGGGCCACCGTGTCCAATCCGCCGATGGTCAGGTGGCCTTCCTGATTGATATCGAGATTATCGTATAACAGCATGTTTTCTTCCTCCCTGCGGCCCGGTCCTTAGCGGATCTCGATGCCGACGTTTCTCATCGATGCAGCAAGTCTCTCCGCGTTCGCGCCTTCCATCGGATAGAGCGGGGAACGAACCGCGTTCTGGCAGTAACCCATGAAGCTCATGGCAGCCTTGACCGGAATCGGGTTGACCTCGCAGAAGAGGGACCGGATCAGGTCGTTGTAGTGGAGCTGCATCTGCATCGCTGTCTGCGTGTCGCCGTTCAGATAAGCCATGACCATGTCGTGGGTCTGCCGCGGCAGCAGGTTGGACAGTACGGAAATGACGCCGATGCCGCCTACGGACAGGAGCGGTACAATCTGATCATCGTTGCCGGAGTAGAGATCCAGCTGACCGTTCGTTCTCGCCATCAGGTCGGTGATCTGGGAGATGTTGCCGCTGGCTTCCTTAACAGCGACGATGTTCTCGTGCTCCGCCAGTCTGACGTAGGTCTCCGGTGTGATGTTGACGCCGGTTCTGGACGGTACGTTGTACAGGATCACCGGTGCGCCGGCTGCATCCGCATATTCATAGTAGAGCTTCACCAGGCCGTCCTGGGTGCACTTGTTGTAGTAAGGGGTTACGACCAGAACCGCGTCCGCGCCGCGCTCCACGCAGCCCCGGGTCAGCTGCAGTCCGTACGCTGTATCGTTGCTGCCGGTTCCTGCGATGACCGGAACTCTGCCGGCTACGCGGTTTGCCGCGAACTCTACGACATCCTTGTGCTCCTGGTCGGAGAGGGTCGATCCCTCGCCGGAAGTTCCCGCGATGACCAGGGCGTCAACGCCCTCCTCGATCTGCCAGTCGATCAGCGGTCCGAAGCTGTCGTAATCGACTGCGCCGCTCTCTGTAAACGGGGTGATCAGTGCTGTGCCTACTCCTGTGAATACTCTTTCCTTTGTCATTTTCTTTGTTCTCCTTCTTGTAACTTTTAATGAAAAATCTTTTAGCATTGAGATACAAGAAAAGGTGGCTGCTACGAAGCAGCCACCTGATAATTCCTTCCCGCCGGAACCTGCGCAGAGAGTCCGCGCACCCGTCCCGGGGTCTTATCAAGGATAGCGCTCCGCGAATTCTTGTCTCGTCCGGCCATGCGGCCGGCTCTCTTCGCGACAGTCGAACGAATCTTATTTCGTCCGCCCAGCTGAAGCCTCCTTGCAGGGAGTCTCCCCTTCGGCGCCTGCCCCTTTCGCCGCCCCGGCGCTGCAACGCCTTGGTGCGGTTACTGATGACAAAACGCATCCTCTATCTCAACGATGCCTATCTTACACGCTCCCTTTCAGCATGTCAAGGACTTTTTGTGGGTTTTTCACAAAATTTTTAATAAATCATGGTGTTTTTCGTGAAAGAGAACGAATTATGCCTTTTCAATCTGATCGATTGCCGCCGCCAGCCTGAGCTGCAGGAACAGTTCCGCGTCCGTGCACCCGTCCAGTCCGGTCAGCTCCCGGATCCTCCCGAGCCGGTACCTCACGGTGTTTGCATGGCAGCTGAGCAGTTCCGCCGCCCGGCCGATTTCTCCGCCGGCCGCCGCGTAGGCAAAGGCAGTCCCGATCAGGTCCGGGGTTTCCCGCAGCGGCCCGAGGACGGACTCCGCAAAGGCAGGCGTTTCAGGAAGGCCGCTCGCAGGGAGGAGCACCCGGTAGATTCCCGACTCGCTATAGCAGTCAAAGGGCGGCGCCGCAGAATCGCTTCTTCCGCCTTTCTGCCGGATCCCCCGCTCTGCCCGCATGGCAGCGTGGCAGCGCCAGCTCTCGCGGAAGGCTTCGTCCAGCTGCGCCGCCAGGTGGACCTCGCTCAGCGCCGGGAAGACGGCTCCGGCGGCCTTCGGTTGCCCGGCTGTTTTTAGGCGTCCGGCGGCCTTCGGGCGTCCGGCAGCCTCTGCGATTCCCGCCGCCTCCATCGCCTGGCGCAGGATCAGCCGATGACTGGCAAGATCGCCTAATGGCGATGTGGTGATGACGAAGAGGCCGTCCCCATAGCGAACCATCAGGGCCTTATCCCGCAGGCCCTTGCTCAGATAGAAACTGCGCAGGGCCCGGCCCGCATCAAAGTCCGCGCCGGCGGACCCGTCGATCCCGGCGGACCCGTCTGCACCGGCGGTTCCGTTACCCCCGGCAGCCCCGATGTACGCCGCTGCGACGCATGGCCGCAGCTTCAGGGAGATGCCCTTCAGGATGATGTCGAGCTCGGACCGGTTCATCGTCCCTTCCAGCATGGCCCGGATCTTCTCTTCGGACAGGTACACCTTATCATCGAACTGAACTGCGTACATAATATCGAAGATAATGTTCTCAAACCAGACGTTCCTATCAAAGGAGAGCAGCGGGAAATCATGGTCCTCCGCGAGCCGCAGAACCTCCGGCGGCAGATCATCATAGATGACCTTCTTATAGGCAAGGCCCGCCATGCCCATCCGGATGAGCGACTCCACTGCGGTCAGGATCAGCGAGGGGTCGCCCTTTGCGAACAGGAAACTCGTGATGATGAAGCTGGCCGGCTCCAGATCCGGTGCCGTACCAGAGGCGATGACCGCTTCCGGCGAATCCCCCACGTCCGGCCCCTCGCCCGGCGCGAAGTCTACGTCCGGCGCGAACTCATAGTCCGCGATTTCCACCGAGGTGACCGGCCTTCCAAGCCCGCCGCTGCCCGCAAGCAGGTTCATCTTCTGTCCGGAGGGCAGCTCCAGTATATCTCTCACATTCAGCGCCATATGCGGCCTCCTTTGTATTTTCTACAATTATTTTACCCTATATTCTCAGATACTACAATCCCGGCCGGGCCTGCCTTTGCTATACTTAAACCACAGAACAACAAGAAACGAAAGGAGAGCGAAGAATGACTACCAGAATCCTGAACAAAAATGATATCATGCAGGTAATCGAGATGGCACCGGCCATCACCGCCGTCGAGAATGTATATAAGATGAAGAGCGCGGGAGAGGCCGTCGCCTGGCCGACCGTTTTTCACATCTTCGAGGAAGGCGCGCGGGACATGGACATCCGGTCCGGCTATCTTCCGGGCGATCACATTTTCGGGCATAAGACGATCGGCTTCTTCGGAGCCAACGCCGACAAGGGCCTGCCGACCCTGATGGCCACGATCAACGTGTTCGACGAGTTCACCGGCGCGCCGGTCGGGATTCTGGAGGGCGCATACATTACGGGCATCCGTACCGGGGCTGCCGGCGCCATCGGAGCCAAGTACCTGGCGAGAAAGGATTCCGTAACCCTGTTCGTTCTGGGCGCCGGAAACCAGGCGGCCTACCAGATCGCCGCGATGATCACGGCATTTCCGGGCCTGCAGAAGGTGTACGTGGCCGACCTGCTTTTCCCCGAAAACGCGGAGCGCTTCGTCGGCGGAATTGCGGCCAGGCTGCAGGAGGAACTCGGCATCGACGCGTCGCAGGTCAGCTTCGAGGCGACGAATGCGCCGGAGCTCACCGTCCCGGAAAGCGACATCGTCATCACGGTCACCCCGTCCCGCGAGCCGGTGATCAGGAAGGAATGGGTCCGGCCCGGCATGCATTTCTCCACCGTCGGCTCCGACATGGAGGGTAAGGAAGAACTCGATCCGGAGATCTTCCGCGGCGCGAAGGTGTTCGTCGATGACATGGAGCACTGCCTGGAGGCGGGAGAGGTCGAGATCCCGGTGAAGCGCGGTGTGATCGGCGAGAGCGAAATTGCGGAGATCGGCACTCTGATTGCAGGCGGCTGCAAAGGCAGGACATCCGATGATGACATCACCATTTTCGACCCCGCGGGCATGGCCCTCCTCGATATCGCCGCCGCCAAGGTCGCGCTGGACCTGGCCGAAGAGAAGCATCTCGGAACAGAAGTGGAACTGTAGTGAACAGATAAGGAGAATTCACATGGATATCAAAACCTTCAAAGTAGAACGCTGGATGGACGATTATGAAACCAAGTGCACCTATAACCTGGCGGAGACCTGCATCGATTCGCTGACCGTGCGCGAGCTCATCGAGATGGCCGGACTGGACGCCTGCGGCTACATGAACGAGCTGGCTGACACCCGGCTGACCTACAGCCATATCGGCGGATCCCCCGAACTGCTTTCCGGCATCGCCGGCCTCTACGGAGACCTGATTCAGCCGGAGCACATCATCCCCATGCACGGGGCGATCGGCGCCAACCACCACGTGATCATGGCCCTGATCGAGCCGACCGACAACATGGTGTCCGTCATGCCGACCTACCAGCAGCACTACTCCATTCCGGAGTCCATCGGGGCTGAGGTCCGCATCCTGAATCTGAACCTGGAGAACCACTTCCTGCCGGATCTGGACAAGCTGCGCAGCCTGGTCGATGAGAATACGAAGATGATCACCATGAACAGCCCGAACAACCCGTCCGGCTCCCTGATTCCGAAGGAGACCATGGAGCAGGTCATCGAGATCGCCCGCAGCGTAGGCGCCTATGTCCTCTGCGATGAGGTCTACCGCGGCATCTCCGAAGACGGCAGCTACATGTACTCTGTGGCTGACCTTTATGAGAAGGGAATCTCCGTCGGCAGCATGTCCAAGTCCTGGTCCATGGCCGGCGTCCGGATGGGGTGGATCGTGACGAGAGATGAGGCCCTACTCGCCCGCTGCCACGAGCGCAGAGACTACGACACCATCAGCTGTGCCGTGATTGATGACAAGCTGGCTGCCCTGGCTCTGGCAAACAAAGATAAGATCATCGAGCGCAACCGTGCCATCCTGCTGAAGAACCGGCAGATCCTGGACGACTGGGTGAACGCTACGCCGGAGGTCTACTACCAGAAGCCGGTGGCCGGAACCACCGCTCTGGTCTACTACAGAAAGGACATCCCGTCCCGCGAACTCTGCGACCGCCTGATCCGGAAGACCGGCGTCCTCTTCACTCCGGGCGAGTGCTTCGAGATGGAAGGATCCGTGCGGATCGGTTACGCGTTCGATTCCAAGGTTCTGCAGAAGGGTCTGGACCTGTTCGCAGAATTCCTGCGGGAACTGGACGACTAAGACATTAAGCCTGGCCGGACTGCCCTGCCTTTGCAGTGACGCCGTCCTCCCCGTAGAAGGCACAGCCGTTTCTTCCGGCCCGCTTCACGGCGTAGAGGGCGGTGTCAGCGTCTTTGAACATTTCCTCGGTCGGATCCTTCCGGTCGCCGATGGCCACGCCGACGCTGAGAGACGCGGCCGGCAGTCCCTTCTCCGGCATCTGCAGACGGTCGTTGATGGCCCGGATCTTTCTCCGGATCAGCCCCGTCATGGAGGAGTCGGCATACACCATGATGATCGCGAATTCGTCGCCGCCGATCCGGCAGATGTGGTCTTCCGCCCGGAACTGGTCGCGGATCAGGTTGGCGACCCGCCTGAGGATCAGATCGCCGGTACTGTGGCCGTGCGTGTCGTTGATCTCCTTAAAGTAATCGATGTCAAGAAGGATCAGGGCAACCTGACTCTTGTCCACCGCCTGGAAGTGCTCTTCAAAGCCTGCCCGGTTGTAGGCTCCGGTCAGAGAATCGTGCACAGCATCGTAGGCGAGGCGGTCCTGATGCTCCAGGTTTTCATCGAACATTTTATTATATACGGAAGCCATGTACTGCATCTCATAGGCGCCCTTCATGGGAAGGTGCGTCTTTTTATTAATGCAGTCGATGTTGGTATAGAGCGGGCGTATGATCAGGCCTACGACCAGGAGAACCATGGCAATGAACAGGGCGAGCATGACGCAGATCAGAACGATCACCATGTTCATGGTCCGTTCCATTTCGGCAAAGCTCGCGTCCTGCTCCTTCTGGCTACCCGACAGCAACTGCTCCAGACAGGCTTCAACACTTGCCGTGATCTTGCTCTTCTCGGTCTGATAGGCCTCATCAAACACCATGGTTTCCGCCAGGGCCATCTTCTGCCCGGCGCTCAGCCCCTGGTCTTTCGCTTCAAGTTGCTGATCCCGCACCCTTTTCGGAAATCCCTCCGGATCGTAGCCCTTTCCCTCGACCATCAGCCGCATCGAGTAAACCTCCCGCTCCTCGAGCGCATTTGAGTCCTTGAGCGCATCTTCCAGCAGCTCCAGGGCATCCGACTCCGGCATGTATCCTTCCAGACGGGCCAGCGCCCTGTCCCTGCGCTGGGTCATTTCGATCTCCTCGAAATAGTTGTCCAGAAATACACGCTCTCCCGTCACAGCAAAAAATCTCGCCTGCTCCGTCAGGTAATCCGAAGCATCGATCATGTCCTGCGCCGCCTTCTGGCAGATCAGGTGTGTATCGGTCGTTTTTTTCAGTTCATGATAGTTGCCCAGCATCTGATTGACGCCGTACAGTAATACTGCAGTCACCGCCAGAACGGCGATGATCACGATGAGATTGATCGTCTGCAGACGAGCACCGCCCGCCCGGTCTTCTCTGATTCCGGGCCTCGGTCTTCTTCGATCCTTCATCCTTATTCGCGGCCTTCCTCCGCCTCCGGTCCTACATATCCAGCCGTTTCTTCATGTTTTCGTAGTAAACGCAGGAGATCAGCGCCGTCTCCTTGCTGATCGTTCCCTGCCGGTAAAGATTCATCAGGCTGCCGTCCATCGTGCACATTCCCTCTGCGGCGCCTGCCTGCATGGCGGAATCCAGCTGATGGAGCTTACCCTCCCGGATCATGTTCTGAATGGCGGGCGTCGATTTCATGATTTCAAACACCGGCACCTGCCCGCCCGCAGTGGACGGCACCAGCTGCTGGCAAACGACGCCTTTCAGGATCTGCGCGAGCTGGATCTTCACCTGCTGCTGCTGGTTGGCCGGGAACACATCGATGATTCGGTTGATCGTGTTGGCCGCGCTGCTCGTATGCAGGGTGGACAAAAGCAGGACTCCCGTTTCCGCCGCCGTGATCGCCGCGGAGATCGTATCATAGTCCCGCATTTCTCCAAGCAGGATCACGTCCGGGCTCTCCCGCAGGGCGGACCGGAGCGACTCCAGATATCCCGGCGTGTCGATAGAGATCTCTCTCTGGGAAACGATCGATTTCTCATGCCTGTGGATGTACTCGATCGGGTCTTCCATGGTAATGATGTGACCGTCGCGCATATGGTTGATCCGGTCGATCATGCAGGCCAGCGTCGTCGACTTGCCCGTGCCGGCGGCTCCGGTGATCAGCACCAGGCCCCTTTTCTCTTCCGCAAGAGACAGTACGGTTTCCGGGATCCCAAGCGCTGCCGGGTCCGGCAGGCCGAACCGGATGACCCGGATGACCGCCGCCAGAGAACCACGCTGCCGGAACACATTGACCCGGAACCTGCCCATGTTCGATACCGCGAAGGAGAAGTCGTCGTCCATCCCCTGCTCTACCAGCTTGCGGTCCCGCCCGCTGACCTCGTAGATCTGATCGACCACCTCATTGATGGCATCCGGCAGCATCCGGTCACCGAACCGCTCCTGCTGCCCCCGGATCTTGAATGTCACCGGAAGTCCGGCTACCAGGAAGATGTCCGAGGATTCCCTCTCCATCGCTGTCTTCAGTATGTCTAAAATGTTCATGTTCAATCCTTTCACTGGGGCATCCAGAGCCCGTCGATCGTTTCTTTCTCTTTCCATTCTTTTTCGAATGACCATTCCGCCACATCATAGCCGTCATCCCCTGCCGGGACCAGCCGGATCGTGAGATGGTAGCCGTCCTTTGTCAGCGTCTTCTCGGCGCCGCCGTTCTTCACCTGGACATCACCGAGATCCTGCAGGCTCCCGCCGGAGAGAAGTGCTTCATCTGCTTCCTGCAGGAATTTCTGTCCCTCCTGTTCCAGCGCATAGCGGGTCTTTGTCGAGTCGGCAAAGCTCTTTGCCATGGCCTGATCTGCATTTGCAGTGGAGAAGGTCAGGATCGCCATGACCGTCAGGCAGATGCTGATGACCGTGAGCAGCAGGGCCACGGGGCCCAGCTTGATCGGAATCTGATTCATCGCGCTCCCTCCTCTCTCATATACACGCCGGTATCCAGGGTATAGAGGGGCGTCTTCCCGTCCCCCGCATAGACCGAGATCCTGCTGTCCGCATAGTTTCCGGCCTGTCCCTGCTGCGGCTGCCAGTCCGTTTCAACGCGCAGGCAGCTCTCGGCCGCTTTCGCGGCGGCTTCCTCGCTCACCGGCTGCATCTGCAGGTCGTAGTATGCGGTCAGGACCGCTCCGTCGCCCTTCTTCTGCAGGCTGGTGTTCCCGTCCTCATTGAGCAGCTGCAGCAGGTCCTCCGCATCCGCGGACGCCGAAACCGCCTCTGCCGTATTCTGGGCCAGGCAGACGGCGTTCGTCAGCTGCTCCGCCTCGCTGCTCTGATTTCTGGCCAGCCCGAACACCTGCGAGAGAATGGCCAGAACGATGGCGAAGATGATTACCATCAGGACCGTCTCCAGATAGAAGGCGGTCATCGACTTCTGTCCTCTCATCTGGCCTCACCTCCTCCCGTGCGTCCGGCGTGCAGCAGCGTTCTGCCGGCGTCCGTTGTCACGGCGAAGAGACCCTCGTCGATCTGGTCGACCTCAAAGGTCTTCGTGCGGGCGATCTGCTGCGCCCCGTCCGCGGGCAGGTCGGCATCCAGACGGCCGTAATATTCCATCAGCATGCCGTCTTCCTGGTAGATCTGCAGACCGTAGACCGTTCCGTGCTCGCGGATCGTGAGCACTTCAAGGTCCCCGTCTTC
Source organism: Lentihominibacter sp. (assembly GCA_045580505.1). Classification (GTDB taxonomy): domain Bacteria; phylum Bacillota; class Clostridia; order Peptostreptococcales; family Anaerovoracaceae; genus Lentihominibacter. The sequence goes on from JAZNNY010000110.1 coordinate 11,070, forward strand.
GCGCATCCCGATGTCCTCCTCAGCCGCAGGCTGCGCGGCGGTCACCAGGTAGGCGCGAAGGGCCCGGGTCTCGTGATTGCGGTCCTGTCCGCTCACCGCATCGCTGTAGACCTGCGCTCCGAACACGATCAGCAGCAGAAAGCCCAGCAGAAACAGTGCCGCTATTCCGATTGTATACAGTCCCAAAGGGGAACTTTTTTCCCGCTCTCTCATCATCGCATCCATTCCATGATCTATCTCAGCGTGACCCGTACGCTCGGCGGCAGATTCTGCGCGAACGCGTCGTAGGTCACATAATACCTGTCTTTATTGATCTGCAGTCCGTAATTGTCCTCCAGATAACCCAGATCCTCCGGGTAAACGCCCTCTACGATATAGCACTGACGCGCGCTGGCGGTGATGGTCTGTTTCAGCGCCTGCACGCCTTCCTCCTGCAGATTGCGGCTTCCGGCGCGCACCGCCCACCAGCACAGGGCGGCAGCGATCAGGCACAGTATGATGACGCAGATCACCAGCAGGGTCGTTTTTTTGGCTTTGTCCGAATACATGCCTTCTCTCCTTCACGATCCTCAGCCGATGGTGTTCATGATTCCGATCAGCGGCAGCATGATGCTGAGCAGCGACAGACCGACCGTGACCATCAGCACGCCCGACAGGAGCGGATCGATGGTTCCGACCAGCCGGTCCACCTTGGCTCCCGCGTTTTCCTCCAGCAGCTTCGTCAGCCTGGCCAGCACAGATTCCATGTTGCCGCTGCGCTCTCCCGCGAGCAGCATCCTTCCGTAGACCGGCTCCAGCAGCTGTTCATCATAGGCCGCCTGGGCGAAACTGTGTCCGTCCTTCATTCTTTCAAGGCAAGCCTTCAGTTTCTCTTCCAAAGGCAGGTAATCCGTCATCCCGATGCTCTCGTGCACCGCGATGTCCTGCATCTCACCGCTGGCGAGAAAAGTCTCAAGGGCGGAGGTGAACCGGAACAGGCCCATGCTCCGCAGGATCTCCTCGCAGATCGGAATCCTGCGCAGGAACTTCTCGATTCCGCTCCGGTTGCCGCTGTTCCATGAAGCGCGTCCGATCAGCAGGGCCAGGGCCAGGATGATCATGATGATGAGCGCTGCCCAGCAGAAGCCGTAGGACCAGCGAATGTAACTGTAACTGGAATCGACCAGGCTGCCGGTCATCTTCTCATATACCCCGGTAAAGGTAGGCAGAACCTTGGCCAGCATGACGATCAGGACGATGATGATCATCAGCAGCATGGCCGCCGGATAGGTGATGGCCGATCTGAGCTTCTCTCCGATGGTCTTCTGATCCCGGTAATAGTCTGACAGCCGCATCAGCACATCCTCCAGCCGGCCTGCGCTTTCGCCGGCCCGGATCATCTTCAGCGCGTAACCCGGGAAGATGCCGGACTCCTCCATGGCCTGGGCGAGTCCCTTGCCTTCTTCGACCGCCTGTTTCATCTGTTCCAGGGCATTGCCCAGGACGCCGTCCGTCTGTTTGCTCTGCCCGAGCAGGGCGATTGCCTCATCCGTCTGAATGCCGGCGCGCGCCATCATGCCCATGCTTTCACAAAAGGCGCTGACGCCCAGATTGTCCAGTTTCTTTACCTTGCTCATAGCTGTTTCTCCCAACTAATAAAAATATACATCCGAATAATGACTGCCGTCTCCGATGAACTCTCCGTCCGCACCGTTGGCCGCGAACGTCAGATCCAGCCGGCTCCAGCTGTTCTTGTCAACTTTATAGTCTACGGTGACCCAGCCGGTCTCCTCCGTGTAGAACATGTTCCAGGCGTGATAGAGATTGTCCGGCGCCACGTAACCGAAGATGACCTTGCAGGGGATTCCCTGGCTGCGCAGCATGGCCGCGGCAAGAGAGGCGTAGTCAAAGCAGATTCCCTCGCCGCTCTCCATCGTCTCATCCGGTTCCGGCAGGTAGCCGCTCTCCACGGAGGCGGCCTTCTCCCTATCGTAGGTGATGCTGCCCGCGACATAATCGTAGACGCCGGCTACCAGGTCGATGGCCGTTTCAGATTTCGAGGCGATCTCAGCCGCCTTCTTCACGCAGTCGGAGTTCTTCTCGTAATCCACATAGTCGCTCGGCCGCAGGAAAGGCTGGAATTCATCCTTCAGTTCGACCTCTGCGGAGGTGGCGTACATCTCGGCGTATTTGCTGTCTACAATATTCTCCATGACCTTGAACTGGTAGGTCCCGTCTCCACACTGCAGCGGGAAGACCGACGGCGTCCCGTCATTGTCTATATCGTAGTTGTAGGTATCGTCTCCCTTGATGACCTGGAATTTCAGCCGGCTTCCCGAACTTGCGGACACCGCAACATAGCCCTTGGATGTCTCCGAGAGATCGATCTGCGCACTGCCGCCGCCTTCCGCCTCATCCTCGTGGAACTTCGAATCCCGAAAATCCGGCGCCTCATAGCCGGACCCCGTGGCCCCGTCCTGACCGGAAGCGGCCTTGGCCTCGCCGGAAGAAGCCTTCGCCCCATCGGATGCAGCCTCTGAAGAGCTGCCGCCCCCGCAGCCGGCGAAGCTGAAGATCAGGGCTACCAGGCACACCACAAAAGGCGCCTGCCGGGTCAGTCCCCACAGCCGCCGCTTCCCCGCAGCATATATGTTTCCTTGTGCTGTCTTATGATCTTCCAAGACCTGTTCCCCTTATTCGCAGAGTCCGCTCAGGATGTCCCGTTCCTTCAGGATCGTCTCCAGCAGAGGCGCGTAATCCATCTCTGTGCGGCTGCGCAGATGCTCCGTGATCTCCACCACGGGATCCAGCAGCGGCGTCAGCGACAGGTTGCCCAGCACGCCCTTCAGCGCGTGCGCCGCCTCAAAGGCTGCGTCAAGGTCTCCGCCGGCCAGCGCCTCCTCCAGTTTCTGAAAACCGACATCTGCCGGCACCATCTTCACCAGCGTCAGATAAAAGTCTTCGTCATTCAGGCACCGCTGCAGTCCGTCCTCCGGCTGCACACCGATTTCCCTCAGCTGATCAACGGTTAACATGCGCTCTCCTCCTTCCATTCGTATCTGCAGAGCATTTCCTTCTCGAAGTGATCCGCCGGGAGCGGTTTCGAGAAATAGTAACCCTGCACGGTATGGCAGCCGAGCCTTTTCAGGATCTCGATCTGCTCCGCCGTCTCGACTCCCTCGGCAATGGTTTTCGCTCCGAGCCAGTCGGCAATATCCATGATGATCGCAAACATCCGGTGCGTGGTTTCATCCGCGGTCAGCTGCCGGGCGAACTTCATGTCCGCCTTCAGGATATCAAGCGGCAGCTCCGTCAGGGAATTCAGGGACGAATACCCCGCTCCGAAATCGTCCATCTCTATAATAAATCCAGCCTGCTTCAGCCTGCGCAGTTTCTCTGCAGCGACGCCGGCATCTCCGGCGAAGGCCGATTCTGTGATCTCCAGCATGAATTTCTCCGGCGGAAGGTCGAACTCTTCGGCCAGTCCCCGGATCCTCTCCTCCAGCACATCATCGAACAGGTCCACCCTGGAGATGTTGATCGAGACCGGGAAAACGAATCCGTATCTGCTTCTCCAATCCGCAATGCAGGCTGCGGTCTTCCTCCACACGTAGTAGTCCAGCCTGCGGATCAGCCCGTTACTCTCGAAGACCGGAACGAACCGGGAAGGCTGCACAGACCCCAGCCGCGGGTGCTCCCACCGGACCAGGGCTTCCGCACTGGTCAGCTTCGGCTCCTCTCCCTGGATCCGGAACTTCGGCTGAAAGTATACGGCAAACTGTTCCTCTTCCAGCCCTTTTTCAAAGTCGCTGATCAGCTGCTCTTCAAATAGCTTCTGTTCGGCAAAACTGCTGTCATAGTAGACCAGCTCCTTCGTATAGTCGCCCCGCGCCGAATTGCAGGCGGTCTGCGCGCGGTCAAACTGATCCTCTACGGTCAGGTCCGCATCCGCGTCCGGGTAGATTCCGATACGGACATGGATCCGGGATGTGTGATCCAGCGCCGCCAGGTGCTCCTCTATGATTCCGCGGATCTGCGTGTGGTCCTCCAGATGTCCGCTGTAAACGAAGAAGGTGTCCGCATCGCTGCGGGCGGCGAGCCCCCCGCTGATCTGCCGGATCTGTCTGGCCGCATCGGCCAGGGCGCAGAGCACCTTGTCGCCGAAGATCCGACCATAAAGCTCGTTGATGATCTGAAACCGGTCCACGTTGATCACGACCGCGTCCATGACCCGCTTCGGGTCCGCCCGGCGCATCATCCGGGCGTACTCAAAGAAAAATTTCCGGTTGAACAGGCCCGTCAGTTCATCATCCTCGGTAGAGCGGATGATCATGGTATCCTCCGCCAGTTCGATGCTTCTCCTGACCCTGGCCAGGACCACCTCCGGCATATCGCTTCCCTTCTCCAGGAAGTCCACCGCGCCAAGCTGCAGACTCTCGATCTCGGCTTCTTTCTCGGAGGTCAGCACGATGACAGGGATCCTTCCCGCCTCTTCGTCCTGCTGCAGGGCGCGCAGGACATCGTATCCTGTGCCGTCCGGCATATTCAGGTCGAGCATGATCAGTGACAGCGCCTGTCCGCAGGTCCGGATCTTGTCCAGGGCGTCATTGCCGCTCTCGGCCTCGATAATATCATAAAACCGCCCCAGATTATGGGCGAGTATCCGCCGGTTGATCTCTTCGTCATCCGCGACCAGGATGGTTCTTCTGATGTCCTGTGTTCGATTGAATCGTCTTCTCATAAACCGCCTTCTTGCGTCGATAACTATTCATGATATATTATAAACAAAAGAGCATGCATTGACAATCAATAACTCCCGGAGGCGAGGATGGATATCAGACAGGTAGGTGACATTCTGGATATGCTGGCGGAAGAACTTCCGCCGGAGTTTTACCGTGAGCTCAACGGAGGAATCCTGCTGGTTCCCGAAGCGAAGCAGAGCCCGCACGGCCCTGACCTCCTGATCATGGGCGAATACATCCGCTCCTCCCTGGGACGCATGATCAAGATCTATTACGGTTCATTCGAGAAAATGTACAGCTGGATGGATGAAGCGCAGCTCACAGAGCAGCTGCGCGAAGTCCTGCGCCACGAATTCACCCATCACATCGAATCCCTCGCCGGAGAGCGGGGCCTTGAGATCAAGGACGAAGAGCAGATTCGCGACTATCTGGAGCGTTCTGCCCGCCGCCTGCAAAAAAACGAGGCGCCGCGCTGACTCCTGCTCTCACAGGGGTCTGCTGCGGCGACAACGTATGGTAAGGATTAATAAGACTATTTCTTTACCCGACTATTGTATTAAAGTTAGTACATAATGTCAAGTCTTTTCCTTCCAAAGGCAGGCCTGCCTTTGCTTACAGCACCGGCTTCGTGTTCCAGATGCGGTCAGCGTATTCGATGACCGCCCTGTCCGCCGCGAAGCGCTCCGCCTTGGCGATGTTGGTGATGGACATGCTGCCCCACCGCGCCCGGTCCGTATAGGCCTGACGGATGTCCTCGTGCGCACGGCAGTAATCGTCGAAATCGTAGAGGCACATGTACGGGTCCGCGATGCTGTAGGTCGGCTTCAGCAGGTAGTCCTTGATGTTGTCGAAGGAGTGTCCGTTGAAGCCGCGCTCCAGACGGTCTACCGCAGCCTTCAGGGCGCGGCTCCTCTGATAGAACCGGCGGCTCTCGTAGCCTTCGCGCAGGTGGTCCGCGACCTCTTCTGCCCTCTGTCCGAAGATGAAGATGTTATCCTCTCCGACCGCTTCGTACATCTCGACGTTAGCGCCGTCCATGGTGCCGATCGTCACCGCGCCATTGATCATCATTTTCATGTTGCCTGTGCCGGACGCTTCCTTGCCGGCCAGGGAGATCTGCTCGGAGATGTCGGTCGCCGGCATCAGCTTCTCCGCCATGGAGACCCTGTAGTTCTCCAGGAAGAGGACCTGCAGTTTCTTAGAAATAACGGGATCCTTGCGGATCTCTTCCCCGATATGGTAGAGCAGCTGGATGACGTCCTTGGCCACGAAGTAGCTCGGCGCCGCCTTGGCTCCGAAGAGGTAGACCTCCGGCTGGACCGCCAGGTTCGGGTTATCTTTCAGTTGGTTGTATCTGGTGATGATGTGCAGGGCGTTCATCAGCTGCCGCTTGTATTCGTGCAGCCGCTTCGCCTGGGTGATGAAGGTGGCGTCCGGATCGAGTTCCACGCCGCTTTCCTTCTTCACGTATTCGGCAAATCTCACCTTGTTCTCCCGCTTCACCTGGTCCAGTCTCTGGATCACGCTCTTGTCCTCGCGGAACCGGATGAACTCTCCCAGCTGCTTCCAGTCCTTGCGGTACTCGGGACCGATGGTCTCATCGAGCAGGGCGGAGAGGCCCGGATTGGACTGGCAGAGCCACCGCCGGTAGGCGATGCCGTTGGTCACATTGGTGAACCGCTCCGGATAGGCCAGATAGAAATCGTGGAACAGGTCGTCCTTTAAGATGTCTGAGTGCAGGCCGGAAACGCCGTTCACGTGATGGGAGCCCAGCACGGAAAGATTGGCCATCCGGATCTCGCCGTAGCCGAACGGCGACATGTAGTCGATCTTGCCGGTATCGCCCGGGAACTTCTCGTTCATCTCGATGCGGAAGCGCCGGTTGATCTCCTCCAGGATGACGTAGATTCTCGGCATCATCAGGTGGACCAGCTCGCTCTTCCATTTCTCGAGCGCCTCGGCCAGGACCGTATGGTTCGTATAGGATATGGTGTGTCTGACGATATCCCAGGCCTTATCCCAGTCGTAGCCGTAATCGTCGATCATGAGGCGCATCAGCTCCGGAACGCAGAGCGCCGGATGGGTGTCGTTGATGTGGATGGAGACCTTGTCCGCCAGGTTGTCCAGAGTCCGGTGCAGCCGGAAGTGGTCGCGCAGGATATTCTGGCAGCTGGCCGAAACCATGAAGTACTGCTGCTTCAGCCGCAGTTCCTTGCCCTCCTCGATGTTGTCGGCAGGATACAGAACCTTGGTGATCAGTTCCGCCTTATTGTTGTTCTGGGCCGCCCGGGTGAAGTCCCCGCTGTTGAAGGAGGCCATATCGAAGCCTTCGGAGTCTCTTGCTCTCCAGAGGCGCAGTTTGCCGACCGCCTCGGTATCCGCTCCGCTGACGTACATGTCATAGGGAACCGCCTCGACCATTTCCTGGCTTCTGACCTCGCTCACCAGGCCCTTGTCCGTCCAGTATTCATGATAGTTTCCGTAGAAGCCGACCTTGAAGGTCTCGTCTTCTCTCGGGTTCAGCCAAACGCGGCCGCCGGGCAGCCAGTTGTCCGGCATCTCAGCCTGCCAGCCGTCCACCAGGTGCTGGCGGAAAAGGCCGTATTCGTAGCGCAGGCTGAAGCCCGTGATATCGTATCCCTGAGTGGTCAGGCCTGCCAGGTAGCAGGCAGCCAGCCGTCCGAGACCCCCGTTGCCAAGACCCGCATCCGGCTCTTCATCATAGAGCTCATCGAGGCTCATGCCTCTTTCCTGCAGGATCTCCTGCACCATCTCCATCTCGCCCAGGTTGTAGAGGTTGTTCTTCAGGGACTGACCCATCAGAAACTCCATGCAGATATAATAGATTTTCTTCTGATTCTCCTTCTCCAGCTGCCCCTTTCTTGCCTTGCTGTTGAATTCCCAGCGTTTCTGCTGCAGCTGCTGGTTGACGACGGTCGCGACCGCCTTGTACATCTCAGTAGCAGATGCATCCTTGAAACTGGTGTGATACTTGTTCTCCAGGCACTCGACCAGGTCTTCGCGAAAAGCGCGCTGGTCCGCAAGGGCCTTGTTCTTCCCATTGCTCATACTGTTATAACTACTCCTTCTCTCTTATTTGATCGGGCCGGTTTATTCAAACAGACCCTGATACATGTCGACATATTCGCCGGCCGCCTTCTTCCATCCGAAGTTCAGCTTCATATCGTGGTCGACCAGCTTTTCCCAGTTCTTCTTATCCGCAAACCGGTCCGCCGCAGCCCGCACCGTCTCGGCGAGGCCCTCCGGACTGTACTCTGCGAACACAAACCCGCTGCCATCTCCCAGGCGGCAGTCCGTAATGGAATCCGCAAGGCCGCCGGTCTGCCGCACGATCGGAACGGTTCCGTAGCGGCAGGAGATCATCTGCGCCAGTCCGCAGGCTTCGATCCGCGACGGCATCAGGAACAGGTCTGCGCCCGCGTAGATCCGCCGGGATTTCGCCGGGTCAAACTCGATCATGCAGCAGGCGTTCTGCGGATGCCGCATCTGCAGACCCCGGAAGAAATCCTCGTAGGCCGCATCGCCGGTCCCGAGCAGAACGAATTGAATGCGGTCCTCGTCCAGCAGCCGGTCGATCGAGCCCGTGACCAGATCGATTCCCTTGGCCTCTACCATCCGGGTGATCATGGCCATGATCGGAACGTCCTCCCGCTCCGGAAGGCCCAGTTCCTCCTGCAGCGCCCTGCGGCATTCCGCCTTGCCGGCAGGTCTTCTGAAGGAGAAGGTCTTGGCGATCGCCTTATCCTTGGTCGGATTGTAGCTGTCGGTATCGATCCCGTTCAGGATTCCCCGCAGTTTGTGTTCATTCTTGCGCATGATCGGATCCATGCCGAAGGCGATGGACGGATCCAGCAGTTCCTTCGCATAGGTCGGACTGACGGTCGACACGATGTCGGCGCACTCCACGGCGCCCTTCATCAGATTGACGTCCCCGCCGTACTCCACCAGATGCATCTCCTCCGCCGGCAGATCGATGATGTCCCCCAGAACGTCCGTGCCATAGTGACCCTGGTACTGGATGTTATGGATCGTGAACACCGTCTTCATGAACTGCCTGCGGTACACCGCCGTCTGATAGACCGGCACCATGGCCGCCTGCCAGTCATTCGCGTGAATGACGTCCGGCACGAAATCCATCAGAGGCAGGGCCTCAAACACCGCCTTGGAGAAGTAGGCGAACCGCTCGCAGTCATCGTAATATCCGTACAGACCGCTGCGCTTGAAATAGTATTCGTTATCGATAAAATAATAGATCACCCCGCCAAGTTCCAGACGGAACACGCCCATATACTGGGCGCGCCAGCCAAGCGGCACCGTTCCGGTTCCGAGGAACTCCATCTTCTCCCGATATTCCTGGCCGATCTTCCCGTACAAAGGCAGGACCACCCTGCAGTCAATGTCCTGCTGCTTTCTGGCGTTCAGGCTCTTAGGCAGGGCAGTTGCAACCTCGCCAAGCCCGCCGGTATGTGCGAAGGGAACGGCTTCTGATGTAACAAACAAAATCTTCTGTTTCATTTCTTCCTTAACCTGTCTTTCTTTTTTATCATAAGTATTGTATACTGAATATCATACACAATGAACTTGATTATACCACTTTCTGAGTAATTATGCGAGGATAAACTTATGCGCGGCGTTATCTCTGATATTTCCTACCCGAAATACCTGTTCCACCAGGGGAAGGGGACCCGCTGCTACGAGTTCCTGGGGGCACATCCGCAGGAAGGCGGCGGTTTCTGTTTTCGCGTCTGGGCACCGCACGCGGCCTCTGTCGCGGTAGCCGGTGATTTTAACGGCTGGGACGAGGGGAAGAGCCCGATGCACCGGCTCGAGGACGATGCGGAGATCTGGGAGTGCGTCTGCAGCGACGCCATCGCCGGCGACTGCTATAAATATGCCATCACAACCGGGACAGGAGAGACCATCTTCAAGGCCGACCCCTACGGATTCTCCGCGGAGCAGCCGCAGGAGGACGCCATCCGGCAGATGGCCTCGCGTCTTGCCGTTTTGGATGATGACTTTCAGTGGCGCGACGAGGCCTGGCTTGCCCGCAGATCATCGGTCGACCCGGCCCGCGTTCCTATGAACATCTACGAGGTTCACCTCGGCTCCTGGCGCCGTCATGAAGACGGCTCCTACTACTCCTACCGGGAGAGCGCGGATGAACTGATTCCCTATGTCAAGAAGATGGGTTTTACCCACCTGGAGCTGCTTCCCGTCATGGAGTATCCCTTCGATGGATCCTGGGGCTACCAGAGCACCGGTTATTTCGCCGTGACCTCCCGCTACGGAGATCCGGCTGATTTCAAGTATTTCGTCAACAAGGCACATGAAGCCGGGATCGGCGTACTGCTGGACTGGGTACCGGCCCACTTCCCCAAGGACGCCTACGGGCTGATCAACTTCGACGGGGAGAGCCTCTATGAGGACGCCAATCCGCTGCGCCGCGAGCACAAGGGCTGGGGCACCCGTGCCTTCGATCTCGGCCGCAGCGAAGTGCGGAGCTTTCTGATGTCCAGCGCGGCCTTCTTCTGCGATGTCTACCATGCTGACGGCATCCGCGTCGACGCGGTGTCCGCCATGCTCTACCTGGACTACGGCCGGGAGGATGGCGAGTGGATGCCGAACGTGAAGGGCGGCAGAGAAAATCTCGAGGCGATAAGCTTCCTGCAGGAGCTGAACAAATCGATCCTGACGGAATTCCCCGGCGTACTGATGATCGCGGAGGAGTCGACCGCATGGCCTATGATCACCATGCCGCCGGATGTCGGCGGACTTGGCTTTAATTTCAAATGGAACATGGGATGGATGAACGACTGCCTGGAATACTTCCAGACGGACCCTCTGTTCCGCAGAGGCGCTCACCACAAGCTGACCTTCTCCATCACCTACGCCTGGAGCGAGAACTTCATCCTGCCGATCTCTCACGATGAGGTAGTGCACGGCAAGCATTCCCTGCTGGATAAGATGCCGGGCTCCTACGATGATAAATTCGCAGGCCTTCGCGCCTTCCTCGTCTACATGATGACCCATCCGGGCAAGAAGCTTCTGTTCATGGGCTGTGAATTCGGGCAGTTCATCGAATGGAATGAGAAGCAGGCGCTGGACTGGCTGCTTCTGGACTACGACAAGCACCGCCGGATCCGGGCGATGCTGGCGGAACTGAACCAGTTGTATCTGCAGACACCGGCCCTCTGGTCGCTTGACAACAGCTGGGACGGATTCTCCTGGATCGACGCCGATGACATGGACCGCAACGTATATTCCTATCTACGGAAAGGAGCAAACGGGGAGACCTGCCTTTGCATCCTGAATCTGTCCGGGCAGGAATGGCGGAATGCGGAGATCGGCGCGCCGCACGGAGAATACGAGCGCATTTTTGATTCCGATCTGAAACGGTTCGGTGGCTCAGGCCGCCGCCGCAAAAAGATATACAGGACCCTGCACGGAGAGCGGCACGGTCAGATGCAGCACCTGAAGCTGAACCTGCCGCCGCTGTCCGCGATTATACTCGAAAGGAGAGCTGATTCACATGAGTGAAAGAAAGCAAATCGTTGCCATGCTCCTGGCTGGAGGCCAGGGCAGCCGGCTGGTGCCTCTGACCAAGACGACCGCTAAGCCGGCGGTACCGTTTGGCGGGAAATACCGGATCATCGATTTCCCTCTGTCAAACTGTATCAATTCCGACATTGATACCGTCGGAGTGCTGACCCAGTATCAGCCGCTCGAACTGAACGACTACCTGGGACGCGGCGAACCCTGGGACATGAACCTGAAGTTCGGCGGAATGCACGTCCTGCCGCCGTACGAGGGTGAGAAGGGGGCCGAATGGTTCCTCGGTACGGCCAACGCCATCTACCAGAACCTGCGCTTCATCCGTCGTTACAATCCGAAGTATGTGCTGATCCTGTCCGGTGACCACATCTACAAGATGGACTACCGGATCATGCTCGAGGAGCATATCAAAAACAACGCGGACTGCACGATTTCCGTCATCGATGTCCCGCTGGAAGAAGCCAGCCGGTTCGGCATCATGACGACCGACAGCACGGGACGAATCACCGAATTCCACGAAAAGCCGGCCAAGCCGAACAGCACGCTGGCCAGCATGGGTGTCTATATCTTCAGCACGGACAAACTGATCCAGTACCTGCAGGAAGACGACATGGATCCGGAGTCCGACAGTGACTTCGGCAAGAACGTCATCCCGAGGATGCTCGCTGCAGGAGAGCGGATGTTCGCTTACCTGTACGGCGGCTACTGGAAGGATGTCGGGACACTTTCTTCCTTCTGGGCAGCGCACATGGACGCGCTCGGCGATATTCCGGAGCTGTTCCTGAACGATCCCGCCTGGAGAATCTACTATCGCCACGGCTATACGCATCCGGAGTACATGGGCGAAAACGCCAGTGTTTCCAACTCCATCATCGGTGACGGCGGCTCCCTTCTGGGAACAGTCCGGCATTCCGTCATCTTCGGCGATGTAGCGATTGCAGAAAAGGCCGTGATCAACGACAGCGTCGTCATGGCCGATACGAAGGTGGGCGAAGGCGTTACGATCGACCACGCCATCGTCGCTGACAATGTCACGATCGGGGAAGGCGCCTGCATCGGCGCACCGCTCGAGGATGACAGCCAGCTCACCGTCATCGGACCCGGGGTGACCATCCCCGCCGGCATGAAGATCGCCGCAGGCCGCATCATCGCATCCTCTGACGAGCTCTGCTCCGAGGCCGCCGATGCGGATACGAAGAAAGGAGGCAAATAATATGGATGCTGCAGGAATCATTTTAGCGGATAACGTCGCGGGACTGCTCGAAGACCTGACCGAGCACCGCACTCTGGCTGCCGTTCCCTTCGGAGCCAAATACCGGCAGATCGACTTCAGCCTCAGCAACATGGTCAACGCCGGTGTCGGCAGCGTCGGCATCATCATGAGCCAGCAATACGACAGCGTCATGCACCACGTGCAGTCCGGCGCCGAGTGGGACCTGGACCGCAAGAACGGCGGTCTTCGTTACCTGCCGCCGCTGTCCTCTGCCGGAAGCAAGCTGCCGGGAGCCTCCCGGGTACAGACCCTGCGCAACAACGAATTCTATATTCGCCAGCTCAAGGAGAAGTACCTGATCCTCTGCGGAACCGGCTACGTCGGCAACATCGACTTCGCTGCCATGGTACAGCACCACATCGATACCAAGGCCGACATCACCTGCCTCTTCTGCCGCAACGTCGTCAATGAGACGCCGCTCTACGAGCGGATCGGATTGAAGACGGATGTGGACGACCGTATTCTCTCATTCGATCCTGCCCGGGGAAAGGCTCTGATCAGCGAGATGACCATGAGCACCTGCGTGATCGAACGGGAAGCCCTGTTGACTCTGCTGGAGGTGCTCGACCGCAATCCGAGCGGACTGGCGCCGCTCGAGCTTCTGCAGGAGATGATCAATCAGAAGCGGGTCTATGCCTACTTCTCGGATGATATGGTCATCTATCTGGAGGATCTGAACTCCTACCTGAGCGGAAGCCTGGCGCTCCTGAACTATGATGTACGCAGCCAGCTCTTCCACGGCGAGGCCGGTCCGATCATCACCAAGACCAAGGACAGCCCTGCCACCCGCTACGGTGAGAAGGCCAAGGTATCGAACAGCATGATCGCCGACGGAGCGGTCATCGAGGGCGAAGTCAGAAACAGCATCGTCTTCCGTGGTGCCCGCATCAAGAAGAACGCCATCGTCGAGAACAGCGTTGTCATGCAGGAAACCACCGTCGGCGAAGGTGCGCATCTGAACTACGCCGTGCTGGATAAGGAGGTCATCATCAATGACGGAAGACTTCTTTCCGGTTACCTGACCCACCCATTCCTGGCGAGGAAGGGCGAACGTATCTAGTTATAGATCTAGTTACAGAAAGCGAGTTTATGATCAAAGCTATACACGATATCACCAATACATTGTTCCGGGATCCGGCCGGCGCGCAGCAGGCCGGATCTCCTGTTTCTCTGCGCCTGCTGCTTGAAACCGAGCTTGCCGGCGCCTGCAGCTGCGTGCTCCTGCACGTCCGTTTCGATAAGGACGGCAGCGTGCAGACCCTTTCCATGGATCCCGGCGGCAGCCGCGCGGGATTTACGACATTTACCGCGGTTTTCACACCGGCTGAACGCGGTCTCTTCTGGTACTGGTTTGAGCTCTGCTCGGACGTTCTTGAGGGGCCGCGCTGTATCGGGCGGGATCCTGCGGGCGACCAGGCGGTCCTGACGGATGAGCCCCGTCCCTGGCAGATCACCGTTTTTTCCCCCGCCTACGAGGACCCGGACTGGATCCGCGGCGGCGTCTTCTACCACGTGTTCGTCGATCGCTTCGCAAAGGCAGGCCCCCCTGTCTACATGGACGGCAAGATCACCCACGAGGACTGGGGCGGCATGCCGATCTGGGAACCGGACGAACAGGGCGAGATCCTGAACAACGATTTCTTCGGCGGCAACCTGGCCGGCATCCGGGAGAAACTCCCCTATTTTCAGGACCTTGGCGTGACCTGCCTTTATCTGAGTCCGATCTTCGAAGCCTACTCCAACCACAAATACGACACTTCGGATTACATGAAGATCGATCCGATGTTCGGTGATGAGGCGGAGTTCACCCGTCTCTGCGAGGAGGCGCGCGCCCTCGGGATCCGCGTGATCTGCGACGGCGTATTCTCGCATACCGGAGCGGACTCGGTGTATTTCGATATATGGGATAAGTACGGAAACGGCGCCTGCCACGACCCGGACTCCCCCTACCGCGACTGGTACTATTTCGAGGACGACGGCTGGCAGAGCTGGTGGGGCATTAAGACCCTGCCCCGGGTCAACAAGAACGTCCCCTCCTACCAGGAGTTCATGGCCGGGGAGAACGGCGTCATCCGGCACTGGCTGCGGGCCGGCGCTTCCGGCTGGAGGCTCGACGTGGTGGACGAGCTGCCGCGCGCCTTCCTCGAGAAGGTCACGGCCGCCGCAAAGGCAGAGAAGCCCGACGCCCTGATGCTCGGCGAAGTCTGGGAAGACGCTTCGAATAAGATCGCCTATGACGAGCGAAAGAATTATTTCGAAGGGGACAAACTGGATTCCGCCATGAATTACCCCCTGCGGCGGGGCATCATCGACTACATGCGCGAAGGCGATGCCATGGCCCTGGCGCGGCCCATGCAGATGATCATGGAGAACTATCCCCTGCGCGTCGTTCACGCCCTGATGAACATTCTGGGCACCCACGACACCGAGCGGATCATCACCGCCCTGGCCGGACAGAAGCTCGGCCCGGACGCCGGCCGGCCGGAGAAGGCATCGATCCGGATGGACGCGGACGAATGGGCTGCAGGGATTCTCAGGCTGAAGATCGCCGTGGTTCTGCAGATGACTCTGCCGGGCGTTCCCTGCATCTACTACGGAGATGAGGCCGGCATGGAGGGCTACAACGACCCCTTCAACCGCAGGTGTTTCCCCTGGGGGCATGAGAATAAAGACTTACAGGACTGGTACCGCAGGGTGATCGCCATCCGGCGCGCATCCCGCGTCTACGCCAGCGGGGACTACCGCTGCCTGGCCGCCCGGGATGGACTGTTTGCCTTTGAACGGACGGATGCGGCTGGCGCGGCGGATGGAGCGGATGCGGCTGGCGCGGCGGATGCGGTATCCTCCGAGGCCGACTCCCTGCGCATTACCGCAGCGAACTGCGGCGGACGGCAGCAGGTCCTGCCTTTGCACGGGCGCTGGGAAGATCTGCTCAGCGGTGAACGGTTTGACGGCGATGTCCTGGTCCTGCCGGGTCAGGCGATGATTCTGGCCCCTGTGAAAGAATAACAGCCGGGCTAGCCGGGCTGTTTATACGAGCTCGACCGGAATTGGCCGGGCTCAACGACGAACTCTGCAAAAAGCTCTCTTTGAGCACGAATTCGCAGAGTTTTTCTTATGATTAATTACATATTCTGGAAGAACTCTGCGAAAGTGTTTTCCAGATCCATTTTTTGCAGAGTTTGCGCGCCATTTCGCTTGGTTAGATTCGACTAACTCTATAAAATTCCCCTAAAAGAACCGTTTTTGCAGAGTTTACACGATTTATTGTCAGTTTAGACAAGACTAACTCTGCAGATTTTCCCTAAATGATACACTTTCGCAGAGTTAATCCATTTATTTCCACCTCGTAACCGCAACCCCCGATCCCGACCTGCGAATGAACCACCGCATTTTCAACTGCCGGTTGAATGACAGCCTCTTTTTCCTGTGATAGCCTTAAGGCACGGTAAATGACATCGCTTTACAGGAGAAAGGGGTTTTTATGAAATACACATCTTCAGAGGCAGCCAAGCTGCTCAGGAAACTGAACGAGGAGCTCATGCTCCTGAAAGAAAAGGAGGACGCTACCTTCACCTTCCACGCCGCCATGGGCGAAGACCCGGAGGAGCTGCGTCCGGAATACAGCTTCCTGCAGACCCAGCGCGAACTGGACCGCCTGGAGGAAAACATCCGCCGGCTCCGCCACGCCATCAACCTCTTCAACCTCAGCACGGAGGTAGAGGGCATGACCATTGACCAGGTTCTGGTCTACCTGCCGCAGCTGCAGGACCGCAAAAGAAAGCTCGGGAAAATGCTGGGCCGTCTTCCCCGCCAGAGGGCTGACGTCTTCCACAGCTACCGGGGCAGCACCTCCATCATAGACTACGTCTATGCAAACTACGATAGCGCCGAGGTCAAGGCCGAGTACGACCTCGTCAGCGAGACCATCTCCAGACTACAGATGGGGCTGGACCTGGCCAACACGAGCGGCACGCTGGAGTTTGACCTGCTTCCATAAAAAATTTCCGCGGTTTCGCCTTACAGTTTTATTGCGCTGAGATGGTTTCATGTCGGGTTTATCGTCAAAGTCAATCTTTATCCGTTATTGGACTCCGTTATCAGTCAATGTCCAGGGTCGGGAAACTACGATCTGTATTGGAAAGGCGATCCGAAAAACCTGCAGAAGCGTCCGCCGTTTCTGCAGGGCAGGAGAGGTTCGGTTTCCTCCTGCCCACTTTTCGCTTGAATTTTCTGCTGTATGCGTGTAGAATGTTTCTCACCCCCAATACAATGATCAACACTTTATTACTGTGCAGAGGGACTATTTGTCCGTAAAAGAAAGGGGGTAGCGATGGAACCTGTATACATTTCCATCATGTTGCCGGAGACCGGCAATCGAATCCGAAGCCTCATGAGGCAGAGGGGGCTCAGCGCCCGGGACCTGCAGCAAGCCTGCGGGTTCGAGCAGCCCCAGGCGGTTTATAAATGGCTGAACGGCCAGTCCGTCCCGTCCATTGACAACCTCCTGATTCTCGGGACCGTCTTCGGAACTAAAATAGAAAACATCCTCGTCACAAGCGAGGATGCTTCTGTTTTTTGCCTGCTTACATTTCCCGGCTCACCCGCCAGGCCCAGTTGCTGCCGACCGTGCCGGGTACATTGACACGGGCTTCGCTGCCCAGGAGCAGGTAGTCCTGCAGGGGTATGATCGCAAGATTTGCCCTGCTGTCCAGCGCCTTATCGACCAGGCCTCTCGTCGCCACGATGGCCGGATCTTCCACATCTTCCGCAAGATGGCCCGTCTTCTGCGCATGATCCCACTCCAGAATCAGATACCAGGCGCGTTCAGCAGAGAGCCCCAGGTACTGAAGGATGCCCGCCTGCGCCTCACTGCTCAGGCTGCGGAACCAGCCGGCCGTCGTATCATTATCGTGCGTGCCCGTGTAGACCACGCAGTTTTCCCGGAAGTTCTCCGGCAGGTAGAGGTTGCCCGGATCTCCGTCAAAGGCGAACTGCAGCACGCGGGTTCCTGGGAATCCCGTTTCCCACAGCAGCCGGTGCACATTCTCCGTCAGGAATCCCAGGTCTTCGGCAATGAATCTTTCTCTGAGGGGAACCCTGCCGGCGGCCCCGTCCTTGCCGGCCGCATCCCTACCAGCGTCCGTCACCTCTTCCAGCTGGCGGAACAGATCGAGCCCGGGTCCCTTCCGCCAGAACCCGTGCATGGCGTTCTCCGCCGCCGCATCGCAGCTGTAGTACGCCTCGTAGCCCCGGAAGTGGTCCAGGCGGATCACGTCGTACAACCTGAAACTCTGCTGGATCCTGCTGATCCACCAGGCGTAGCCGTCCGTCTTCATCCGCTCCCAGTCATAGAGGGGGTTGCCCCAGAGCTGGCCCTCGTCAGAGAACCCATCCGGCGGTACTCCGGCGATCAGCTTCGGCAGCAGATCCTCTCCGAGCTGAAACTGGTCCGGAGCCGCCCAGCAGTCCGAACTGTCATAGGAGACATAGACCGGCATATCGCCGATGATTTTAATGCCCCGCGCATTCGCATACTCCTTCAGCTCTCCCCACTGCCGGTAGAATTCATACTGTCTCCACCGGTAAAAGCCGACCGTCTCCGCATGTTCCTCCCGGGCGCGCGCCAGCGCCTCCGGCTCTCTTCGGCGCAGCTCCTCCGGCCAATCATCCCAGCTCAGTTCCCTTCCGAAATGCTCCCGGAGGGTCATGAACAGCACGTAGTCCTCCAGCCAGAAGTCATTTTCCCGGAGAAATTCCCCGAAGTCGTCCGGCTCCTCGCCGGCCTGCCTTTTCTCTTCGAACCTGCCATAGGCCAGCTTCAGCATGGCCAGCCTGCTTTCAAACAGGGCCTCGTAGTCCACATGGGAGGGGTCTTTCCCGAAGTCAAAGCCGTCCAGTTCCTCCTGCGACAGAAGTCCCTGGGCGACCAGCTGGACCGGGTCGATGAAGTACGCATTGCCCGCGAAGCTGGACAGCGGCTGGTACGGAGAGTCCGCTACGCCCGTCGGGTTGAGGGGCAGGATCTGCCAGTAGGTGTGCCCCGTCTGCTGCAGCATATCGACAAACCCCTTCGCTTCCTCCGAAAAACATCCTGTGCCGTATTTCGAAGGCAGGGAAAACACCGGCAGCAGTACGCCCTTTGCTTTTTTCTCTGGTCGTGTTCGTTGCATCATCTCTTGCCAGCTCCTCTCTTTGGAACAAATAAAGCAGGACCGTTTCCAACAGTTTATAGGAAACGGCCCTGATGCACAAGTGAAATTTTTAACGAACACCTACCGATTGCGGTTCCGATTGAAGTTGATCAGGCATCCGGCCTTGACGATCTCCTTCTCCGTGTCCGTCATCGGCGCGATGTAGAGTGAGATCTCTTTCGCAAAGGCAGGTTCACCCGAGATGACATACGCCTTGATGTCCTGCATGTCTGTATCCAGCGCGCTGCGCGCTCCCGGAATATAGATATAGTCTCCAACCTCAAAGTCCGGCTCGCCCTTCATCTGGAAGGGCAGCATGCCCCAGTTCATGACATTGGACCGGTACCGCTTGGTCGCGTACTCCTCGCAGATGTTGGCCAGGCCGCCCAGCACGCGCTGGCAGCTGGCCGCCTGTTCACGGGCAGACCCGTCTCCCGGACGCACGCAGTAGATCATGGAGCCGATCTCAATCTCTTCCGGAGCAGCGTCCGGGCTGATCTTTGCTGCAGCCTCAAGCGCCGCCGCAAGATCCGCCGGCTGTCCTGCCTTTGTAAGAAGCCGCGCTTCCTCCATGGCCTTCACGGCCTTGGAGCGGCCGACGTAATCCGGATCACGCCGCGACAGCGTGAACTCGGCGAGGCCCAGAGGGTTGGACCGATAGGATGAGGTCTCTCCGGACGGAATCAGCTCGTCGGTCGTCGTCACCGGATCCATGATCTTCGAGCAGACCTTCAGCAGAATATTTTCCGCCAGCGGCTCCTGCTCGGGCCAGTCCTTGATGTTCGGCCCGTAGACCAGCTCCGCCGACGGGTCTCCTGCGCCGAAGCCCTGGTAGACGCGCGCCTGATAAACGCTGTTATCGTAATCGTAGGCCGGTGTTTCATAGCCTTCAAAGGCTTCCGCGAAGTCGGTCGCGGGGGTCAGCACGCCTCCGTTTGCCGCTGTCGCTGCGATCGAGCGCGCATCCATCAGCGCGACCGCAGACAGCTGGCCGGATCCTGGCTTGCTGCCCTCCCGGCTCGGGAAGTTTCTGGTCGTGTGACGAATCGAAAGACCGTTGTTGGCCGGCGTATCCCCCGCCCCGAAGCACGGTCCGCAGAAGGCCGTCTTGACCACGGCGCCCGCTGCCATCAGGTCGGTGATCGCGCCCTTCTTCACGAGATCCATGAAGACCGCCTGCGAGGACGGATAGACCGACAGGTTGAACACGTCACTGCCGCAGCTCGCGTTCTTCAGAAGGTGCGCCGCGTCGATGACGTTGCAGTAGTTGCCGCCGGCACAGCCCGCGATGATGCCCTGCTGGACGCGGAGTTGGCCTCCCGCCGGAGCGCCTGCGGACCGGTCGATCTTGTCCCGCAGCGTGAACTCGATGTCCGGATTCGAAGTGATCTCCCTGGCATTCTGCTCGACTGCATGCAGGATTTCGTCGAGATTCGCGTTCAGTTCCTCGATAGTAAAAGTGTTCGAGGGATGGAACGGCAGCGCGATCATGGGCCTGATTTCGGACAGGTCCACGAAGACGCAGCCATCGTAGTAGGCGACCTCCGCCGGATCCAGCTGGCGGAAGTCACCGCCGCGGCCGTGCAGGGTCAGGAAGGCCTTCGTGTCCTCATCCGTCTTCCAGATCGAAGAAAGGCAGGTCGTCTCCGTCGTCATGACATCGACCGCGTTCCTGAAATCGGTGTCCATGGAGGCGATGCCCGGACCGGTGAATTCCATCACCTTATTCTTCACGTAGCCGTTTTCATAGACCGCCCCGATGATCGCGAGAGCGATGTCCTGCGGGCCCACGCCCGGCTGCGGAGCCCCGGTCAGGTAGATGTTCACCACGCCCGGATAGGCGATGTCCCAGGTATCCTGCAGGAGCTGCTTGACCAGCTCGCCACCGCCCTCTCCGACCGCCATGGTGCCCAAAGCGCCGTAGCGCGTGTGGCTGTCAGAGCCGAGGATCATCTTCCCGCATCCGGCCATGGCCTCTCTCATATACTGGTGAATGACCGCGATATGGGGCGGCACAAAGATGCCGCCGTATTTCTTCGCTGCGGAAAGCCCGAAGACGTGGTCATCCTCGTTGATGGTCCCGCCGACCGCGCACAGGGAATTGTGGCAGTTGGTCAGCACATAGGGGATCGGGAACCGCTCCATGCCGGAGGCCCGTGCCGTCTGAATGATTCCGACGAAGGTGATGTCGTGGGACGCCATTGCGTCGAAGCCGATCTGCAGCTGCTCCATCGAGCCGGACCGGTTGTGCGCTGACAGGATCGACCAGGCGATGGTCCCCTGCCGCGCCTGTGCTTTGTCAAGTTTCTTTCCGTACTTCGCTTCCGCTGCGGCCACCTCCGCCTCCGGAACCAGGTCCGTCCCGTTCACCAGAAATACGCCGCCGTCATATAACTTTACCATTGTTTTATCCCTCCAAATGTTTCTCCACGATGGAGATCACTTCATCCATTCCGTCCACACAGGCCCAGTCCTGGGATATATTGATCCGAACCAGGTTGTAGACCTTTTCCCGGTAATAGGTCAGCATTTCTTCCCGGCCCATTCCCTGCTCCTTCAGTTCCCGGATATCCCTGGGCGCATACTCCAGAGTGATGCCGCAGCGTTTGCGCCAGCCGTCCGTCAAAATGCCGAAGGCTCCGGCTTCTTCCCCGGCTTCTCTCTCCGCGAATACGCCCAGGCCCGCCGGCAGGTCCGGATCCGGCCCGTCCGGCAGATCCATTACATCTACGTTCAGTTTATTTCCCAGCTTCAGCGCCGGGACCAGTTTGATTAGTTTCATTGCTGATTTCTGCGCTCCTTTGCTCTGTTGATATGTCGTTCCATCGCCTCTGCGCCCGCGCGGACATCCTTGTCCATGAAGGCCTTGAAGATCGCCCGGTGCTCCTCCAGGATCGTTGACAGGTAGTCCGGTCCATAATCGGAGCCCTCTCTCCGGTACTTCAGGAAATTCTGATACGACGTCAGGGTCTTCTGCAGCATCCGGTTGTGAGATGCTTCGTAGATCACCTGATGGAAGCCCGCATTGATGACGAGCATCTTATCGAGATCCCCGCGCATTGTGTAGAATTCCATGAACTCGAAGGTTTCCTCGAGCTTATCCATCTCCTCATCCGTGATCCGTTCGATGGCCCAGCGGACCGCCTGGATCTCGTAAGCCTTGCGCAGTTCGAACAGGTCGTCGTAGTCCTGCTGGGAAAGCCCGATCACAAAGCAGCCCCGGTTCAGGATATTCTCCACCAGGCCATCCGTCTCCAGCTGGCGCAGTGCCTCCCTGACCGGCGTCCTGCTGGCCCCGTACTCTTTGCAGAGATTCTGTTCCGTCAGTTTCTGCCCCGGCTGGTACTTGCCGGTCAGAATGTCCCGCTGCAGCTTCGCCAGAAGGCTCATCGACATGGGTGCATTATTCAGCTCGCTCTCTCCGCCAAATTGATACCTGACCATCTTCTCCTCCGTCCTACAGCTGCTCCAGTACGAAGGCGGTAAAATCCGCCGCCGTGTTTCCGGTCCCGTCGCCCGGCATATCGAGGGCGTCTGCCGCCCGGTCCAGCGCCTGTTCCAGCCGGTCCGCCTGGTCCGCCATCGCCGCGTGCCGCAGGAGCATGACCGCCGCCCTGCAAAGGCTGGACGGATTGGCGTACTCCGCGATTCCGTCAGCGACCATGCGCGGCGCAGACCCGTGGATCGCCTCGAACATGGCGTAGCGGTCGCCGATGTTGGCGCTGCCCGCCGTCCCGACGCCGCCCTGCATCTGGGCCGCCTCGTCCGTGATAATGTCCCCGTAAAGATTCGGCAGGATCACCACGTTGAAGCCCTTGTTGAAGAGCGGGTTGATCAGGTTGGCCGCCATGATGTCCACGTACCAGTCGTCCACCTTGATCCCCGGATAATCCTTCGCCACCTCCATGCAGAGGTCGAGGAATTTCCCGTCGGTCTTCTTCATGATGTTGGCCTTGGTGACGATCGATACGTTTTTGTTTCCGTTGTTTTTCGCATATTCAAAGGCAGCGCGGGCCAGTCTCGTGGTGCCTATGGTCGTGGTCACCTTGAAGTCGATGCTGATGTCATCGTTGATCTCGACGCCCCTGCTGCCGAGCGCGTACTCGCCCTCTGTATTCTCTCTGTAGAAGATCCAGTCGATTCCCTGGTCCGGAATGCTGACCGGACGCACGTTGGCAAACAGGTCCAGTTCCCTGCGAAGCGTGACGTTGGCGCTCTCCAGGTTCGGTCTTCCATCCCCTTTGCCCGGCGTGGTCGTCGGCCCTTTGAGAAGCAGGTCGCATTCCTTGATAAGTCGGATCGTAGCCATGTCGTTCTGTGAGCCAAGG
>JAZNNY010000111.1:0-5818 GCA_045580505.1 Lentihominibacter sp.
GCCGACATGTGAACGGTCACCTGAAAGCCCAGTTTGGCGCTCATGATCCCGATCGAAAGCCCCAGATTTCCCGTCGAGCCTACCGCTACGCTGTAGGTCCCGAACAGTTTCTGAAATTCCGGCTCCGCCAGGACGCTGTAATCATCCCCGGGCTGCAGCATCCCATTCTCCATGGCAACCTCTTCGGCGAACTTCAGCACCTCGTAGATGCCGCCTCTCGCCTTGACCGATCCTGAGATCGGCAGGTGGCTGTCGCATTTGAGAAAGAGCCTTCCGGGCAGTTCAACCGGATCCAGAACGCCGCCCGTATCCATGGCCAGCGCTTCCTGCATCTCGGGAATCTCCGTCAAATCCGACTCGATGATTCCATCCAGCACCTCCGGATAGACCTTCTCGATGAAGGGAGCGAACCGCAGCAGCCTGGCCTCCGCCTCGTCGATGCTGACGATGGGGTCAGCGGCCGCTTCTGTCTCCCCGGCCGCGCCGGATTCATCGCTGCTGCCGGCCGCGCCGGTCAGCCTCGGGTTGTTCCAGAACAGTTCCCGGCAGCCTGCCAGATCCTCCGCGATCTCCGTCTTCTGTTTCAGTTCTTCTATATTCATGTCAGTACCTGTTTCTTTTTAGAAGAATGCGGACGGAATCAGCGTAACCGCAACCGCCACACAAAGCAGGACGATCACGATCCGTACGCCCCAGACAAAGGCCGGGGAACGTCCGTTATAGGATGCCCTGGAATTCTCTACCGGCGCCGGCTTCTTCTGATTCGTCTTCGCGTATTTCTTGCTGCTCAATGCTATCTCCTCCTGTATGGTATGTGAATTTGCTTCTCAGTGTATAGATAGATTAAGTATACCCCATTCAGGCAGGACTTGCAAGGATGCACAGCAAAAGACGGCCTTGTCCGGCCGTCTCCTGCAGCAACTATATTTCGCACTAAGATCTCCGTGCTACAGCTCCCAGGTGTGCACATCCGTGTGCAGCAGGTGGTGCGCCTTCTCGGAATTAGGCGCGCCGAAGAACTCCTTATAGGACATGAGCACGGTCGGGTTCTCGTGGGAGAACCGCACGTTCAGTGTGTTATCGATATTGTAGAGCTCGCTTCCGCGCAGTTCTGCCATCTCGGTTCCGTCGTGGATGGGCTGGCCGCCGCCGCCGGCGCAGCCGCCCGGGCAGGCCATGATCTCGACGAAGTCATACTGGACCTCTCCCGCCTTGATGGCATTCAGAAGCTTACGCGCGTTGCCGAGTCCGTTCGTGATCGCGACCCGGAGATTGATGCCGGCAACCGTAAAGGTCGCTTCCTTCCATCCGTTCATGCCGCGGACATTGCGGAAGGCATTGACCGGCGGGTTCTCCCCGGTGATCAGGTAATAAGCGGACCGCAGAGCAGCCTCCATGACGCCGCCGCTGGCGCCGAAGATGACGCCCGCTCCGGTTCCCTCTCCGAAGAAGTCATCGAACGGAGCTTCCGGCAGCTGGGCCGCCTTGATGCCGTCGATGGAGATCAGCTGATCCAGTTCTCTGGTCGTCAGGACCACATCGACATCTCTGAAGCCGGAGTCTTCAAGCACGTCTACATCGCACTCGTACTTCTTGGCGGTACATGGCATGATGGAGACGGAGACCACCTTGGCCGGGTCGACGCCCATCTTCTCCGCGATGTAGGTCTTGGCAATGGCGCCGAACATCTGCTGCGGCGACTTGGCCGTCGACAGGTTCGGAATGAATTCCGGATACTCCAGCTGGACAAATCTGAGCCAGCCCGGGCAGCAGGAGGTGAACATCGGCCACTGGTGCTCGTCCTTCTCTCCCAGCCTCTGAATGAGCTCGCTTCCCTCTTCCATGATTGTCATGTCCGCGGAATAGACCGTATCGAACACGTAATCGAATCCGATCTGCTTCAGGGCTGCGACCAGCTTGCCGGTGGTCTGCTCCACCCGGCTCATGCCGACCTTCTCACCCCAGGCAACTCTGACCGCCGGCGCGAACTGCACCATGGTGACCACTTCGGGGTCTGCCAGGGCATCCAGCACCTTCTCGGTATCATTGCGCTCGGTCAGCGCGCCCACCGGGCAGTGGGTGATGCACTGTCCGCACAGCGAGCAGTTGGCATCCTGGATCTTCACGCCGTCGGAAACGCCGACTGAGGTACGGAAGGAGGAGCCGACCTTCTCCCATACATTCATGGTCTGCACCTTCTCGCAGATCTGCACGCAACGCATACAGGTGATGCACTTGGAAGCATTTCTGATCAGCGGGAAGCTCTTGTCCCACTTGTAGTCATCGCAGTTATTCACAAAGACCGAGTCAACCACGCCCAGATCTCTTGCGATGGTCTGCAGCATGCAGTTGCCGCTTCTCGGGCAGGACGCGCACTGGCAGTCATGCTCCGAGAGCAAAAGCTGTACGTTGATCTTTCTCGCCTGACGCACCTTGGGGCTGTTGGTCATGATGACCATGCCCTCCTCGACCTCGGTGTTGCAGGAGGAGACCAGCTTGTCCTTTCCCTCCAGCTCCACGACGCAGATCCGGCAGGCACCGATCTCGTTTAAGTCTTCCCAGTAGCACAGATGCGGGATCTCCACACCGACAGTCTTGGCAGCATTCAGAATGGTCGTCCCTTCCTGCACGCTGGTTTTTCTTCCGTTGATCGTAATGTTTACCATGATGTGTGCCTCCCTCCTCTGAATGCGCCGAGGTTATTGCAGTCGCACCGCAGGCAGCGGCCCGCCTCCTGAATCGCCTCTTCCAAAAGCAGGCCATTCTCGAATCCGTCGAAGTCCTTGTTTCTCTCATCCGGATAACGGGATGTGAGTTCGGATCTTCCGCATGGGATATAGTCGGTCAGATCCGGATCCGGAATATCCAGTTCGACCTTGATCTCGTGATTGTATCCCAGGTAGTTATCGATGTTCGCAGCGGCAACTCTGCCCTGGGCGATCGCGTTGATGACCGTTGAAGGTCCGGTGACGCTGTCGCCTCCGGCAAAGACGCCTTCCATGCCTTCAACCGCCATGGATTCGTCTGTATTCAGTTTCTTCCAGAGCACGGACACGCCTGCCTTTTCGAAGACTTCGGAGTCGATCTCCTGTCCGATCGCGCCGACGACGATGTCGCAAGCGAGCACCTGCTCCTCTTTCTGGGCCGGGAAGGACTTCGGACGTCCGGAGGAATCGTAAGGTCCGACCTTCTGCGGCTTGACGACGAGGGCTTTCACATTGCCTTCTTCATCAGACTCGATGCGGACCGGGGTCCTGAGCTCGAGCAGACGGCAGCCTTCTGCGATCGCGCCATCGATTTCCTCGGGCAGCGCGGTCATGTCGACCTTACGTCTTCTGTAGGCGATGTCCACATGAGCAGCTCCAAGACGCATTGCAGTTCTTGCTACGTCCATGGCAACGTTGCCGCCGCCGACGACGACGACCCGCTTGCCCTTGAAGTCCGGCATCTTGTCATCTCCGATTCCGCGCAGCATATCGACTGCGGAAAGGACGCCCTTGCTCTCTTCGCCTTCGATGCCGATCATCTTATAGTTGTGAGCGCCGATGGCCACATAGACCGCATCGTAATCCTTCATCAGCTTAGCCACGGATTCCTCAGTATTGATATCCGCGTTCAGTTCGACCTCGACTCCTGCGGAAAGGATGGACTTGATATCCCAATCCAGCCGGTGCCGCGGCAGACGGTAACTCGGGATGCCGTAGCGGAGCATGCCGCCGAGCTGGGCTCTTCTCTCGAAGACCTTGGTCTTGTGCCCCATCAGGCTCAGATAGTAGGCCGCGGTCAGTCCGCTCGGTCCTCCTCCGATGATCGCAACCTTCTTGCCGGTTTCTTCCATCTTGTCCGGGATCGGAACGGTCTCGGAGCAGTTGTCTACGGCGAACATCTTCAGACCTCTGATATTGATGGAGGCGTCGAGGATGTTTCTTCTGCAGTGACCTTCGCACGGATGCTCGCAGATCAGGGCGCAGACCGTCGGGAACGGATTGTCCTTACGGATCAGCTTGACCGCATCATCGTAGCGGCCGGCCTTGATCAGGGAGATGTAGCCCGGGATATCGACTTCCGCCGGGCACTTGGCCACGCATGGAACGGTATTTCTCATATCCAGTACATTGTCGGAGCACCGATTGTTCTCGATGTGAGAAATATAGTCCTCTTCGAAACTATGCAGGCTCTTCAGTACGATCTCGGCGGTTTCGGTTCCGACCGCACAGTCTGAAGAATCCCGAACGGTCTCAGCTGTCTTCTGCAGCAGGGTAAGATCGTCCAACGAGGACGGTTCATCCAGATCCAGGATTCGCTCCAGAATCAGAATCATCTGGTTGACGCCCGTCCTGCATGGGATGCACTTA
This sequence comes from Lentihominibacter sp., assembly GCA_045580505.1. Lineage (GTDB taxonomy): Bacteria > Bacillota > Clostridia > Peptostreptococcales > Anaerovoracaceae > Lentihominibacter. The sequence goes on from JAZNNY010000111.1 coordinate 4,356, forward strand.
CCGCAGGACTGCGCCTGACATAATTTCAGGAAGGAACAGGTCAGGTCCACCTGACACTGGCTCGGCGGGCTGGCGATGACTCTGCGCTGAATGTCTCCGTACAGAGCCTCGACTTCCTTCTGGGCCTGGCTTTTCTGTTTGAATTCCAATCTGCTCATTCTCAATTTACCTCACTTCGCGATACACAGATATGCGGTCAAGTTCAATATACAAATCCGAGGCTCGGTTAATCAAGACTAACATATGGTTTTGTGGGTCTGAAACTAATTACATCGGAAACTTCCGTGATTCCATCATAAAAATACAAATTTCTTATCAATGAAAAGTGTTTTTTATGGTAGAATATTCATAAGTTTTGAATTATTGAAGGGAGATGAATTTCTATGACAAAAAATATCGACTGGGGTAGCCTGAGTTTTGAATATCAGCCGACCGATTACCGCGTCCGGGCAATCTGGAAAGATGGCAAATGGAGCGAACTGGAACTGACCGAAGATTCGACCGTCCATATTTCCGAATGTGCCGGCGTTCTGCAGTACGCGCAGACCGTATTTGAGGGTCTGAAGGCCTACCATACCGAAGACGGCCGCATCCTCACCTTCCGGCCTGACCTGAATGCGCAGCGTCTGATCGACTCCGCCAATCGTCTGGCGATTCCCGCTGTTCCGGAAGAGATGTTCATGAAAGCGCTGGACATGCTCGTCAAAGCGAACGAAGAATGGGTTCCTCCCTACGGCAGCGGCGCGACACTGTACGTGCGTCCCTTTATCTACGGCAGCGGTCCGGTCATCGGCGTTGCTCCGGCTCCGGAATATGAATTCCGCATGATGTGCATGCCGGTAGGCCCCTACTTCAAGGCGGGCATCAAGCCGATCGTCATCAAGGTATCGGATTACGACAGAGCAGCTCCGAACGGCACGGGCAACATCAAGGCCGGCCTGAACTATGCGATGAGCCTGTACGCCGGCGAGCTGGCTCACTCTGAAGGCTTCTCCGAGAACATGTACCTGGATGCAAGGACCAGGACCTATGTTGAGGAGACCGGCGGCGCCAACTTTATCTTCATCACCAAGGACGGCAAGGTCGTCACCCCGAAGTCCAAGTCCGACTCCATCCTTCCTTCCGTAACCAGAAGAAGCCTGATGGTCGTGGCAGAGGACATCCTCGGCATGGAAGTCGAGCAGCGCGAAGTTCCCTTCTATGAGGTTGAGGAATTCGTAGAGTGCGGTCTCTGCGGTACCGCTGCAGTCATCTCCCCGGTCGGCAAGATCTACGACCACGGCACCGAGATCTGCTTCGCCAGCGGTATGGAGGAGATGGGTCCGACCATTAAGAAGTTGTACGACACCCTGACCGGCATCCAGATGGGAACGATCGAGGCGCCGGAAGGCTGGATCCACGAGATCAAATAACTCTATATAAGACAGGGGACGGTTCTCCGTCTTATCCGAGGATAAGACGGA
>JAZNNY010000112.1:0-29316 GCA_045580505.1 Lentihominibacter sp.
TGTCCGTCACCGGATTGTGAAGTTTTCCCCGCGTCATGACGATGTCGATGATTTTCTCTTTGAGCAGATCTTCATCGTTGCCGGTTCGCTGCCAGAGATTTCGGAAGCTGGTCCCCTCGATGTGGATCCGCCGAAGACTTACGCGGATCTCCCCCCGGTGAAGCTCTCTGCTGTTGTCAAGTTCCCATGCCGCTGCCGGGAACACCTCGGGCGGTGATACCACCCGGTCAATGCCGTAGTCATGCCTCATTACTGAACACATTATGTAATTCCCTTTCATCCATCCCGAACCGTAAACGGTTCATTTTTTCCTTTTTTCAATGATACCCCATTGGCACAGCATTTGCAATAGTAAAGGGGTGTATAAAAATTGTTCAACATACTGAATGAAATAAAGGAGAAACTCATGGAAAAAATCACATCAACCTTAAGATTACGTATGTCCCACAAAGATGCTCACTACGGCGGCAGCCTGGTCGACGGTGCGCACATGGTTCACCTCTTCGGCGATGTTGCTACAGAACTGCTGATCAAGGCCGATGGAGATGAGGGACTGTTCCTCAGATATGACGAAGTTGAATTCCTGGCTCCGACCTATGCCGGCGACTACATCGAAGCTTACGGCGAGATCACCGAGTTCGGCAACACTTCCAGAAAGATGGTCTTCGAGGCCAGAAAGGTCGTCGCGGCACGTCCTGACATCAGCCCGTCCGCAGCAGACTTCCTCGAGGAGCCGATCGTCGTCGCAAGAGCCAAGGGCATCTGCGTTACGCCGAAGGAAGCAAAGAGAAAATAACTTAAGATATTAACAGATTGTTTTTGACTACTTCTTCTCAGAAACAGCGCCGCAAATTATCTCAGATCATGCGGCGCTGTTTCTTTTTTTATTCAGTTTCGCCTATTACAGCGATTTCAGATACTCGATCTCCTGCCGGGTCAGCTTCCTGTAATGTCCCTGCTTCATGCGGCCGAGCCGGATGTCACCGATGCTGACGCGTTCAAGCTCCATCACCCGGTTGCCGACGGCATTGAACATCTTGCGAACCTGCCGGTTCTTCCCCTCATGAATGGTAATCTCCACGATGGCGGAGCGCGGGTTCTGACGCAGGACGCGCACCTTAGCCGGCGAGGTCACGAATCCGCCGATATCGATGCCGCGCCGCAGCCGGGCCAGCCGGGCATCCGAAATGATTCCGCCCACCGTCGCTACATAGGTCTTGGTCACCTCGTGCTTCGGGTGGGTCAGCCGGTAGGCCAGTTCTCCATCATTGGTCATGAGGAGCAGCCCCGTCGTATTGTGATCCAGGCGGCCGACCGGAAACAGACGCTCCGGAATATCCGCCACGAGGTCCGCCACGGTCTGGCGTCCCTTCTCATCATTCATCGTGGTCACATACCCCCACGGCTTGTTCAGGGCGATGTAGACTTTTTTCGCTTCTGCTTCGATGGGCTTTCCGTTCACGACCACCCGGTCGCCTTCCTGCACGTCGTAGCCCATTTCCCGCATGACTGCCCCATTGATTTTCACGTTCCCCGCGGCGATCAACTCATCCGCCTTGCGGCGGCTGCAGATTCCTGCGGATGCAATGTATTTGTTCAGCCGCATAGCATGCTCCCGTCTATTTCTTCTGTGCCTGCGCGGCTCCCGCCGCTGCTGCCGTCGCTGCCTGGCCTGCCTTTGCCTGGGCTGCCCTCGGCTGAGCGGCCGGGCCGGTGCGTCCGAGTAAGCCGTCCTGGGCGAACATATTCTTCAGCGTCTCGATGTCCACCTCGGCGTTCATCTGGTCGTGCTCGAGCAGGTCCGCCTCGATGTTGGCAAGCGCCCCCGCGCTCGTGCCGAGCGCCTCCTTGATCTGCTGTCTCAGATCTGCCGGAGTGTCGGGCGCCTTGTACTTACGGATCAGCTCCAGGATCTGCGGCAGATAGTACTTGTAGAGGCGGCGGATGCTGGTCTTCTCTTTAAGCTCAGGCTTCGACTGCAGCCGTTCATCGATGCGGCGCACGGACCCTTCCAGCCCGTACAGGTAACCGCGGACTTCTTCATCCTCCGTGGTGGAAATGGCCTCCCGAATCCGTTCCAGATCAGTCATCGGGATCTCCTCCTCCGGCTCCTCGTCCGCCGGTTCATATGCCGCCTCCGGCGCTTCTTCCTCCTGCGGCTGCGGTTCTTCCTCCGGCAGGTCCGGCAGCGGACGCAAAGGCTTACCGCCCGAAGCCATGACCAGCATGTTTCTCTCCGCATCGAGATAAGCCTCGATGTTACAGTTCGGTCCGATGAAGAAGTCGCTGTGGATCATCTCCTGCAGGTCCGAATATACCTTGGCCTCGGAGAAACCCATCTTCCTTGCGATCAGTGAGACCGGCGTATTCCCCCGGTTATCGATGATCGCTTCGTACCGATCCCAGGTGCTTACCTTCTTACGAGCCGACAGGACAAGGAAGAGTCCCGGGGCCAGGAAAAGCAACGAGCTCATCATGCCGGATATGTCGAAATCCGTGAGACTGCCCAGAAAAGAGATCCCTCCAATGGCCGTCAGGATCCATCCCCAGATTTTCTTGGTCTTCTGAGTCCGTTTCTCTTTAATTTTCTTTAGCTTCTTATTGTTGTAATACAGGTTGTTCATCGTTCCCCCCTGCCTCTCAGCTCATTTCAGATACCTCATTCTACCACAGCTTGCGGGTTTGTTGAAGAACGAGTATACTTGTCGTGTGAAATCTGAACGTTCCCCGGAGGTGAACCTTATGGAAAAAACTTTTCTGGAATATCGGCTTGGAATCGATTCGCTGACCGTTTTCCATTCGCTGAGACAAGACCCTGTAATTCACGGACTGCGGCAGCTGCTCGCAGGCCTTTCGGAGGCGGACACAGACGCCGCCGCAAAAGCAGGCAGGGACCTCGTCCCCCTCTACAGCGATACCCTGGCGGCTCTCTATCCGCACGGATCCGATCTGGCCGCTTACATCCGGGACCTCGTTCTCACCGATGATAATTTCTACGTTCGGGCAGTCGCTGCCGGAACGCCCCTTTCCGATGAGATCCAGACGGCTGCGCGCCATGAACTGAATTACCTGCAAGATCTGGCCGCCCTTTCCTCGCATGAAGTGAAGGAGGCGATCGGCTGCAGCGGATTTCTTCCCGCGTGGACAAACAGCAAGCTCTATCTGATCAGCGACTTCATGACAAGGCTGGAGAAGATTCCGGTCACCGGCTTCGGTATCTTTTCAGAGCATACCTTCTTCCGGGCCAGCGAAGACGCCCCGGACGGGATCGCGGCAGTCGCCCGCCCGGATGTCCTGCCTTTGGAGCAGCTCTACGGATACGAGCGGGAGCGCGGTCTGGTCATTCAGAACACAGAAGGGTTTCTCGACGGGTCCGGCGCCAGCAACATGCTGCTTTACGGGGACGCGGGCACCGGAAAAAGCTCGACCATTAAGGCGGTCTGCTCTGCCTTTTCGGGGCGCGGCCTGCGACTGGTGGAAATCAAAAAAGACCAGCTCCGCCTTCTTCCGAAGGTGCTGGAATCCCTGTCAGATAACCCGCTGAAGTTCATATTGTTTATTGACGATCTGTCGTTTTCGAGCAATGACGACAACTTCTCCGCCCTGAAGGCCGCCCTGGAAGGCAGCGTGTCCGGGCGCACCGACAACGTCGTCATCTACGCTACCAGCAACCGGCGCCACCTGGTCAAGGAGACGTTCGCCGACCGCGACGGGGACGAGCTTCACGTGAACGACACCCTGCAGGAGACCATGAGCCTGGCCGACCGCTTCGGCCTGACCGTGACCTTCGGCAAACCGTCCAAGGACGAATACCTCGAGATCGTTCGCGCGCTCGCAAAAGAGGCCGGTCTGGACCTGCCCGAAAGCGAGCTCTTCCGCCGCGCTGAAGCCCACGCGATCCGCCGAAACGGTCGCAGCCCGCGCACAGCGAAGCAGCTGGTGGAACTGCTGAAGATGGGAATGTAGTTTTCTAAAGATGGGAATGCAGTGGTCTAACGGCGGGAATGCAGCGCCTCCAGCAGCCGCTCTTTCTCGTTCGGGACCTTCCCGTCGATTACCTGCTCGAGCAGCTCCTGCAGCGCCCTGCCGATCTCCGGGCCCTCCGGAATCCCCGCTTCCATGAGGTCTCGCCCTCCCACGGCCAGATCCCTCATGCAAAAGCAGGTCTCCCCCTTCTCCGCATCTTCCCGGATCTTTTTGATCCGGGCTTCGATCCGGTCGAACTTATCTAACAGCTCCTGGCTGACATTGCCCGTAGCTATATTATCCGCGCGCTTGATCGCAAGGATCTCCAGCAGCACCTCCGGCGTATACCGGTTCATCCACCGCTTGAGCAGCCTGTCATCCTCCTGAAATACGAGATCGTGGTAGTGGACCAGCGTTTCGATCCGGTCCGCCGTGAACCGGTCTGCCTTCAGCCTGTGCATGATCCGCTTTACGATCTTCGCCCCTTCCTGCGGATGCCCGTAAAAATGCCCGATGCCCTTCTCGTCCTCAAAGTAAGTGGACGGCTTGCCCACGTCGTGCAGGAGCGCGGCGAGTTTCATGAGGGACTGTGGGGCGGGGGTTTGCCGCCCGGCTTCAGATGACGCCTCGGGTGTGGTTTGGGGCGCCGCGGTTTGGGGTGCCGCAGTCTCGGGCGCCGCAGTCTCGGGCGCCGCAGTCTTGGGCGCCGCAGTCTCGGGCGCCTGCACGACCTCCATGGCGCGGATGCAGTGCTCCAGCACGTCATACTTATGGTAGGGATTGTTCTGGGCGAACCCCTTCATCGGAGCCAGCTCCGGGATAACGACCGCTAAAATGTCCGCGTACTTTCTTACCACATCTCCGGCCGCCCGGCCGCAGACCAGTTTCTTCAGTTCTACGAAAATGCGCTCCGCAGAGATGCCCTGCAGTAAATCTTTGCACGCAAAGAGGGCGGCCTCGGTCGCCGGTTCGATGCGGTAGCCGGCCGGGACGGTGGTGGCCGGGGCGGTGGTTGTTGGGGCCGTGACGGCGGAGTCGCCACTGGTCGGGGCGGTGACGGCGGAGTCGCCACTGGTTGGGGCGGTGAGCACGGCCGCGAACCGCAGTGCCCGCAGGATCCGCAGGCCGTCTTCGCGGAATCTCTTCTCCGGATCCCCGACCGCCCGGATGATGCCCGCAGCCAGATCCTCCTGCCCACCGAACGGGTCATCGATCCTGCCCCGCAGGTCCATGGCCATGGCGTTCACGGTAAAGTCGCGCCGCCGCAGGTCCTCGGTCAGGGATGTGACAAAGCGGACCTCGTCCGGATGCCTTCCATCGGAATAAGCCCCGTCCACCCGGTAGGTCGTGATCTCGATGGGGATGGGGGCGGGAGGTATCGGCTCTCCGGGCTGGTTGTTCTCTGGTGCGGGTTCGCGTAGTCCCGGCAGCAGCACCGTTACCGTCCCATGCTTGATCCCGGTTTCGATTACCGGCAGGTCCGAAAAGATCCGGCAGATTTCCTCGGGAAGCGCATTCGTGGTAATGTCGATGTCGGTCTGCTGCGGGTCTCGGAGATCCGCAGTCTTCGCATGTGATTCTTCTGCGTGTTCCGCCCGCAGGGCTTCCCGTACGCAGCCGCCGACCAGGTAGGCTTCGAATCCGGCGCTTTCCAGCCTTTGCAGGACAGGCGCCCCGATGGCTATGAAGTTGTCGCGCGCGCTAATGTTCTTCATGCCCATAGTATACCGCGGCGCGATTGCACGTTCAAGCGCAGTAAAAGGCGCCTTTTTCAGGGGCGCGAGGTTGGCGTCGAAGGGCTGACAGGCGAACTCTGCAGAAAAGACATTTTAGGCAACTTTTTGCAGAGTTTAGGACACAATAATTGGTAATATCTGGATAAACTCTGCGAGATGCCCGTCTTTAGGCTTTTTCTGCAGAGTTTGGCCGGCTATTCTTCATGTTCGATGCAACTAACTCTGCAGAAGAGTCCTCAGAAGACGGTTTTTGCAGAGTTTGGCCGTTTATTCCTTCTGTTCGATATAACTAACTCTGCAGAATATGCCAAAACAGGCCAGATTCGCAGAGTTCTTCTAAATATTTCCAGCGCGCAATCCCGAATCACCACTGTGAGCACCCGAACCACCACTTTTCCCACACAATTAGAACCCCCGCACCCGCACCGCCACTAAACAATCCCAATTGCAACTTCCCCCGCTGTGTGATACCCTTAACCCATGTTAGGTTATGTGATTCCCGACAAGGCCGAACTAAAGGTTCGCGAATATGAGGTGTACACCGGCTATTACTGCGGGGTATGCAAGTACATTGGCAAAACGTACGGGCAGCTGCCCCGGATGGTGCTGAGTTTCGACGCGGCATTTATCGCGCTGCTGCTGGCCTCGGTCGATCCGGCGCCGGACCAGCCTACGCAGGAGCACTGCGTCACCCACCACATCAAGTACAAGACGGTCATCCGCAACCGCGCGATCGAGTACGCGGGCGATCTGATGCTGATTCTGGCCTGGTTCAAGCTGCTCGATGACGCGCAGGACGAGGGCAAGGCTTCTGCAAAGGCAGGCCTCACCGCGTTCCGTCCCATCTGGAGGAAACTGGAGAAAAAGCATCCCTGCCTTTGCAGAAAAATCGGCGAAGAGCTGGATGCGCTGAATCAGCTGGAGAAAGAGAACTGTCCCAGCATCGACCGGGTGGCCGAGGGGTTTGCGAAAGTGATGGACGCCATCTTCCGGGACGGAAGCACGGAACTTTATGGGCCGGAACGGGCAGACCTTCACGAAACCTTCGCAAAGCTGGGGTATCATTTAGGAAAGTGGATTTATCTGATCGACGCGGTGGACGATATCGAGGAGAATCTGGAGACCGGCGTGTATAACCCGCTCCTTTACCGGTACGAATACCGGGGCGCTGCGGGAGACGGCGGAGAAAGCGAGAGCCCGGAAGAGTTCCGGAAGCGAATCGATGAATCGCTCCGCTTCAACCTGTACCAGTATCTGGCCGTGATCAGCGAATCACTGGAATCACTTGATATTCATAAGAATTTTGGTATTATAGAGAATGTAGTTTACTTTGGGCTGAACCGGAGAACTGATGAGGTTCTGAAACGGATCCAGCCGGAGAAACATGGCCGCAGACGGCTCTGATAAAAGGAGAAATCGATGAACCCATATGAAGTTCTGGGCGTTTCCGAGAACGCCACCGACGAACAGATCAAAGAAGCATATAAGGCCCTGGCTAAGAAATACCATCCGGACCGCTACCAGGATAATCCGCTGGCCGATCTCGCGGAGAGCAAGATGGCGGAGATCAACGAAGCGTATGACGAGATCATGCGCAGACGCAGCGACGGGTCCGGTGGCTACGGCTACGGGAATTCCGGCGGCTACGGAAGCTCCGGTGGCTACGGCGGCGGTTATTCAGGCGGTAACGGCTCGGTTGATTACCAGCAGGTGCGCCGCAGCATCGACGCCGGCAACCTGGGCGAAGCCGAGCATATCCTGAGTCAGACCAGCGACCGAAGCGCAGAATGGTACTTCCTGAATGGCGTCATCGCCTCCCGCAAGGGCTGGTACGACGAGGCCGTCGGCAATCTGCAGGCCGCCTGCAACATGGAGCCTGCCAACTTCGAATACCGGCAGCATCTGAATTCCCTGACCGGCCGCTCCCAGGCATTCCAGAACAATGCGATGAACCGTGGCTATGGCAGGACGAGCGATGACATGTGCTGCCAGGCGCTGCAGTGTTACATCTGCGCGGACTGCTGCTGCGACTGCATCTAAGCGTGAGCGTATTTCGGCGAAGCCATGTCTGAAATGAAACGAACCCGCACCTTCAAAGTTGCCCTCGGCGGCATCTGTCTGGCGCTGACCGTCGTGTTCATGTTCGGTGGAACCTTTATCCCCGGCATCGACCTGACGCTCTTTGCCATCGCCTCCCTCTTTACCGCGGTCATGATCGTTGAGACCGGGATCGGAGGAGGCCTGCTTTTGTTTGTCGCCGCCTGCCTGCTCGGATTCTTCCTGATTCCGAACAAACTGGCGATCCTGCCCTATGTCTGTTTCTTCGGCTACTGGGCCATCCCTAAATATTATCTCGAAAAAATCAGCGCACCTGCAATCCAGATCGGCTGCAAATGCGCTTGTTTTGTTTTGATTCTAAGCGTCCTGCTCCTCGGTTTTCGTGAGGTCCTCGCGGATGCGATCGACCTGCCCGGCTATCCCGTCGCCGTTCTGATCGGCGCCGGCACGCTGATTCTCCTGCTCTATGACTATGTTCTTACCTTGCTGGTCGGCTGGTATCTGCGCCGGATCCGCAGGGAGGGCGAGGAGAAACTGAAACTATCTTAAGCTGGCGTATGCCTTGATCGGGAAATTGTCATACGCAAGGTATTCGAAAGATCCGCCCTCTCCTTCCAGACTCGCAAGAATCTCCGACATGTCCACCCAGGTGCCGCTTTCAGGCAGGAAGACATAGCTTTCTCCCGGATTGACCACGGCCTTTGCGGCATAACTGTCAAAACAATATCCCGCATCGAATCCCTTTTGATTGAATTCGCCTGCGATGCTGATGACCGGGCTGTCCTCTGTTTTCTGCGTGAGGCTTACGACAAACATCTGCCCCTTGTCGATCTTGATCGCTTCAGGCGTTGAGACAACATGGAGCCCGCTGTTCGGAAACTCTTTGGTAAAGGAACATACCAGATTCTTCTCGGACGGGTCGAATGTATCTCCATCCATGACGTAGATATCGAAACTGGCGGTTTCGTCGTGACTTGCCGTAATGCAGCTGATCGCCTTAATATCTCCCGCCTCTTCCGCGACAAAAGCGTTTGCCGTTTTCACAGGAGATGTGGTTTTGACGGCAAAGGGCATTTCACAGGGCATGTAATCGTGCTCTTCCAGCATATATTTCCCCAGTTCCTTCTTCAGCTTATTATCTACATCGAAGTCAAAGCACTCCGCCGTCGAGATGCTCTGATCATAATAACTCAGATAGAAGTAACCGCTGCCTTCATAGCCCCAGTTACCTTCCACCTGTCCCTGGGAAACACTGTTTTCCGCACCCCAACTGTTTTTCACGATCCACGCTCCGTTACCCGGGGGCTGGGAAACGGTCTTGATTTTTGGCGTTCCGTCTTCGTTCGTCAGGCCCTTCCCCTCTTCATCTGTCTCGCGGACCTCGGAGAGGAAATTCTTCGCCGGGTAGTCATCGTCCCATCCGACGATGGTCACTGCGTGATTCGCCCCTGCGGGTTCATAGCAGTAGTGCGCCCAGCTGCCGTCATCGCTGTTGATATACTGCGCGAATCCGTCCTCCTGATCCGGCCGGTATACATCCGCGCAATAGGAGATGCTGACAGGCCGCCCGCTCGTGATCTGCTCCTTATACGTGGCTACGACGGAGTTGGCATACTCCATATCATAGTTCTTCTCCGAATCGAATTTCACGGGCGATGGCAGGAAATAGGAGTCTTCTAGCATATAGGACTGACGGAACCGCTGGCTCTCGTCGACCGACCAGTCGTCCTCCTCGGAATAGTTATAGCATGCCCTGCTTTCGTTATATACGATGTTTCCTTCCTTGCTTCGATAGCAGAGATCGCTGTCCTTCGAATCGCTCGCGTCAAAATCCGGCTCGGCGAGCGGCCCAATACCGCAGGCGAACAGCGTCGAGGCCGCGAACTGTGTGGACCCTGAGCCCATGCGAAGGCTCGGGTTGTCCGCTAGTCCCTCCACCTGCGAATACAGGCCTTCTCCAGCCTGCGTCTCGCCGCCGTCATCCGCTAACGGCGTATATGCGAACCAGGCCAGATGGTGCTCCGAGAGATCGATCGCGTCATGGCGTGACCCGTCCTTCTCCTTGACAACCGATTCCTTTCCCATCTCATACAGAATACTCGTTTCAGCAGCAGCCATCGTCGCAAACGACCAGCACGAGCCAAACGGCCTCTGTTGTTTCACGCCTGTCACATAGTTCTCAGCTTTCCCGTCTCCATCCGTATCCACGCTGCGCAGATCGAAGGAGGATGGGAATTTGGCCTTCTGCGCGGAAGCAGAAGGGACCGCGTCAGCAGCCTGTGGCTTGCTGGCATTCTTGACCCGGTCATCCGCCTGGGCACGGAAATCCTCCAGGAGCACTTTCATCTCCGTTTCTTTTGATACCGCTGCTCCTTCCGATGATTCTCCCTCCTTCTGACACCCCGTTGTCATTACCATCAGGAAGGCAGCAAAGCAGATGAGTATGAAAAGCCTTTTCTTACCAATCATATGAACCCCTCCCTTGCCTCATTTTCCCGGCCCACACCAAAAGCGGCAATGCCGGTTATCTTATTATAACCGAGCATTGCCGCTCCTATCTACAATTATTTGATCTTACATCACCTGTCCCTGCGCCGTGAAGGTCAGCCGCTCGCCGTCCGTGTCGATCACGACGTGATCGTCGTCCATGATGCTGCCGCGGATGATTTCACCGGCCAGTTCGGTCTCCACGCTGCGCTGCAGGTAACGCTTGACCGGACGCGCTCCGTACTGGGCGTCGTAGCTTTCGTCCGCGATGAATTTCTTCGCCGCATCGGTCAGCTCCAGGGTGATGCCCCGGTCGGTCAGCCGATGCTGGATGTCCTTCATTGACAGTTCGATGATCTTCATGATCTGGTCTTCCGTCAGCGGTGAGAAGACGACGATGTCGTCGATTCTGTTCAGGAACTCCGGACGGAAGTGCCGCTTCATGTCATTTTCGACCTTCTGTTTCACCTCTGGATCGACCGTTCCGTCCTGCCTGATTCCGTCGATCAGGTACTGGCTTCCGATGTTGGAAGTCATGATGACGATGGTGTTCTTGAAGTCGACGGTCCTGCCCTGGTTATCGGTCAGCCGTCCATCGTCCAGAAGCTGCAGCAGGATGTTGAATACATCCGGATGCGCCTTCTCGATCTCATCGAACAGGATGACGCTGTACGGCTTGCGGCGCACCGCCTCCGTCAGCTGTCCGCCCTCGTCGTAGCCAACGTATCCCGGAGGCGCTCCGACCAGTCTGGATACGGAGTGCTTCTCCATGTACTCGGACATGTCGATTCGCACCATGTTTCGTTCGGAATCGAACAGGGCTTCCGAAAGGGCCTTGGCCAGTTCGGTCTTGCCGACGCCGGTCGGTCCGAGGAAGATAAAGGATCCGATCGGACGCTTCTCGTCCTTCAGTCCCGCCCGGGCTCTGAGCACGGACTCCGCCACGACCTTAACGCCCTCGTCCTGGCCGATGACCCGCTCGTGCAGGATCTGCGGAAGCTTCAGCAGTTTGTCCCGCTCGGTCTCCACCAGCTTGCTGACCGGAATGCCGGTCCAGCCGGAAATGACCTCTGCGATCTCTTCCTCTGTAACTTCCTCCTTCAGCAGGCGCGCTTCCTCAGCCTTGTCCGCCTTGCCCTTCTCTATTTCAAGCCGCTTCTCCAGTGCCGGCAGGGTGCCGTACTGCAGTTCGGACAGTTTCTCCAGATCGTAGCCGCGCTCGGCCTCCTCGATCTGATGCTTTACCTCCTCGATCTCCTGCTTGATGGTCTTGACCTCGGTGATCGCCTTCTTCTCGCTCTCCCACTGGGCGCGCATGGCGTTGCTCTCATCCTTGAGCTGGGCCAGTTCCTCCTCCAGATTCTCCAGTCTCTGGGCGGAAGCCTTGTCGGTCTCCTTCAGCAGGGCCTGTTTCTCGATCTCAAGCTGCATGATCTTTCGCGAGATCTGGTCCAGTTCCTCCGGCATGCTGTCGATCTCGGTCCGGATCTTCGATGCCGCCTCGTCCATCAGGTCGATGGCCTTGTCCGGCAGGAACCGGTCGCTGATGTAGCGGTCGGAAAGTGTCGCGCACGCGATCAGGGCGCCGTCGGTGATCCGCACGCCGTGGTGGATCTCAAAGCGTTCCTTCAGTCCACGCAGGATAGAGATGGTATCTTCCACGGTCGGCTGGTCGACCATGACCTTCTGGAACCGCCGCTCCAGCGCCGCATCCTTCTCGATGTACTTCCTGTATTCATCCAGGGTGGTCGCGCCGATGCAGTGCAGTTCGCCCCGCGCAAGTTTCGGCTTGAGCAGGTTGCCCGCGTCCATGGCGCCTTCGCTCTTGCCGGCGCCTACGATATTATGCAGTTCATCGATGAACAGGAGGATTCTGCCCTCGGATTTCTCGATCTCATTCAGGACCGCCTTCAGCCGCTCCTCGAACTCGCCACGGAACTTGGCGCCCGCGATCAGGGCACCCATGTCCAGCGCGAAGATGGTCTTGTCCTTCAGCCCCTCCGGGACATCTCCGTTCAGGATCCGCTGGGCCAGGCCTTCTACGACGGCGGTCTTGCCGACGCCCGGCTCTCCGATCAGGACCGGGTTGTTCTTTGTTCTCCGGGAGAGGATCTGAATGGTATGCCGGATCTCCGCGTCACGTCCGATGACCGGGTCAAGCTTGCCGTCCCTGGCCATTTCGACCAGGTCGCGCCCGTATTTATTCAGGGCGTCGTAGTTCTCCTCCGGGTTCTGGCTGGTCACCCGCTGGTTGCCACGCACCTGGTTCAGGGCCTGCAGGAATTGATCCTTGGTCACCCCGTAGCGCTTCAGGATCTGCGCGCTCGGCGTATTCCGCTCGTCCAGCAGCGCCAGATACAGGTGCTCCACGCTGACGTACTCATCCTTCAACTGGTCCGCCTTCTTCTCCGCCGCAAGCAAAAGCTGCTGCAGCCGCCGGGTCGTATACATGGAATCCGCTCCGCCGGATACCTTCGGCAGTTTGTCGATTTCCCCCTGCAGGGCGCCGATCATTTCGCCGGCGTTGACCCCCATGAATTTGAGCAGTTTGCTGATCAGCCCATCCTTCTGCAAAAGCAGGGCTAAGTGCAGGTGTTCTCCGTCGATCTGCTGGTGACCCTCTTCTACGGCAATGTTCTGGCAATCTATGATCGCGCTCTGCGCATTCTGTGTGTATTTTTCGATGTTCATTAAAAAAACCCCCTTTGCGGTCGTATCTGCCATCACTTCTGTTCTGGCACTCTCATTGTACGACTGCTAAAAGGGGTTGTCAATAGTTTTTTGGCACTCACCTCGCGAGAGTGCTAATAATTCATTTTACCTGACCCGGATCTTGACGACCACGGTCTTGGAGCCGGCCTTATACGTTCCGTTTCCGGCCGCTCTGACCTTTACAGTCACTTTGTAAAGGCCCTTCTTCACGCCCTTCTTCACGGTGATCTTGCCGGTCTTCTTGTTGACGATGAACTTCTTTGCGTATTTCTTCTTGTTCACCTTGACCTTCTTAAAGGTCAGCTTGCCCCTGGCATTCTTTATCGTCATCGCCTTCTTCCGGGCGACGGTCTGTTTCTTTTTCTTCAGTTTCTTCGCCTTGAGCTTGACGGTCTTCGCCTTGACCGTCATGGGCTGAGCCTTCTTAGCCGCGGGCTGCACCTTGCCGTCCTGCTGCGAATTGTCTCCCGAAGGCGCCGGTCCGATCTTAGGAATCGCTTCAGCTTTGGTTGCGCCGCATACATTGCAGGTATAGAGCTTCTCTCCCTCAGCCTCTGCAGTAGCCTCTCGGGTGATCTTCCCCTCGTTCCACTCATGACCGGAAGCCGGGTAAGTCTTCAGTACTCTGGTCAGGCTTTCCCCGCAGTTCTTGCACCGATAGGAGAGATATGCATATCCGGGCCGGGTGCAGGATGCATCCTGAATCTTCACCTCTTCCGGTTTTCCCTGTGCGTGTCCAATCGGCTCAATCACCTCGGTCCTGGTTTCGCCGCAGCCCGCTGCCTGGCAGGTGTAGGTCCTGATTCCTTCTAAAGTGCAGGATGGCTCCGCCGTGACCTCGCCCTGGTTCCACTTGTGGTTGGCCGGGATGATCGTATCGCTTTCTTCAAGCTCCGTGATTCCTCTGCGGTCCTCGAAGCGCTTGCGGCAATCCTCTTTATCGCAGTACCAGTATCCTATATTCCCAGGTTCGGTGCAAGTCGGTTCCGCCGGATCGATATATACCAGGTGGTGCTGGTGCGTTGTAGCCGGAATCTCCTTCTCATTCTCATCCTGCTTCATGCAGCGTTTGCAGATGCGGACGGCCCTTCCTTCTGTCGTCGGAGTCGGCTCAATGATGATTTCCCAATCGCTCCAGTCATGTCCAAGGGCAGGAATGATTTCCGGTTGTTTTTTCGCTCCGCAGGTCTTGCAGGCGAAAACTTTCTCTCCCGCGCTTTCACAGTCAGGATTCTTGACCGACTCTTCCCATTTATGGCCGAGTGGGGCGATGGTCTCGTGTTTCTGATACAGAATTTCCTTGCAGGTTGTGCAGTACACGGTCAGATCGTAGCCGCCTTCCTCCGTGCAGGATGCTTCTTTCTTGTTCTCGGGCTCTTTCTCTTTCGGTGTATGGCCGGTTGCCGGAATCAGCCAGTCCTGAGGACCGATTCCCTCTTTCCCTGCGGCATCTTTAAAATGCCCTCCGCACACCGCGCAGGTCCATCCGGCAAGATGTCCGTCCTTAGTGCAGGTCGCATCCACCTGCTTTTCTTCAGTCATCTTCCCATGGCTTGCGCGAACGGTCAGGCTCACATACAGGACCTGGTTGAGTGCATCCCAGGGGCTGATGCCCTCCTCAAGGTAGGTTCCGCCTGTCACCTTGATCTGCGGATGCTCGGCAAAGACCAGGCCTGCCTTTGGAATCAGACGGATGCAGACCTTGTATTCTGCGCCGCCCTCGATCGTCCCATAGAAGGGGGTGTCGGCCCGGTCGCCCTTGCTCCAGTAGCAGCTATAGGGATTATTTTCGGACGCTTCGATCTCGTAGTCTCCCGTCTTCGGCAGGAAAATCCGCGGCGCGTTCTCCGCTGCAGACGGGTTGCCGGATTCATCCTTTACGACCTTCGTGCCGCAGGCGGGCACTTCGATCTCAAGGTTTGCCGCATCCAGGGTCTTGGCCATGATGGCGTAGATCACGGTGTCCTCTGTGATCGCGGTGCTCATGAAGCCGCTGCTGTCCGTATTCCCTGGCATTTCAGCCCAGGTCCTGTAGGCGTCCAGCGGCGCGGGCAGGAAGCGGGCCAGCGTATAGCCTTCCCCGACAAAGTGATCCGTGATCTCCTTCTTATACTCGCCGTTTGCTTCCTTCAGGGCATCACGAATGGTCGTCCCGGTCTCAATCCCTTTGACCGTCATGCTCTCCGGCAGTCCCTTCGCCTCATCGCCTGTGCCGTCCACGGAAGTTGCCACGATAGTCAAAGCCGGCTTGTTCTTCCAGGAGGCTTTCACGACCGTATCCCGGTCAAAGCAGACGAGGTCATCCGGCTGATAAAGTTCGTCGCCCACCAGCCAGCCGGCAAATTCCTTGTCCTCCGCCGGCGGGTCAAACGTGTTCGCATTCAGTCTTATATAGGCCTTACCGTATGAAATGTCCTCATCCTCGAACACATATGAGTCTCCCCCGCCCCCGTTCGGATCATAGGTAACGATGATCTTGCCGCTGAACTCGTCCAGGAGAACGACTTCCTTTCTGGTATCATCCCAGGCGATCCGGTGATCCTTCGCGAGCTCTTCGTCCGCTATGAAGAAGCAGTCGCCCGGATGGTTCTCACGATTGTGCAGGCCGTAGTTCATCGTAAACGGAATGCTGACCGCATCTTCCCCCGGCTCCGTCTGTTTTTCGAAAATGCCCGGGATGACACCAATTCGGTCGCTTTCCTTTTCCGGCACATTCAATGCTCCCGCAAACTGGATGGCTGTCTCATCGGCCAGGAAAATCTCCCCCGCCTTGATCGAGGTTCCTCCCCCGGTCCTGCTGTCGCCCATCCGCAAGGTTCCTTCGTTATAGATGTCAGCGCCGAGGCCCCTATCCTCTGCTGTTCCCGCTTCATTTCCTCTGACGGTGCAGTTCAGAAGGGAGACAGACCCGTTCGCCGCGTTGAAAATACCGCCGCCGGCTTTCTCTGCTTTGTTTCCGGCGATCTCCACCGAGTTCAGAGACAGAATGCCGCCGTTATAGATGGCGCCGCCCTCCTGGGCATAGCCTCCGGTGAGTTTTCCTGTACCGACGCTGCTGGTCAGTGACAGAGCTCCCCCATTGACGAAAATGTGGCCGTTATCATCTACCGCCGTCAATCCTCGGTCGATGGTGTGTCCCTTCAGGTCGATCTCAACATCGGCGCCCTTCCCGATCGCGATCTGCGAATCCCGGCTTCCGGGCGCAATGTCCTTTGTCAACCGGATGGTTGTCCTGGTCCCGCTCTCGCCGGCACTTCCGATTGCTTCCGCAAGTTCGGTCCAGGTCCCGGCCTCTGTCTCCGCGCAGACGTCCGCCTTGTCCTTGAGGAAGATCTCCTTGCTCTCCATCGCGATGGCCTGATTGGCATCATCCGGGAAGAACCAGGTCCCCGCCGGAGCACTGTTGTGTTCAGAGTAGCCATTCGTCATGGCGATGGGGCGCCTGTCCCCCTGGAAACCGATCCGGCTCCCGGTAATGTCTCCCTTAATCTGAATCGGTCGGCACTCCTTCGGGTGTCCGGGGAAAATCTGCCCTACTGCGAAGACGTTCTGTCCATTCTGGTCAATAGTAACGGGGCCGCCATTCAGAACCAGAGAGGAATAATAATAATGGTCTCCGTCAGCCAGCTTCAATACGTTGTTCTCGATGTAAACGCCGACTCCGTTCTTGATGATTTTCGCGCCACCACTGAGTTCCAGAACGCCGCCGCCATTCTCTCCCTCCTTCAGGACCGCCGCATAGCGGTTGCCGCTGAGCACTCCGCCATCCATGCTGCACTTGCCGCCCGGCTCAATTGAAAGCAGAGCGTAGCCTGAGGAACTCCCGGTAGAGAATGTTCCCCCGTGGATATTCAGCCTGGCGCCTGCCGGAACAGTGATTCCTTTTTCCCAGCCTCCGATGAACCTTCCGGAATCATCTCCGCTGCTATCCTTTATCGTCAGTGTTCCCTGGACGATGAAGCCTCTTTGCCGGTCGCCGGAGTCATAAGTATGACCGTTCAGATCCAGGTTCTTATTCCCCTTGATCTCGATCTTTTCTTCCTGCTTCACATCTCCGGTAAGAACGACCGCTGCATTGCCGTCCGCTGACATAGCCTGCTTAAAGCCCTGCCAATCGTTCACTTCCTGGGGTCCCGCTTCCGCGCTTGCCGTAACCGTGGCCAGCGCCATGGTCAGCAGGAGAAGCAAAGGCAGGCCGATCCATTTCATTTTCCCCTTATTCATTTCTCTACCCTTCTGTCTTTCCTTATGATGTCTTCCTATTTTGCCTTGTAATACAGCCTGCAGTGGCAGTATCCTTCAAAGTCCGGATCTGCGATCTGATCGCGGAACTCCTGGCACATGCAGATGTTCTCCTCGGTCTTCTGCAGCCGGCACGGGCAATACCCGTCCTTCTTCTTCAGCCCCTCGCGGATCGCATTCACGATCTTCTGGTCTTCGTTGAATGTGATTTTCATTGTTGTCCCCCTTTCGCTATCTCACAGTGACCTTGATGGTCTTGCAGATGCCGTTCTGGGCATAGACGTAGATCCTGCACTTGCCCTTCTTCTTGCCCTTCACCACGCCCTTGGCTGTGACGGTGGCAATCTTCGTATTGGAAGATTCATAGCGCATGCCGACCTTCTTCTTCACCTTGGCCTTCTTCGCCTTGGTGAAGGAGGCCTTCAGTCTGGTCTTCTTGCCCTTTTTCAGGCCGATTGACGAAGTCTTCTTGTACTTCTTCAGCTTTTTGCCCTTCTTGTTCACCTTGGCTTTGACGACGACCTTCTTCGGGTTCGCCGCCTTCTTCAGGTTCCCCTTGGTCGCGACATGAACCACCTTGGAGGTGGTGACCACGTTGCCGTTCTTATCGAGGGCAACGATGATGAACTTGTGGTAGGTCTTCTTCTTCAGCTTCTTACTGATCTTCTTGACGTTGTAACTCTTGCCGCTCACCGCCGTCAGCCGCTTGTATTTCTGGCCGGACTGTGCTCCGTAGACCACATAGCGGATTGCACCCTTCGCCTTCTTCCAGGTCAGCTTCACGCTCGTCTTGCCCTGCTTGGTGCTCTTCAGTTTCAGCGGTGAGAACTTCGTCCCCTTCGGGTCCTTGTTGCTCTTCATCTTGATCAGGGCGTTGTTGGCCGCTCCCGCGGACGCACCCTTACTGAAGGCGGTGCCGTCCTTGCCCATCTGATCGATGGCAGCGACCTTGATGACCTTGGTGAGGGTTCCCTGGCAATTGTTGCCCTTAGCCTTGACCGTGACGGTTACCTGCCCGTTCACAACGGGGCTGATGGTGAGGGTGTAGTCGGCCGGGGAGAGTTCCTGCCCGTAGATGGTGACCTTTACGTCCCTCTTGAGTTCAGCCACTGTGTTATAGCTGGCCTTGGATCTGATCTGAGCATCCTGTTTCAGGTTAGCTTTTTTTATGGTGAAGGTGATGGTCTGCGGTTCTGTTGTGCTTTCACTCTTCTCGAACCAGCCTTTTTCAGCGGGATTTTCGCTTCCGTCCGGATAGACTATTACGTAATTATCATCCTCTTTCGCGTAATACTCCTTGCCTTCTTTAACTACACCATCTTCGGTTTTTGTGTAACTGACGAGGCTCCATTCGTAGCCATCTTTTATCTTTGCAGTGACGGAATACTCACCGGCATTGACAGCAGTCGCGGCGCCATTATCATCGATGATCACTTTGCTTCCATCTGCTGGAGTCAATGTATAGAAGTCACTGTCATTCACACCCGTCTGGGCCTCATAGTTGTACACAAGAGATTTCCCCTTCGGGATCGTGATCTTATTGGTAAACTCATACTGATACACCGCTTCAACGCTGGGACGCATGTCTTCCTTAGTGGCAATGGCACGGATGATGACCGCTCCATCAATCATATCCGCACGGTTGATCTCAATAGTTTCTCCTTTGTATTCCTTGCTGCTTGTCGTGGCCTTGGTTCCATCCGTCGTGTAGTAGATGTGCGCGCCAGCAGTCCTGCTGCTGAGCGTGGCAGCCTGATTCGCCAGATAGGTTCCGGAATCCAGGGATGCCCTCGGGGCAGCGACCGTTTCCGCCGCTCTGACGGTGATCGTCGTGGCGACCTCCAGGCTGACGCCATCCGGAACCGTGACCGTGTCCTCGAAGTCTTTCATGTCTGCAGTTCCACTTACGGTCCATGTGGTCTCTCCAAGCGGATCCGTCGTCTCCTGCTGTTTCGGTTCTCCCCAGTTAATCGGAACGGTGATTTCCTTTTCCGGGTCTGCCAGTACTGCAGTTGTCGTCTTCGGAAGAACTTTGCTCAGGTCTGTCCCGCGCGCAACATCGCTGATGGTATCCGGCTGCTTGACCGCTTTCAGCGTGTACTTGATCGGATTGAAGCTGTAGGTCACCGTCTTCTGAGCTGCATCATAGAATGCCTTCTCTCCGTTGACCGTAACGTCCGGGGCATCCGCTGCAGTGAACTGGGCTCCCCTCTGGATATACGGAACCGATGCGTCTGATCCAGCCGGGCGGATACCGATCTTGCCTTCATCTCCGGGAACAACCTGAACGGTTGCCGTATAGGCAGTCAGGTAGGCTGCCTTACCATCCTTCGAAGCCGGCGTCCATTCCACGCTGAGATTTTCCGGATCGATTTCGTATTGCTCACTGATCTTGACGACAAGGCCGAAATGCTCGCTGTTTTCTGTCGGCAGGGCCTCGCCAACCTGGGGCTCGTCCAGAGTGACCTCCACCTTTTTCAGAACAGCTTCGTATTTTGCCTCTATAGTCAGTTCTGAAGCCGCAGCCTCTGTAATATTCAAACTGATGGTCTTCTTCTTCAGCTGAGATTCGTCTACTTCAATACCATCTGCGCTGATTTCCCATTCGGTAAAGGCCATATCCGCCACTTCAGGCGCTGTGATAACCGTCGGAGGCATGGGGCTTTCCGTCGTATTGGCAAACACCTGATATTCCTCGGTCGGCATGTAATCCGCCGTTTCATTGTTCAGATCCTTTGTCACAACGGTAAGTGTATGCGGCCCCGTCGGTCTTGGGTAGTCGCCCTCCTCTGCAGTCTGATCAAATGCTGCCTCGATCTCAATACTGCCATCCACGGCGCTCTTCTTAGTTTCAACAGTCTTGCCTGCGATTGCAGCCGTAGCCTTGTCCGTGAAGATTCTCCCCAGTTCCCTATCCTGGTCGATCTGCAGCCGTGCCTTGTAGACGGTGGCGTTGCTGGCTATCCCGGAGTATGCGTAAGTCTTACCATCCACTTCCTCATAGGTCCAGGCGACCGGAACAGTTACCTGCTGTTCTGGTTTGCTGCCCCAGGATACTGTCGCTTCCGACGCCAGCTCTACTCCCGCATCCGGAGCAGGCAGATCCACTGAAACTCTGTCGATCTTGAGCTCATAAATCGCTTTCACGGTCAGCTTGTAGCCCGCTTTCCATTCGTAGGTTTTGCTCTTGTCGGGGGTTTCGCTCGTGGTACCCATTTCAGGCATGGTAAACTGCGCTTTAGCGGCCTTGCTTTCTTCATCAGTCAGGAGGAACTCCGTCACAGACTTTCCTTCGCCGTCCTCTATGTCCCACCCTGTGAAGTAAGCGGTTTCTGAGTCTTCCGCAGCAACAACCACTTGATCACCTTCATCATAGATCAGTTCCTGCTGCGTGCCATTACCATAAAGGATCGTCACTTCATGGCGGTCGCTTGCTACGGAGAATTCATAGGTCACCGGATCACTATCCTTTTTATAGGACCTGGCATAGGTTGTCAGTGTATAGTTCGTTGTCTTGCCATCCTCCGCGGCGATATCGATGGCGCCGCGGTAGACCTGATCACTTGCAATCTCTTCATCTCCTGCTTTCAGGGTGTAGTAGACCGCCTCTCCCTTGATCTTTTCTGCATCCAGAACGATCTTCTGATCGCCAACCAGGACGATCTTATCCCCGGCGCTCAGTTCGGTCTCGCCTGCCTTTGCAGAAGGAGCATCCGGCTTGTAGGTGCCCGGTTCGATCACGTACTCCTTGAGATCGTCCTCTCCTCCGTAATAGTTATCCTCGATCCTGGCCCAGGCGATGCCCACCTCGGGCGCATGGTTTTTCAGGATATAGGAGGCAAAGGTCATGAACGTCGGAGTATACATCATACTATTGGATGAGCCTCCCGCCCAGGCCTTGCCATTGGATCCCGGATAGAATCTGTAGTCAGCCTCTACGAAGCGGAAGATCATATCCGCCAACGTCGGCCAGTTTTTCTCCAGCCTGGCCAGATCATCCGGCGGCAGAGTTTCGAGGGCTTTCGTCTGAGCCAAAGCATCCCATAGGAAGTTGATATACGTCATCTTCTCCGCATCAGTCCGGTCGGTCCAGTTCCCGATGACCTTCTTCCAGATCGTCACCATGGTGATGTCCGAGCTGAAGGGGTTCAGGCTGATGGTAGAGATGCTGTTCATGATGCTGCCGGCCCTCTCAGCGAAGGAAGCAGAATCCTCCTCCGACAGGCTGAAGAGCAGCGACATAGTATCCCGCCCCGCCTGCTGAATGGTACTATAGGTCACACCATTGATCTCGACGGGATCTCCCGCGTACTGCTGCCGGCTTCGGACTGCTGTCCGGGCTTCTTTCTGGGAATCATCATCACCGGGGGCATCCTGCAGAATGGCAAAGAAGTCCTTCAGGAAGTCCTCTACGTGGGTATTATCGTAGGCGCCGGCCTCATAGGTCGATGTTCCCGGGAAGAAGTCCATGGCCATGGGGTGGAAATAGTCATCGAAAATGATCTCAGAGTCGATCGACTTGAGATTCGCCATCATCTCGGTTTTTTTCGCGTTGTATTCCTCAGTCTTCGTTTTAAGCGGGGCATTGTCTACGTAGGTCGTGACATCGATACTACCATTGTTGGAATTGGATTTGCCCGGAATCGTTTTGACCCCGTATTCGTCCACATCTCCGAGACTACCTGCCTCAGTTCCCGGAATGTAGTGGTCTACGCCGTAGCGCTTGAAGCCCATCTCGCCCGGCGCGACCAGTGGAACCATGTCTCCATCGTTGATGAGGTTGTGGATGCAGTAGTACTTCTCAGGATCCAGCTGCTCTGCTTTGTCCGTACCGCCCTTAGGAGGCTCGCAGGGGTAGCCGAAGACCTGATTTGGTTTGTCCTGTGTTCCGGCAGCGTATTTTTCGACCAAGCGCTTGCTGACCAGGTTGGCCGTAGCGCCCGCCCGTGAAAATCCGGTGACCCAGAACTTCACTTGTCCGTTTGCAAGTTTCTCCTCCAGTCCGTGTTTGGCAATATAGTAGTCAATCTCAGACATGACCTGATCGGCCGCTTCAGAGAATCCCTGTGCTTCACCTTTCCGTGCGTCTCCTGTTCCCAGGGTCGTGTTGCTGGCCCACTCGGCCTCATAGCCGCCGCCGCGGACGGAGACCGGAATCAGGACATCACCATTGTCCTTTAGTTTATTCGTTCCCACTTCGTACGCCTGCAGATTCTTGCTCCCGATGGTCACGCCGATGGTGTCCAGTCCCGGCTTCTGGGTCATACTGTCGTTCACATAGATGTTCTCATCCGGGCAGCCGATGTCCGACAGGAACTGGCGGCCGCACGCATGCTTATATTTGTATGAATCCGCATGTCCGCCTCCCTCTCGCAGATAGGATCCTGCAAAGGCCAGAACCCAGGAGGCTGTCGCCAGGTGATCGTTATACTCATACGGATTCCCATAGAACATACCGTCCGAATAATAGAAGATGGCGTCGCGGTCGACCGTGCCGCTGTCGGTCTTCTCGTGACGGAAGAAGCCGCGGAGCAGAGCATAGTCTCCTCTGTCGCCGCTGGCCTTATCCCCACCGGCATCGACACTTCCTACAATCTTGGGAGCCGCGTCATTGACAGAGACCTGTTCCCGCGGAGCTCTGGTGTAGCGTTGCCCTACGATCGACTCATCATCACTACCGTCAGTGACATAGAAAATCTTACGATTGTCGTAGGCCTCATTGAAGGTGAAATGATGGGCGGGATCGTCCGGCGTGAGATAGCGAAGACAGTTGGATGCCTTGATCGTATCACCGGCTTTCCCATCGGTTACCTGGTAATACTTCGCTGGTGAGTACCAGGACGGGTACTGTGTATATCCCATATGTACGTCCGCACCGCTGGTCAGGCCAAACCTGACGCGGTTATTTCCGTTGACCAGGGTCAAGTTGCTGCCAGCTGACCTTCCGACGTTGTCCTTTATGACCGTGGCCCCGTTCACAAAAAAGCCCTCGTTGACCGGATCTTCATCAACGTTGGTGTAGACACCGCCCCCTACGTTGGCTCTGTTTCCGGTGATCCTGCAGTTCAGGATAACCGTATTGTCATTGTTGACATAGACGCCGCCACCATAACCGACAGACCAGAAATCGACCTCATTATTCAGGATATTGAGCGAAGAGAGACTGATGGTCTCCTCCTGGGTGTAGATTCCGCCGCCTTCCCGGGCGTGGTTCCCTTCGATGGTCAGGCCCTTGCCCGTTCCGGTCAGGGTCTCCTCGTCGTTCCACAGGTAGACACCGCCGCCATACATCTGAGTCATGTTGTTAGAGATCGTCGAGTTCTCGTCTCCCTTGATGACGATCGACTCTCCCTCCACATCGATGCCGCCGCCATCGCTTCCGCTGTAATTCTTATCCACATGGGAGCCCACTAGCTCGATGCGGACATTGTTGTCGTTGTCCACATGGATGCCGCCGCCATCATTGTAAGCGTAGCATCCGGTGATCGTAGAGTCGTTCAGTTTAAGGGTCGTGCCGGATCCTGCGATGCTGATACCGCCTCCGAATCCGTCGCTTCCCCGCTGCTCCGCCCGGCAGCCCGCTATCGTGACATTGTTCAGCGTAACATTCGCATCCGCCTTGATGTGCATGCCGCCGCCGCCGTTGGTGCTGTCGCCGCCGGTCAGCAGGCCGCCTTCAAACGTAGCCGGCGTTGATGCATAGTCGCTTCTCTTTAATGAGGTGAAAATATTGTGCGTGTGTTTCCTCTTCTCAGATCCCCCATTGATGGTCAGGGTCGCGCCGCTCTCCACACAGATCAGTTCTCCATTGCTGGTCCAGCCATCGTAATGAACCCTGCTCCGGTCGAAGACATATCCGTGCATATTAAATGTGACCCGGCTGTTCTTAGGAATAATCAGTCGTTGGTCAAAATCACTATTGCTGCCGGCTTTCCAATCCTGGGTCATCGCGATCGTGAAGGTTTCGCCGCTCCTGCTTCCGACATCATCGACCAGGTCGTCGAAATTATCGTAGTATGTCCCGTTCACGCTGCCGACGCTCGCATACGCCATGCTACTCTGACTTCCCGACAGTCCTCCTGCGATCATGCAGACCGCAAGCAGCATCGCTGCCAGCGTCAGTGTCCTCACCGAATGTTTCACTGCATTCTCTCTCATCTCTTCCCACTCTTTCTTTTCTACCACTATATGCAACTAGTTGTTAAAATTATAACCCACCGGAAAACCCATTGCAACTACAGGATTCTAGCGAAATCTATCCCTGGCATATCCGGCAAACTTTCTGGCAGCCGGCGACATGACCTCCTCCGCAGGCATGGCCATTCCGATTTTCACCGTCTGCGGCGGATCGAGCGGCAGGTAGACCACGCCTTCCGTGAAGGCTTCTCCGATGATGGCGTTCGTGCAGGTGATCCCAAGCCCCGCTGCGACCATGGCATAGGCCGCGTAGTTGTCCGAACTGGAGTAACGCACCTTCGGGCGCACCCCGCAGCGGGCGAACATGCGGGAATTGTCCGTTTCTTTGCCCGGATAAAGTTCGATGAAATCCTCTTTCGCAAAGGCAGATACGGGGAAGCTCCCGCTTCCCGCCAGCGGGTGATCCTTCGGCAGACAGGCCAGCAGCTGATCGCTCGTCAGCGGGATCCATCTCATTTTGCCCAGCCCTGCCCGCTCACTTATGATACAGAGGTCCGCCTTCAGTTCCTGCTTATCCCTCAGCAGTTCACTGCTGGTTCCCTCGACGATCTCGACCCGGATGCCCGGGTACGCCTTCTCAAAGCCTGCAATCAGCCGGGCAAACCAGTCGTAGTAGGCGTAATAGGAGGTGCCGATCCGGATCGTGCCGCGTTCGAGCCCCGCGATCTCCCCCGAAAGCTGATGATACTTATCCGCCGCATACAGAAGTTCCTGCATGGCCGGAAGGAGTTGCCGGCATTCCTCTGTCGGGGCTACGCCGCTGCGCCCCCGCACCAGGAGCGGGAAGCCGGTCTCCTCTTCCAGCGCCGCCCTCCTCTACGCTGCTGCCATCATCATCACCGACCGGCTCTCAAAAAAATACGAACCCATGACCCTCGGCATTCTCTATATCGGAATCATGGGTATGATGGGCCTCATCGCCTCATTTCTGTTTGAAACACCGCAGCTGCCGCAGACCGGAGGGCAGTGGCTCGCGCTCATCGGCCTCGCCGTCCTCTGCACCGCTTTCGGCTTCACCATGCAGCCGGTCGCGCAGAAGCCGCTCTCCTCGGAAGCCACGGGCATCATCTGCGCACTGAACCCGCTCACCACGGCAGTCCTTGGCTGGCTGCTGCTCGGCGAAGCGCTGGGCACGGCAGGAATCATTGGCTCCATTCTGATCCTGGCCGGGATTGCCGGACAGAATGTGAAAACATCTTATTCAGACCGTCTGGCCTGCCTTTTCTCCTTCCATCTCAGGTAGCCCCTGGTGATCAGGCACGATACGATGACCAGAACGAACCCCATGATCAGAATCCTCTTCCAGTCAAAATGCGGGATCTCCATCAGCTCCACGAATATGGTGACGTAGCAAATCACGATCCACTGCACGATGTAAATGACATCCAGATTCCTGCCGAGGAATGACACTGCCGTTGTCACAGGCCCGGCCTTCACCAGCTCGGAGCACAGATAGTAGATCGCCATCGCCAGCAGGATCACGAAAATGGTGAAGATATAGTGGAGGATCGTCTGGTGATAGAAGGTCCTCTCATAGAGCTGGTAGTAGGTCATGATGTTCAGGCCTGCCAGCTTGTAAACGATGCAGGTGAGCGCTGTCCCGCAGGCGCCGATCAGGAAACATCTGCGGTAAAACCTGCCTTTGTCCGTCACATGCTGGAGAACACTTGCGTAGATCATGCCCGCGACCGGGTAAAACAGCCAGGTCATCAGCGGGAAGGACACGGTATCGTTGGTCACATACAGCAGGCCCAGGAAGTATCCCGGCCATGTGGGGACGGGAATCTGAGCCAGCCACGTCCCTGCGATGGAGGTCGCAATGGACACCGCCAGCATCAGAGGCAGTGAAAAGCGGCCGATCTTCATCAGGGCGATTACAAAGAAGGCCATCCCTGCGAACTGCAGGATGCTGACCATGAAAAATGAATCCGCAATCCCGTACTGCGAGCTCTGTCCCAGCAGGAGAACCCCGATCAGAAGCGGCAGGGTCCCCTTGAAGAAACTGAGCAGGTAGCCGTTTCGCATGAGCTTTGCCCCGCGGATGAACATCTTCCCTGGCGCAGTATTTCTGGAATAGATCAGCCCGATGCCCATGGAGAACATGAACAGGGGCGCCCCCGTCGGTCCCGCCAAAAACTCAAGAATGATGCGGAAGGAGCCGGAAAGCGGGGTCGCCTCCGGCTCATACATCCCCATCATTTCATATACGTGTACGACAACCATCACCAGGATCGTGAATGCCTTCGCCCAGTCGAATTCGTTCTGGCGCCCGGTGTTGATTGCATTTTTGCTAAACAGTGTTTCTGTCCGTTTCATTTCCAATCAGATTCAGGTCCATTCCCCGGTTGCTTTCAATCCTTTTCCCAGTTAGTTACGTTGCCGACCCAGCAGTCGTCATTGTCGCAGGTGTCACAGTTGGTGTCGCACTGCTCGACGCGAACGCCCGGTCCGCCTGCCTTTACTTCAGCCGCATCGCTCCGCCGGCCAGCTGCGACGCTTCCGTCCATGCTCACGCGGGAGCCCGGCGGAATCGATTCAGTGATGAAGGCGTTGCCGCCGACGATCGAGCCCTTGCCGATCACGGTATTTCCGCCCAGAATAGATGCGCCGGAGTAGATCGTGACATCGTCCTCCAGGGTCGGGTGGCGCCGGCTTCCGGACAGGGCATGTCCGCCCCGGGTCGAAAGCGCGCCCAGGGTAACGCCCTGGTAGACCTTGCAGTGGTCGCCGATGATGGTCGTCGATCCGATGACGATGCCGGTTCCGTGGTCCATAAAGAAGTAGTCACCGATCCGTGCTGCCGGATGGATGTCAATGCCGGTAATGCTGTGGGCATACTCGGACATCATCCGCGGCAGGATCCGCACGCCGAGCAGGTGCAGCTCGTGGGCCACCCGGTAAATGGTCGAGGCCAGCAGGCCCGGATAACTGAGGACGATCTCCTCTTTATTAAAGGCCGCCGGGTCCCCGTCGTAGGTCGCCTGGATATCCGTGTTGACCTTGGCCCGGATCTTCGGGATCTGCCGGAAGAACTCGATTGCGATCTTCTGCG
Source organism: Lentihominibacter sp. (assembly GCA_045580505.1). GTDB lineage: Bacteria > Bacillota > Clostridia > Peptostreptococcales > Anaerovoracaceae > Lentihominibacter. Next base: position 27,451 of record JAZNNY010000112.1, read on the forward strand.
CCTCTTCTTCCAGGTCGTCCTCCTTTAAGGTTCCGTACTTGCCGTCAAAGGCCAGGGCCAGCGCGATCTGCCGCGACAGGTAGTACATGATATCCTCCAGCTGCAGATTCAGCTTGCTGTACATGTTATAGAATTTATAGCCCTTGTCCCGGTAGTATCCCGGGAACAGCACCTGCAGCAGTTTGACCACGATTGAGATGACCTCATCCCGGTCCGGCAGGTTAAAAACGTCCATATTGTCGATGTCACGTCCCTGTTCATAGTCCTTTAAGACCAGTTCAACGATCTCCTCGACCTCGCTTCTCATATTTTTTTCGTCCATATACTATGTACCTTCCTCGATCAAGATGCATATATATTAACACAATTTTTATTCATGCACTACCAGTTCCAGCACATCCGGCCGCGCATAGTGCCCCGCCGCATCGTGCTCCATCCGGCACGCCGCCGCAAGCTGCATGTCCAGATCCGCATAGATGATGGTCTCCTCATCCCAGACCGGTTCCGTGAGGTAATGGCCGTACGGGTCGATGATGCAGCTGCCGCCGCGGCAGATGAGCGCCTCTTCTTCCAAAGGCAGGTCCCGCAGGTCCTCCGCATTTGCCAGGTCCTCCGGGTAGGAGGATCTCCGCACGATCATGTCCGCATTGATGAAGAAGCACTTACCTTCAATGGCGATGTGCTGTATGGTCGCCTGCCACTCCGGGTTGTCGTTGGTATTAGGCGATATGTAGATCGTGATGCCCTTTTCGTAGAGGGCCGCTCTCGCCAGCGGCATATAACTTTCCCAGCAGATCAGGTTTCCGACCGGGCCCCAGGGCGTTTCGACCACGGGGAAGTAATCCCGGTTCGCATCGCCCCAGACCATGCGCTCAGATCCCGTCGGTTTCAGCTTGCGGTGAACCGACCAGGTTCCATCCGGGCTGAAGATCGCATTGCTGTTGTAGAGGGTTCCGCTTACAGCATCCCGCTCCGAAAAGCCGATGCTCACATAAGCCGCCGCTTCCTCAGCCGCCTTCGCCAGCTGCTCGAACTCCGGGCCTCCCGCCACAAGGGACGCATCGTAGTAACGTTTCCAGTCCTTTCGGCCCGGCTCCGTCCGCTTGCCCATGCTGAAGCCGAAGTTCATCCCGATGGGATAACCCGGGATGAACAGCTCCGGGAATACGATCAGGTCAGCGCGTGATTCCGCGGTGCCGCGGCCGGAAGCCTCCTCGATCAGTTCCAGCGTCCTGGCCAGGCCTGCCTTTTTATTGAACATGACCGGCTGCGCCTGCACGAGGGCAACGCGGCAGACGTCCTGAAGATCTTTCATTTTTATTTCTCGTCTTTCTTTTCTTCCTTGCGGAATTCCTTGGTCCGGATCTCCTCGCAGACCGCGCTGACAAACTCAGCCAGCGGCTTCACACCTTCATCGCCTGCGAAGCGGGACCGTACGGATACGGTGCCGTCCTCTGCTTCCTTGCCGCCGACGACCAGCATGTACGGGATCTTCTCCATCTGGGCCGCGCGGATCTTGTAACCGATTCTCTCGGAGCTGTCATCGACCGTGACGTCGACGCCGTTTCTTCTCAGCTCCTTGAAGACCTCATTCGCGTAGTCCGCAAACTTCTCGGAGACCGGAAGGACACGTACCTGCTCCGGACAGAGCCAGGTCGGGAGCTTGCCGGCGTGCTTCTCCAGCATCCATGCCAGGGTCCGCTCGTAGCAGCCGATGGAGGTTCTGTGGATGATGTACGGGCGCTTTTTCTGGCCGTCCTTGTCGATGAAGTACATGTCATACCGCTCCGCCAGGAAGGTATCCAGCTGGATGGTGATCATCGTGTCTTCCTTGCCGTAGACGTTCTTCGCCTGGGTGTCGAGCTT
>JAZNNY010000113.1:0-9613 GCA_045580505.1 Lentihominibacter sp.
AGCCATGTCGTTCTGTGAGCCAAGGAGTTGTGTGATGAAATTGTCTTCCTAAGCCCGCTGGCCTCCGACTTCTCTGCCCTGCAGGAAGGCGGCCGGGTATTCATCACCGACACCAATATGGCCCTGTCGGGCATCAGCAAACCCTCGCTTAAGAAACTGGACGCCCAGGCGATCTGTTACATGGCAGACCCCGCGATCATGGAGCAGGCGAAGGCGGAGGGAACGACCCGGGCCTACACCTCCATGCGGCGCGGAGCATCGGAGCATCCGGGCGCCATCTTCGTATCGGGCAATGCTCCCACGGCTCTGATTGCCATTTCAGAAATGATCCGGGAAGGCCTGCGGCCGGCGCTCGTGGTCGCGGTCCCGGTCGGCTTCGTCAACGTGGTCGAGAGCAAGGAGGAAATCTTCGAACTCTGCAAGGAACTTGACATCCCGGCCATTGCTGCCTTTGGAAGAAAGGGCGGAAGCAACGTAGCTGCCTCCATCTGTAACGCCCTGCTGTATCAGGCCGCGGGGACGGTCGATCCGCTGAAGCGGGGCTGGCAGAAGTAGGAACGGACCAATCTCTAAGTGATGTTTTCGGGTGTGGAAGGAACCTTCGAGGTTTACTCCTTTCAGAGAGGGGCAAACCTCGAATTTTCCGCAATATAGCGGTGCGAAGCGACAGAGCTGGATCCTGTTTTCGAGGTTTTGGCGCTTTCAGAGATGCCAAACCTCGAATATGCTCAGTGAGAAAGCCCGGACAGGAGGACAGAACGAGGACTTTTCGAGGTTTTACCCGTTCTGAGAAGGTGAAACCTCGAAAGGTCGTTTGACACCGTATCCCAGCACACCTTGACGCAGTGGGAGAAGGTATGTTAGGATACGTTGACTGAAGAAATGTGAACTACAATTGAACAAATCAATCCGGTGCCCATAGGGATAATAGGGAATCAGGTGAAACCCCTGAGCGATCCGGTCACTGTGACAGGGAGCCTAAATGCACATGCCATTGGAACAGGCCGTTCTGAGAAGGCGCATGCGGGCGATGATCTGGAGCCAGGAAACCTGCCGGTTTGGGATTGACGCGATGAACTTCCGAAGAAAGTTCTGTCAGTGATAGTCAGCCGCAGATCGGCAAGGGACGAAAAGACCCTGGCTCTGTTCTGTTTTGGCGTGATAGAGAAGACAGCCTCTTTGCGAAGAATCGCGAAGAGGTTTTGTTTTTTGCTGCCTGCCGGAGACGGGCAGGAAGAAATAGATATTGATCAAACTAGCTAGAAGAAAGGATTGAGGAAATGAAGAAAAGTTTGAGACGCTTACTGATTTCCATACTTGCCCTGGTGGTCATGGCAGGAATGGGATCATCAGTATTTGCAGCAGAAGATGGTTCTACGGAGCTATCGATTACGAATAACACAGGTATGTTCAAGGCAGTTTCAGCATCTCTGGAAGCGAGTAACGACAACACAGTGCTCAAAATGGCTCTCAGCGGAGACGGCTATCAAAAGCTTTATAAGGGAACGTACGAGCAGGCTGTTGCCAACGGAGCCAATACAGATAACTGGATCAACGGCTATAAGAATGATGCCGGCAAATGGGAGTTCCAGATCCCGATTTCCGAAGGAGAAACCTACGTGCCGGTTGTTGCTATCTCAAATCGATATTATACGACGTATCTCGAAGGACAGAATTCGCTGGAAAGAGCATTTTATCCAAGGCAGATAGAAATCAATGCTCAAGCAAAGACGCTGGTAACAGGCGATTACGAATACGATCAGCAGCTGGAAGTTACGAATAACGTCAAGAAGCTGAAAGTATCTGCGGCAAACCTGCATACAGTCGGCGGCCCGAACTCAAACAATTATGCATCCGATTTGATCCTTACGATGGGTAGTGACTCTTACAGTGAAGTATACGTTGGATCTTTCAGCGAGGCGAATGCTGCAGAGAAAACGATAGCGCTCGCAGAGGGCAATGTATTTACGGTCCCCGTCAAGTGGGTCGAGACATTCGGAAATCCGGAAACACTGAAGTCATTGACAGGGGGCGAACCGTTCTATTTATCCCTTAAATCCCGGAAAAATGGAACCTGGTATGAGCGGATCGCAATGGTCGATGAAGCTAATGGCTCATTGGTATTGAATGAGAGTAAAGCTGACTATACAGCTGTAGATGCGGCAATCGCATCCATCCCGGCAGATCTGGAAAAACATACGAGTGAAACAGCAGAAGCTGTCACTGCTGCAAAGAATGCAGTAGTGACAGGAAAACCTGCTTCTCAGCAGAGTGAAGTTGATGCTATGGCTAAGGCGATCAACGATGCCGTGGCTGCACTGATATCTGTTAACAGCTTCGAATATGAGGGTGAAGATGTTGCCTTTATCAAGGAAGACGGGGCGGCTTTCGGAATGTTGTCACCTCAGGAAGGCTCAACATGGGTGTTCAACGACGGCAAGGTCGATATCCATATCATCCCCAAGAATACGACAGTTTACGGGTGGATACACTGGGGTATGATCGATGATGAAGAACTGACCAAAGATATTACCATGGAATCAAATGGGGAGATTTTGATGTCCCTGGATTATAAAATGTGCGGTAGGGCACATCCTGTTGCTCCAATTAAGAAGGATGGGGCAACGACATCGGCACAGTACTACATAGCGGTACCTTCACTCGAAAAGATCAGTGGAGCGGAAAATTTCGTAGCAGCTCAGGCAGCCATCGATACGGTCAAGGCAGATCCGGCCAATAAGGAAAATGTCATGGCTGCATTGGATGCTATTGATAAGTTGACAGATGGAGAGAAAGCATGTCTGGAAGATGGCATTGTCGAAGTAAATACAGCAAAGACAGCGATCGACAACAAGGAAGCAGCGGAAGCAGCGATCGCAGAAGCCAAGGCAGATCCGGCAAATAAGGAAAAGGTCGAAGCGGCTCTTGCGGCGATCGAGAAGCTGACGGATGAACAGAAGGAAGCGCTGAAGGACGATATCGAAGCAGTAAACGCGGCAAAGACAGCGATCGACAACAAGGAAGCAGCGGAAGAAGCCATTGCAGAAGTCAAGGCAGATCCGGCCAATAAGGAAAAGGTCGAGGCAGCTCTTGCTGCAATCGATAAGTTGACGGAGGAACAGAAGGCAGCCCTGAAGGACGATATCGCAGCAGTAAACGCAGCGAAGACGGCGATCGACAACAAGGAAGCAGCGGAAGCAGCCATCGCAGCAGCCAAGGCAAATCCAACCAATAAGGCCAAAGTTGAAGCAGCACTGGCAGCGATCAGCAAGCTGACGGATGAGCAGAAGGCAGCGCTCGCAGACGATATCAAAGCAGTCAATAACGCTAAGACAGCAATCGAAAAAAAGGAAAAGGCAAACCAGCAGGCAGCAAAGGATAAGGCAGCAGCAACCAAGGTCAAGGCGACTAAGATCAAATTGAAGAAGGTGAAGGCCGGCAAGAAGTCCTTCACAGTTACCTGGAAGAAGAATGCCAATGTAGATGGATATCAGGTCTGGTACAAGACCGGGTCCAAGGCGAAGACCGTGAAGATCGCGAAGAAAAATGCGACTAAGAAGGTCGTCAAGAAGCTCAAGAAGGGCAAGAAGTACACCGTCAAGGTCAGAGGATATAAGAAAATCGGAGGCAAGATGGTATATACCAAGTGGTCCTCCGCAAAGAAGGTTAAGATTAAAAAGTAACCTCAGTCGTAGGGAGCCGCCCGGACCGGGCGGTTCCCTCCCTTGGTTCATCGGCTGTATCAGAAGGGAGCATTCCTGAAGTGTTTCGTTCTGATACAACGGACCAGCGACTGACAAAGGAAAGGACAGATCGGAATGAGGAAAACCAGAAAAAAACTGCTTGCAATCATTCTCGCCATTACCGTGGCGATGTCGTACTCGTTTCCTGCCTTTGCAGAGGACGGGGCGGCGCAGGCCGAAGCATCCGGAGAGGAACAGGCCGCTGCGGTAGAGGAAGAGATGGAGGCGGAACCGGCGGAAGAAACACAGCCTGTGGAGGAAACGCAGCCCGTAGATGAAACGCAGCCCGCGGAGCAGCCGCAGACAGAACCGCAGGAAAGCGCGCAGCCGGCGCAGGAGCCGGCTTCGGCTGAGGAGCAAACGACAGAAGAATCGAACGAAGCAACAAACGAAGCAATAGAGGAAGCAACATCTGAAGAAGCAGCCGGTGAGAAGAAAAGCGCGCCGGCTGAGCTCGCTGACGGCACCTATAAGCCGGACAGCTTCACGTTCGCCGGAGGAACCGGCAAGGCCAAGATGACTTGTGAGAAGGTCGTGATCAAGGACGGCAAGGCGACTGCGATCATGAAGGCGAGCAGCGACAAGATGACGCACATCTACATGGGAGAGGCGCCGTCCAACAATGAGACCCCGTCTCTCTACGATCCTGCCGCAAACAAGATGGGAGAGGACGTCTATCCGATCTCAAAGCAGCAGGTATCCGTTCCGGTGGAAGTGAACACCGAGCAGGCGCAGCCATGCGCGGTCAGAACGACGGCCATGACTGTGCCCCACTGGGTCAACTACACTTACAAACTCGTTCTGACGGAAAAGGCCGAGAAGATCAGCGACAGCACGGACATCCCGGAAAACGGTGAATCCCAGAGCGGGGGCGGACAGACGGATCCGGCAAATCCGGGCAAACCAGCCGGAGGGGACACGCCTTCGACTCCCGGTAAGCAGGGCGGCAAGGTAACTCCGTCCGGCAAGAAGAAGATTACGACCGGGACCTGGAAGGTGAAGGCGACCACAGACCGGAAGATGTTTTACCTCTATCCGAAGTCGACCGATCCGGCGCAGGTCATCCTGAAAAAGGCGGCAGACGGATCCATGACGGCGACCATTACACTGAACGGGGAAGGCTACGACTATGTCTACATGGGAACGCCGACCCAGGCAAAAAAGGCCGGCAAGTCCAAATGGATCAAGGCGAACATTGTAAATGGCTATTACACTTTCACGGTTCCGGTTTCAGCGCTGGACAAGAAACTGGCCATCACCCCGCACTCAAAGAAATACGAAAGCGACGGGGATCCGACGACCGAACCCTGGAGAAAGGATAAGTGGATCATCTTCTACAGCAGCGGAGCGGTGAAGGTGAAGGATGGCGCATCCATCAAAACCGGAAAGAAAAAGACCACGAAAAAAGGCGCTTCCGAGAAGACCAGCGGCACGCAGACCAAGTTCAGGAACGATAATAAGGCCGACGAGGTTTCAAAGTGGAAGGATGATTCGGACAAGAGCACCGGCACAGTCGATAACTCCACCGGGTTGAAGGACGGTGTCTATACGCCGGACAAGTTCTCCTGGAAAGGAGGGTCCGGAAGGCTGGCCTATATCGCCTGCAACAAGATCACGGTCAAGGGAGGCAAGGCCTATGCCACCATTGAGTTTAGCAGCAGCAAGTACGATTCCCTCAAGGCGAACGGCAGGGTCTACTCCAAGCAGGGCGGGGGCAATTCTACATTCGTAATCCCGGTGAAGCTGAACGCCAACAATACCATCATCGGGCGGACGACTGCCATGTCCCAGCCGCACTGGATCAAATACACCATCTTTATTTACAAGGCGGGCGCGGACGCCGGGGCTGCCGGAAAGAACGCCGCAGCCGGAACGGACGGACATGTGACCAACACCAAGAAGCTGACGGACAAGGCGCCGGACCTTCTCGGACTCAAGCAGGCCGGAACGGAAAAGATCAAGTATGCCAAGTACTTCAAGGTGTTCCATTACGAGCAGGGCATCACCCTGATCTCGATCGACCAGGGAACGGGTACAGGACTTAAGCCGGCAGCGAAGACTGATGCTTCCGCAAAGGCAGGCCAGCCCGAGACCAAGGAAACCATCGCTGACAAAGCACTAAAAGCGGATGAACCGACAGTAGCAGAAGAAGCTGAAGCGGCAGGCGCCGGCGCAGAAGAGACCGCGCAGGCCGTAGAGAAAGAAGAAGAGCAGAAGGCGGCGGAAAACCAGCCGGCCATCGAATACGATGAGGAGGGCAAACCTATTGCCAAATCTGAGAACGAACTGACGAACGAGCTCTATCAGAACAACGTCGTCAACTATCTGATCGTTCCGGAGAAAGTTGAGATACCGGCAGGCCTTGAAAAGGACTGTGTCATCATCACAAAACCGGTGAAACATTCCTACATCGCTTCGAAGGAGGCGGCAGAGGTAATTAAAGGTCTGAAGAAAACAGATGCAGTCAGCCTCGTCGGCGACCTTGCAAAGGACTTAAAAAATGATAAGATAAAGGAGATCGGCGATTTCGAGAAACCGGATTTCCGTGAGATCGTGAAGAACAAGGCGGACCTGGCAGTCCTTCCGGGGGATGCGCTGCCGGCTAAGGTCACGAAGAAGAGCTCACAGGAAGAAAAGGATGCCGCGGAGGAATCTTTGAAACAGCTGCAGAGACTGCAGACCAGATTCTCCTCCCTGGCGGTTCCGCTTCTGATCGACCGTGCCTGCGATGAGGAGACGAACTATGCCAGGGCGGAATGGGCCAAGGTATACGGAGAAATCTTCGGAGAAACGAAGGCGGCAGATCAGCTGCTCAATCAGTATATAAAGAAAAACAAAGAGGAAAAGATCATCCATGAGTAGACGGACAGAAAAAAAGCATATCAGAAAACGTTGCATGCTGGCATTGTTCCTTGCCATGTGCATGGGAATGACCTGCATCTTCACCGGATGCGGCGGCTCGGGGGGAAGCGCAGGCAGCGGCGAGGACGCAGCTGCGGATGGGCAGGCGCCAGAGATCGCGGGCCTGACCTATGAGTCGACGCTGGAACTTGAGCGGGCGGACCAGTACAGCGTCTACCGCTACGAGGGCGGCTACGACCTGGTGGACATTCACGACCACCAGCGGTTCCTCCTGATTCCGGAGGGCGGCAGCGCTCCGGAGGGGCTGGAGGCGGACATCATCCCACTGCAGAAGCCACTCGACCGGATCTATCTGGCGGCGACGGCCACCATGGCCATGTTCTGTTCGGCAGATGCCATGGATAATATCCGGATGTCCTCCATCGAAGCGGACGCATGGACCTTTGACGCTCCGAAGGAAGCGATGAAAAACGGTGATATCATCTACGCCGGTAAGTACAGCGCGCCGGACTATGAGACCATGCTGGACGAGGAATGCGACCTGGCCATTGAATCGACCATGATCGACCATACGCCGGAGGTGCAGGAGATGATCGAAGACCTGGGCATTCCGGTCATGGTGGATCGGTCCAGCTACGAGTCCGATCCCATGGGCCGGGCTGAGTGGATCAAACTCTATGGGGTGCTGACAGACCACGAAGAACAGGCGAATGCCTTCTTCGATGAGCAGATGGCTTCGATCAGCGATCTGGACGACTTTGAGAACACAGAAAAGACCGTTGCCTTCTTCTACATTTCCAGTGACGGCAAGGTCGTCGTCAGAAGAAGCACAGACTATATCCCGAAGATGATCGAGATCGCCGGCGCCAGATATATCTTCAAAGACCTGGACGATGAGAACGGAAGAACATCCATTGACATGTCCGTGGAAACATTCTATGATACTGCCGTGGACGCGGATTACATCATCTATAACGGCAGCATCGACGGATCCGTCAAGAGCCTTGACGATCTCAAGGCCAAGGATCCGGTCATGGAGAAGATGGCAGCCGTACAGAACGGCAACTGCTGGGTTACCGGCAGTTCCATGTACCAGAGAACGGATATCGTTGCGGATATGATTCTCGATTTTCATAAGCTCTTCTCTGAAGAGAACCCGACGGATCTGAAATACATTCAGAAGCTGCAATAGGAGCTTCACTGAAACCATGAAGAAGAAACAAGAAGAAATGTTAACAGGGCAGGAAGCCGCCGGGATCACCGGCGGCTTTCATGCGGAGAATTTCCGGCGGAGGACCAGGTGCTTTGCGGTATTCGCAGGCATGCTGGCGGCCTTTGTCGTGATCACGGTCATCAACATCAATTCCGGAAACGTCGATATCAGCGTAGGTGAGATCGCGCGCGCGATCTTCCTTCGGGAGGGGACAGAGAAGAACCTCGACATCATCTGGACCATCCGGCTGCCCAGAATCTTCGTATCCATGATCCTGGGCGGAGCGCTGGCGCTGGCCGGCTTTCTGCTGCAGACCTTCTTTGAGAATCCGATCGCGGGTCCTTATGTGCTGGGCATTTCCTCCGGCGCCAAGATGGTCGTGGCCTTTGTCCTGATCGTTTTTCTGCAGAACGCGAAACACGTTTCCTCATTCACCCTGATTGCAGCGGCCTTCATCGGATCCATGATCGCGACCCTGTTCGTGCTCGCGGTCTCCCACCGGGTCCCCAATATGGGCATGCTCCTGGTCGCCGGCATCATGGTGGGCTACATCTGCAATGCGGTGACGGAGTTCATGATCACCTTTGCAGAGGATTCGGACATCGCCAACCTGCACGGCTGGTCGCAGGGCTCTTTTTCCGGCATGACCTGGTCGAACGTGGGTGTTTGCCTTGTGGTCTGCGGCGTCGGATTCATCCTGACCATGACTCTTTCAAAGCCCATCGGGGCTTATCAGATGGGAGAGATGTACGCGCAGAGTCTGGGCGTTAACATCAAGTTCTTCCGGGCGGCGCTGATCACGCTGTCGAGCCTGCTTTCTGCCTGCGTCACAGCATTTGCCGGGCCGATCTCCTTTGTCGGAATCGCGGTTCCTTTCCTGGTCAAAGGGGCTATGGGAACCTCGAAGCCGCTCGTGGTCATTCCGGGCTGCGCCCTTGGCGGCGGCGTGTTCTGTATGGTCTGCGATCTGATCGCGAGGCTGGCGTTCGCGCCGATTGAACTCAACATCAGCACCGTGACCGCCGTGTTTGGCGCGCCGGTCGTGATCTATATGATGGTCAGCAGAAGGAGGGGCGCCAAATGAGTAAAGTCAAGACGGCCTCCGATATCTACATCCGCATGGACGATCTGTCCGTCGGTTATAACGGCAAGGCGATCATCAGAGACATCTGCATCGATATAAAGCGGGGCGAGATCGTGACCCTGATCGGGCCAAACGGCGCCGGCAAGTCCACGATCTTAAAGAGCATTACCCGGCAGCTCTCGCTGATCAAGGGTAAGGTTATCTTCGACGAACAGGACCTGCATCGCATGAATTACCGCGACCTGTCACAGAAGATGGCGGTCGTGCTGACCGAGCGGCTGAAGACAGACCTTCTGACCTGCTACGATATCGTGGCCAGCGGCCGCTATCCCTACACCGGCAAGCTGGGCCTGCTCACAGAGGAAGACGAGCGGATGGTCGATGAAGCTATGGCGGTGGTGCACGCGACCGAGCTTGGCCCCAAGGACTTCAACGCCATCAGTGACGGTCAGCGCCAGCGCATCCTACTGGCCCGCGCTATCTGCCAAGAGCCGGAGATCATCATCCTGGATGAACCCACGTCCTTTCTGGATATCCGGCACAAGCTGGAGCTTTTGTCCATCCTCCGTACCATGGCGAAGGAAAAGGGCATCACGGTGATCATGTCTCTGCACGAAATCGACCTTGCACAGAAGATTTCCGATAAGATCATCTGCGTCAAAGGCGACACCATCGAAAGCTATGGCGCGCCGGAGGAGGTTTTCAATGAAC
>JAZNNY010000114.1:0-10733 GCA_045580505.1 Lentihominibacter sp.
ATTCTTCCAGCGCACCCCGCGAAAACCCTACGCGCTTACCACGATCCGCCGCCGCCGCCGCCGAAGCCGCCGCCGGAAAATCCGCCGCCCGAGAAGCCGCCGCCACCGCCGCCGCTGTCGACTGCGCTGGACAGGATGTCGGAGCCGATCGCCTTATAGTGACTGGCAACGGCATTGCCGATGCTGTTTCCGGTGTAGAAGTACATGTGGTGGCCGAAGTAAGGATCCCAGGTTCCGGTCGTAGAGTGATACCAGGCCGGAGGCGGGATTCTGAAGTCGGAGAACTTATCAGCCCATTTCGTGGCCATGCCGAAGACGCAGGCGTAGGGCATGATATTGAAGTAGTACTCCGGATCTTCGTCCGACAGCATCTTCAGCCGGTCATACTCCGCAGTCCGGATGAACTCGCGGAAGCCGAGCACCTTGCCGAAAATCTCGTTGTTCATTCTCCGGCGGACGAAGATGGTCGCTACTGCCGCAGCCATCGCTGAGCAGAAGAAGATCACCGACAGGAGCGGGTAGTCCGCGAAGAAGAGCGCCGCTTCCGCTACCGCTGCCGCCAGGTAGATCAGAAATCCGATGATGATCCGGACGGGGCGCTTCCTCGTCCTGAAGGCATCCGTCTTAGCCACCAGCGTGACCATGGATACGAACATGATGATCGCAAGGATCAGGCCGGTAAGTCCTGCGCCCGCCCCATAGGTCAGCCATGCATAGGATGCCGCGGCGATCAGCGGGATCAGCAGGCAGAAGAACAGGCCGAGGGCCCGCCCTGCCTTTGAAACAGCGGAGAACGATGGCTGCCGTTTCTCCATGTTCCGCTTCACATCGGAAGGAGTTTTGGCCGCGACCTCTCCGAAACTCTGCGGAAGATGCCTGAGTTCCACTTCCGTCCTGCGCCCGGAAAACAGCGTGTGATATACCTCGCGCGTATGGTGGCGCTCATCCGGTCCCAGAGGCGCCCGTTTGATTAAGGTAAAGGACTTCTTCCCGTCTTCCCGGATCTCCACATACCCCTTATGGGCCAGGTACATGAACAGGGCGGAGATGTCCCTGGAACTGACGTCATCGTTGCCGACATAGGCGATCTCCAGCGGGTCCATCTCCTCCGGCGGATAAAACTCCACCGTCGGTATAACCGGATCGTCTCTTCCGATGAACAGCCACAGGAGCAGCATCAGCATACCCATGACGGCCAGAATCCCGTAGATACCGGGAAGAGCTGAGTCTCTGCTGTAGGGATTTACCCAGTAACCTTCCGGAAGCGTCGCCTTGATGGTCAGGCCGACGCCCCTTGGAATCGTGTCCTTGGATACCGCCGTGTACACATCGCCTTTTGACGATATGTCAAAATAACCGCCGTCCCCTTCGTCTCCGTAGGATCCGACATAGGTCTCAATGTCATCGATTGCCTTCGGAAACTCGATCCGCAGGCTGGATGATTCGATCTCCGTGTTCCAGCCGGTCGGCAGCAGGTCGAGCGAGAGGTAGTCCTCTGTCTTAGTATCGTCCCTGTAGCCGACGATGTCATAAGTGAGCCGGTAAGTCTGCGGTCCGTAGACCGTGTAGTCCGGGTCACCGATCTGTACGACGGTATTGCCGCTCTCCGAATAGACATCATAGGTATAGCCCTGTACGCGGACGTTGCGGACGCCATAGTAGCGGCTGCCGTTCGGAATGTAGCGGTAGATCCCGTGCCGGTATTCATAGAAGTCGACGTGAATCTCCTCGCTGACGTGGAATACATGGTCTTCATCCGTGACAACATTGACATCATAGGACGGCGTTGTGTAGCCGCCGCTGTCCGCATGTGCCGTCTCAGCCAGCATGGCCGGCAGCGCCAGAACGGCTGCGATCAGAAACAGCAGGACAAAAAATCCGGACGCCTTCCCGCGAAGGCTGCCCGGATGATTAATCTGTCTAGAATTCAACTTTGACATTTTCTCTTTCCTCTTCTCTGGAGACCTCGAACATGGTGCGCGGCTCGAAGCGGAATGTCCCGGCAATGAAACTCGACGGGAAAGTCTGGCACTTGTTGTTATATGCCTTGACGCTGCCGTTGTAGTATTTCCTGGAGTTGGCGATGTCCTCTTCCACCTTCTTCAGCTGCTGCTGCAGATCGATGAATCCGGCGTTCGCCTTCAGGTCCGGATAGGCTTCCGCGACCGCGAACAGAGATTTCAGTGTTCCGGACAGCGCGTTCTCGGCTTCGATTCTCTCCGCCTGCGTGCCTGCGGACTGGATCTGTCCGCGCGCGGCGATGACCGCCTGCAGGGTCTCCTTCTCGTGGGTCGCGTATCCCTTCACCGCCTCGACCAGATTCGGGATCAGATCGAATCTCTTCTTGAGGTATACATCCATTGTGGAATAAGCCTCATCTACCGTATTCCTGCTTCTGACCAGTCCGTTGTAGGTGGAAATGAGCCAGATGACGATCAGCACGATGATGATCAGAATAACTAACAAAACCTTACCCATGATATACTCCTTTCTTACTGTACCGTGAATATTGCTGTCTTCTGCGAGATACTGTCTACCTTCACTCCGGATATGTCATCCTGGAATTTGATTTTGATTTCTGTTTCGTTCTCTCCGTAGTCGCAGTTGGACACATCGACCGTTGCCCGGATCTCACTCTCCTTGGCCTCATTTACATCCGAGCGCGCTCCCTTCAGAACGATGTTGACCGTCTTCGGAGCATCCAGGCTCGCCTGCAGACCCTTCTCCTCCAGGACATCTTCATTGATCTTCTCAACTCTTATGTCATGGACCGTTGTCGTTACGACGGGATCTACCGTCCCCATGACGTACATCCAGAGCCCGATCGAGATCAGAAGGGCGAGGACCGCCTGAAACTTTTTGTTCTTAAGCATGGTCGTCCTCCTTCATCTCCGGCTCCGGATCCTGATCGTTCAGCAGGTCTTCCAGGTCCTTGAGCTCATTCAGGTCCTTCGTTTCATCGCTGAATCTTCTGGCCGCCTTCTGCAGCTCATCCGCAGGAATCTCCTGCGTCGTATCCCTGCTGTCCCAGTCTCCGAATGCAGTTTCCTTCACCTTGCTCTGTTCCTTCATCCGGCGAACCAGGTCTTTCGCCCATGGAACCTTGTCGATTCTCTCGGACAGGTCGTTGTTCTTCAGATAGAAATCAAGCAGCTGTTTCTCCACGCTCTTGCGGTCCATGAACCTGTCCATTCTGCCATCCTGTGCCATCGAAATGATGCCGGTCTCCTCGGAGACGATCAGCACCAGCGCATCGGAGTGCTCCGTAATGCCCAGTCCGGCCCGGTGCCGGGTGCCCAGGTTCTTTCCTATATTCTGATTGCCGGTCAGCGGAAGCACGCATCCGGCTGCATGAATTTTACCCTCGCGGATGATCGCCGCGCCGTCATGCAGAGGGGATCCCTCATAAAAGATATTGCCAAGCAGCTGTTCGGAAATCGTAGCGTCCAGAACCGTTCCGGTCTCTACGATATCCTCCAGTACGGTCTGCCCTTCAAAGACCATCAGGGCGCCGACATGGTTCGCTGAGAAATCGTCCACCGCACGAACGATCTGATTGACGTCGTGCTTGACCTGTTCTTTGTCCTCCTGCAGGATGCTCGGTCGCAGGAAACTGCCTCTGCCCACTGACTCGAGCGCGCGCCGCAGCTCCGGCTGGAACACGACCAGAATGGCGACAGCGCCCATGGCTACCGCGCCCTTGCAGAGCCAGTTCAGGGTATAGAGGTCCAGGACATCGGACACGATAAGTGCCACGATCAGCACCAGAACTCCCTTCAGAATCTGGACCGCCCGCGTCTTCACGATAAATCCAAGGATTTTGTAGATCACAAAAGCTACGATCAGTATGTCTATGACATCAAAAATCCCGATTTCCGAAATGATATTGTCGAAAAATTCGTTGATCGATTCCTGCACGATGTCTTCTCCTCTGCCTTTGCATAATCCTGCATTTATATTCTACCGAAAAAGGTCCCCGGATTCAATACACAACCGGGCCACCGGCAAAAAAAAGAACGGGCGGGGCTGGGCCGCTCCGTCCGTTAAGGTTCAGTCTCCGATCAATAGGTCGTCTCCAAAAGTCCGTAGTCGTTATCATCTCTGCGATAAACTACGTTGACTGCGTCTGTTTCAATGTTCATGAATACGAAGAAATTGTGCTCCAACAGTTCCATCTGTACGATCGCCTCATCCACGGTCATCGGAGACAGGTCAAACTTCTTTCTCTTGACAACGTGGATTTCTTCCTCCGGTTCCTCAAAGGCAGGAATTTCAGCGAAGTCGACTGCCTTCTGTCCCTTGTGCTTCTTCTGCAGCTTGGTCTTGAACCGGGACATCTGGCTGGACAGTTTCTCGATGCACCTGTCAACGCAGTCGTACGGGTCACCGGAACGGACCTCCGCCCGGAAAATGGTACCATTGGCGTTGATGGTCGACTCGACCTTGTAGTTTCCCTTCTCCTTGATCGCCATGACGTTGCCTGTGATCTCGTTGGAGAAATACTTGTCGAGCTTCTCGAATTTCTTCTCAATGGTCTCCTTCAGCTTGTCGCTTGGAGCATAATTTTTACCTGTAATAATTACTTTCATAAAGAGACCTCCTTCTGTAACGTTTTCTTTATTTTACCATATGAAAGCGGCCCTTTCAATGAAGGGCCGATGAATTTTTCAGAATATTTTCATCAAATGGCAAAATTCTCAATCGTAGTATTCCGTCCCTGTTCCGATCGCCAGATTTTTTAACTTGCAGATCGTGTTGACCACAGAGAAAATCAGTACCGCGCCGAGGCTGGCCGTGGTGTTGTCCTGGTCAAAACGCGGCGAGATCTCACAGATGTCAAACCCCCGCACCTTGCGTGTGCGCAGGATGTGCTTGATGATCGGCAGAACCGCCTCCGGGTCGAGGCCGAGGGCCTGCGTCGCGCTGACGCCGGGCGCAAAGGCAGATGAGAACACGTCCGTACAGATGGTAATATAGGCGTTTTTATGCTCATACATGAAGGTGTCCACTTTCTCGTAGACCGAGGTCACCGACCCGTACTGCAGGTCCCTGGCCAGCACGTACCTGACCCCGCGCCGGTCCGCTTCCCGAAACAGACTGACGGTGTTGCTGTGCTTCTGGATTCCGAGCGGCATGTACCCGTACTTCATCCCTCTCTGCTCGCAGATGTCCGCGATCTGACGGAACATGGATCCTGAACTGGAGCCCCTGTCGTAGGGACGCATATCGAAATGGGCATCGAAATTGACGATTCCGATGTCCGGTTTCTTGTCCTCATCGCCCTCCGCAGCCAGGAGTTCCTCCCGGTAGGCGAGCTGTCCCAGGTAGTGCCCGAACGTCGTCTCATGCCCGCCGCCAAGCACGATCGGAAACAGGTTCAGCGACAGAATCTGCCGGACCGCCTGCCCGAGCAGGGCCTGGCCCTCCTCCATGGAGATCTCCTGACACAGAATATCCCCCGCGTCGAAGATCTTCACACTCTGATCAAACGTACAGGGCAGGCCCGCCATCTGCTGCCGGATCAGGTCCGGCGCCAGCGCCGTGCCGACCCTGCCTTTGTTTCTCATGACGCCCTGTTCGCTGCAGAAGCCGATGATCGCAAACCCCTGCTCTCCTGCAAAGGCAGGCGGGTCCGCATTCAGATCCAGCGGCTGCACCCACTGGTGCCAGCGAAATGCATCGTAATCCTCTTCACTGTCAGTTCTTCCGCGCCAGTGCTGCATGGCGCTCACGTAATTCGTCAACATAGCATGCTCCCCTGAAAAAAATAAACAGATGCACTGTACATACGATCCGGCTGACCTGGTCTTTGCCCCCACACTTGCCTTGACCGGGATTTTCCCGAGGACTTACATCTAAACTACGCCATGATCGCTGCCGCCCTGCGGTCAGTTTACGTGGGACCCTTCGCCCGTAGCTGGCCTGGCCTTTCAACCACAGACCCGGACCGTATGCACAGTGCACTTGTTCTTCATTGTACTATGTTTTCCATCTGTTGGCAAACCAAATTCCCGAGTTTATAATGTGGTCGACAATCACAAATATGAGGTTTACAATCCACAGGAATTGACCCAGGAGTTTACTTATGCAGCAGAAATCCCTACAGGTAAACACAAAAACTCGCGATCTGATCCTTTGCGCTTTGTTTACGACTCTGATCGCGGTCGGCGCGTTTATCCGGATCCCGGTACCCGTCGTACCGTTTACCCTGCAGTTTCTGTTCACCTGTCTCGCCGGCTCCCTGCTCGGAAGCAAGCGCGGTCTGATCAGCGTCCTGGTCTACATCGCGCTCGGTCTGATCGGCCTTCCGATCTTCGCTGAAGGCGGCGGCATCTGGTATGTGATGAAGCCGACGTTCGGCTATCTGGCCGGATTTGCTGCCGGAACCTTTGTTACCGGGAAACTGACGGAGCGCATGGAGCACCTGACTCTGAGGGGCATCCTGATCGCCAATTTTTCCGGGCTTGCCGTAGTCTATGCCTGCGGGATGCTCTGGTGTTATGTTATTTCAAACTTTGTTCTGGGAGTAGCGCTCGGCGTCTGGCCGCTGTTTCTCTACTGTTTCCTGCTGGCCGTTCCCGGCGATATCTGCCTCTGCGTCCTGGCCGCCGGACTCACGAAACGGCTTCGCCCGGTTCTCCCGATCTGAAAGGAAGACTGATGGCTAACGGAATCTTTCTGACCGGCACCGGTACCGATATCGGCAAGACCTACATTGCCGGTCTGATCACTAAAAAACTTGCGGAAGCGGGGAAAAATCCCGCGTATTATAAGGCGGCCATGAGCGGCAACGACCGCAGGGCCGACGGATCGCTGATCCCCGGCGACGCCCTTCATGTGAAGACTGTTTCGGGGATCGACCAGCCTTTGGAAGAGATGTGTCCCTACGTCTATGAGACAGCCGTTTCTCCCCACCTCGCCTCCCGCCTGGAGGGGAATCCCGTGGACCCGGGCAGAGTGCAGCGCGGCTTCGAGGACCTGGCAGGCCGGTACGGGTATATTACCGCGGAAGGCAGCGGCGGCATTCTCTGTCCGATCAGGTGGGAGCACGATACACATGTGCTCCTCGAGGATATTATCCGGATGCTCCGTCTTCCCTCTCTTATGGTGGCGGACGCCGGCAGGGTGCTCTGCGAGCGCACCGGCGCAGCCCTGTTTCAGAGCGGCGCCAGCGCGGCCATCACCGGCAATATGCTGACGACGACAGGCGCTACGATCCGCGGTGACCGGGAGATGCTGACCGGGCTGGGCCGGCAGATCCGGCCGCTGTAGAGGGCGTCTGCACAAGGCCTGAAGGGCCCCTAGAACACCATGGACAGGGAGATCTTCCCCCTCTCGCGGTCGATGCCGATGATCTTCACCTTGACGGTATCACCGACGGCCACCACGTCCATGGGGTGGGAAATGTATTTCCGGCTCATCTTGGAGATGTGGACCAGACCGTCCTGCTTGACGCCGATGTCTACAAAGGCGCCGAAGTCGACGACGTTGCGTACGGTTCCTTCGAGTTCCATCCCCTCTTCCAGGTCTTCAAAACTTCTGACATCACCGCGGAAGATGACCGGCGGCGCATCCTCTCTGGGATCCCTCGCCGGTTTTTTCAGTTCGGCGATGATATCGTTCAGGGTCATCTTGCCGACCCCCATGTCCTCCGCCATGGCTTTCACACTGTCCGCCAGGCGGGCCTTGGAATTTTCCTGCTTCTGCAGGGCGTCCTTCAGTCCGTCGAGACCGACGCCGCGGCCCCTGCCCCGGCTCTTTCGTTCATTCTGCACGGGATAGGCCGCCATGATCTTCTCATCGAGGCTCGCTGCCCCGCCGCCGGCAATGTCCTCTCCGGTGATTCCGACCTTCTCCATGATCTGCCGCGTGACCTCGTAGGATTCCGGATGGACCGCGGTCGCATCCAGCGGCTCATCTCCTCCGGAGATCCGCAGAAAACCTGCGCACTGCTCGAACGCCTTCGGACCGAGCTTGGCTACCTTCAGCAGTTCTTTGCGCTTTTTGAATCTGCCGTTTTCTTCTCGCCAGGCGACGATGTTCTTCGCGATCGCCGCGTTGATGCCCGCTACATAGGACAGCAGGGAGGGAGAGGCCGTATTCAGGTCCACGCCCACCCGGTTGACGCAGTTCTCGACGACGCCGGTCAGCGCCGTATCCAGCGCCTTCTGGTTGATGTCGTGCTGGTACTGGCCGACCCCGATGTGCTTCGGATCGATCTTGACGAGTTCCGCCAGAGGATCCTGCAGGCGCCGTCCCAGTGACATGGCGCCGCGGGTGGTCACGTCCAGATTCGGGTACTCCTCCGCCGCCAGCTTCGAGGCAGAGTACACGGACGCCCCTGCTTCGTTGACGATCGTATACTGGATCGGCAGGCCGGTTTTTTTCAGGAAGCCCGCGATGACCTCCTCGGTCTCCCTGGATGCCGTCCCGTTGCCGATGACGATCACATCGCAGCCGTATTTATCGATAATCTTCTTCAGTGTCCGTTCGGTCCCCGCGATATCCTCCTTCGGTTTGGTCGGATACACGGTGCCATAGGCTCTGAGCCTTCCGGTCCCGTCGAGCGCCGCCACCTTGCAGCCGGTCCGGTAGCCCGGGTCGATGGCAATGACCCTCTTGTTTCTGACCGGCGGGCACATCAGCAGATTTTCCGTGTTCTTCGCAAACACCTTGACCGCTTCCGCCTCTGCGCGCTCCGTCAGGAGATTTCTCATTTCCCGTTCCACGCTCGGCGCGATCAGCCGCTTATAGGCGTCCGCCGCCGCTGCCTGCAGCAGTCCGGTGTAGATGCTCTTCGGATTTCGAATGATCTCTTCCTCGATCTTCTTCAGGATCCCTTCCGGCTCGACCGCTATGCTGACCTTTAATTTCTTTTCTTTTTCTCCGCGGTTGATGGCGAGCACCCTGTGGTTCGGGATCTTCTTCAGCGCCTCGGATTTGTCATAGTACATGTCGTAGACGGTCTTCTCCTCCGGATCCGTCGCCTCCGTTGCCAGCTGCCCGTGCTCCCAGGTCCAGTTTCGGATCTCCTCCGCCCGGTCTGCGTCCTCGGAAATCTCCTCGGCGATGATATCGCTTGCCCCCTGCAGGGCCGCCTTGACATCCGGCACCTCCTTCTCCGGGTTCACGAACTCAGCCGCAAAGTCCTCAGGGCTTCCGCTTTCGTCCTGCTGCAGGAAGATCCGCGCAGCGAGAGGCTCCAGGCCTCGTTCCTTTGCCTTGGACGCCCGCGTTGCCCGCTTCTGTTTATAGGGTTTGTAGAGGTCTTCGACCCGCTGCAGCACCTCCGCCGCCAGAATCTGTGTCTTCAGTTCCTCCGTCAGCTTTCCCTGCTCGTCGATCAGGCGGATGACCTCCTCCTTGCGGCTTTCGAGTCCGCGCAGGTAGGTCAGCCGTTCCTCCAGCTGCCGCAGGGCCACGTCCGACATCCCCCCGGTCACCTCCTTACGGTACCGGGCGATGAAAGGGATCGTATTGCCTTCATCGATCAGCTTGATCGTCTCTTCTACCTGGTGCTCGCGAAGTCCGAGCTCCGCCGCGATTGTTTTATTGATGTTCATTCATTTCCTCCTCCGGCTTCCTGTTGCCGCCCGATGCCAGGCTCAGCAGGAATACCTTATGTGCTCCGCTCTCCAGCAAAACTCTGCTGCAGGCGTCCGCTGTCGCTCCCGTAGTATAGATGTCATCGGTTAGCCGTAGGTCAATGATACAATTTAACGATGAACACACAACCCTCTTAACGATGAACACACAACGCTGATAACGATATGCACAGTGTGCATGTCCTGATTTGGCTTCCCAAAGATAAGAAAAACGCCACCCGGCCTACTACTGGGTGGCGGATTCAACACTATTATTTTATCATCTCCGGCTCTGTTTTTACAGTCTGATTTCCTGCCCGTCCTTAAATATGTAACGTATATCATCCTTCGCATACACTGTTACCTGCTGAACGAGCACCCTCCACATCGCTTCATCAAAGTCTTCAATTATATCTGCACCCTCAAGTTCATCTATAAACCGATCGATCTCCCGGAGTCTGCGCTGCGTTTCACCAATTCGGACCGCAAGCTCCTCGCTCTTTGTCTTGGCCTTCTCGTATCTATCTACGAGCTTTTGATATCGCTTTTCATAGGCTTTCTGGTCCTGAGCCTTTTTGGAGTTTTCTCTTATCGCTTTATCGATAAGCCCTGCAACGATCTCCATTTCTTGCAGCGCTTCCTCTCGCTCCTGGCTCAGCCGGCCCGTAACGTCGACGGTGGCCCGGATGATCCTGGCGTTCTCTAATATCTCATCCCGATCATCGATCAGCGTATTCACCGCTCTTACGAAGCCGTCCTTGATCTCATCCTCGGTAACATGTGGCGTACTACACTTCTTCCCATTGTCGTATTTATGATTGCAGCGGTAGATCACCCTGCGATATCGGTCGTTGGAGTGCCAGACCTTTGAGCCATACCAGCTTCCGCACTCGCCGCAAACGATCTTTGATGCGAATGGGCTCGATCCGCTGTAGCTCGGCCCTTTTACATCTCTTCTGGCGATCTCATCCTGTACCTCCTGGAACTGCTCCGGAGTGATGATGGCCTCATGATCGTTCTCCACATAGTACTGCGGGATCTCTCCTTCATTCTTCTTTGACTTACGTGTGAGGAAGTCGACGATGTAAGTCTTCTGGAGAAGAGCATCGCCTTTGTACTTTTCATTCATCAAGTCGGAGGCCAAGCGGT
>JAZNNY010000115.1:0-30924 GCA_045580505.1 Lentihominibacter sp.
GACAATTACTGGAAGGGGAAGTATCATCATCAGAATGCGCTGCTGATCACGGAAACCTATCAGTGCGAAGACCCCTATGCCATCACGGAGATGGAAGATGTCGCAGTCGGTCAGGCAGTGAAACAGCGAGGGCTGCTCAGCAGGCTCATCGTGCTGCGGGCAAGTGTGAATATGGACGTATTTCCGGCCGGTGTTACACCTGAGATGCTGTGGGATCCGAAGGAAGAGGATCACGTGGCTTCAGAAGAAAGCACGGAGTCCATAGATATTTTTGAGACGGCGATGAGAAATTGCTTCGTCACGGGGAAAGAATTGGTTGATGCGGTGCTCCGGGGCGAGGAACTATAGGAAAAGACTCAGGGCCTGTTCTCAAGGCCCCAGTCACAGAGCTTATCCAGGACGCTGACCAGGGAATGGCCGCGTTTCGTTAAGGTATATTCCACCTTGGGCGGAATCTGAGGATATACGGTGCGGATGATCAGATTGTCCGCTTCCAGTACACGATTGAGAAAAAATAGCAATAGATCCACTGGATCGCATCATGCCTGGAGGACCTCACCGGAAGCGGTGGGGCCCTCTTTTATTTTGCCCAGGCTGTCGAGAGTGCATGACAGCGGTCAGCGGCGGGTGTATACTATGACCAGAATAGGAGGAGATATGCGTAGAATTTTGACAACGATCATTTTAACAGCGGCGTTACTTGTTTTCGCCGGATGCGGAGACTCCCAGGAGGCATCCCAGGCGGAGCAGGGGGCAGCCGGTGAGTCCGCAGTCCAGACCGAGACCGAAGCCCAGACCGAGACCGAAGCCCAGAGCGGGAGCACGGACCAGAACGGGGATACGACGTGGTCGGACCTGTCTAAAGCAACAGGCTCGCTCGGCGAAGTGATGAAGGACACCCCCGCAGTGGTGATTCGCCCGGGATCCAGGACCGACAGCGGACAAGACGAGTTTGTCGTCGCCATCGAGGAACCGGACGGCTACGCCAATGTCCGAGCCGGCCGCAGTACGGACTCCGATGTCGTAGGCAAGCTGTACAACGGGACGATCGTCACAGTGCTGGCGCCGACCAACGACTGGCTGGAAATCGTCAGCGGTCAGTACAGGGGACGGTTCATCCATGAGTCCACGGTGGACTTCAGCTGGAGTGAAGAGGATACGGTATTTGTGCAGTTCGTCAGTTCCTCCGACGGAGAGGCCAACATCCGCAAAGGGCGGGGAACAAGCTATGACATTGCAGGCGTGCTGTACAACGGCACCGCTGTCTACGTGGCCGATCTGAAAGACGGCTGGTATCAGATCAGGTATGGACTGTATGAAGGCTATTACATCCACAAATCCATGTTGTCGGATCAGCAGCCGGACATGGCCAGGGAAGAGGTCATGTATGTTTCGGAACCGGATGGCTACGCCAATGTTCGCCTGGGGCGGGGAACCGAGTATGATGTCGTCGGAAAATTCCCTAACGGAACGGCTGTTGTCGTGACAGACCTTCGCGATGGCTGGTACAGAATCGCCAGAGGAGGCCTGGAAGGCGCATACATCAACAAATCCACCTTGGTTCATTAAAGGAAGACTGCTATTAAAAACCGGAATTCACCAAAACCCCCTCCTGGAGCTCCTGGAATGGTGAAATCCATTAATCAAAAGATAGTTAATCGCGTTTAATTCACCAAAACCCCTTCATATTCAAAGACTTTTAGTGAATTTACTACGGAGCGCTTTCCGAGAATCACTTTGTTTCGGAAAGATTTCTCCGAAATTCACCAAAATGGGCTTAAAAAAGAGGCAGTTTGGTGAATGCCGGTTGTATAAATGAAAGAGAGAGAGAACCATGAACGAAATCATTAAGGCGATGAAAGAACGCCGCAGCATCCGCAAGTTCAAACCGGACATGCCCCCGAAGGAGAAGATCGAGGAGATCATCGAAGCGGGGCTCTATGCGGCCAGCGGCAGGAATGAGCAGGCGGTGATCACGATCGCCGTCACCAATCAGGAATTCCGTGACAAGCTGATGAAGGACAACTGCGAGATCGGCGGTTGGAACGAAAGCTACGATCCGTTTTACGGGGCGCCGGTCATCCTGATCGTCCTCGGTCGCAAAAGCAGGATTACCTATGTATACGATGGCAGTCTCGTCATCGGGAACATGATGCTGGCAGCGCACTCTCTGGGACTGGGCAGCATCTGGATCCACCGGGCGAAGGAAGAATTCGAAACAGAGGAATACCGGGCTTTGCTTAAGGACCTCGGAATCGAAGGAGAGTGGGAAGGCATCGGACACTGCGCCATTGGATATATGGACTGCGAACTTCCCGCGCCGCCGGACCGAAAGGAGAACCGGGTCTACTGGATCGAATAACGCGAACAGCAATTTTCTGCAGCAAAAAGCAATATCCAGCAGCACCAAAGCAATTTTTACGTAGACAAAGCAATCACCCATTTGGGTGATTGTTTTATAATATAAGCGGAGAAGTTTCAGTAAATTCTGTATTTGAAAGGTCCTGGGAATGATGAGAGCCTATATCAACGGAAAAATCTATACAGTAAATGAGAATCGTGACTGGGCTGAGGCCGTTGTCACAGATGGAAACCGCATCGTATATGTGGGAGATGATGCGGGAGCGGAGGAATTCATCCGGGGGAAACAGGCGGAGGTCACAGATCTGGAGGGCAGGATGATGCTGCCCGGTATGATCGACGGACACTGCCATCCGGTCATGGGAGCCTTCTTCAAGGCAGGCATCATCCTGAACGGGATACATACGCTGGAGGAGATACTTGCGGAGATCAGAAGATACATAGAAGCCCATCCGGATAAGGAGTACTATTCCGGGAAGGGCTTTGAGGAGATCCACCTGATGGAGAGCGGAATCGTACCGGACAGGTTCATGCTGGACAGCGTCTGTGCTGACACCCCGATCATGATCTTCGGGACAAGCGGGCACGTGGCCTGGTGCAATTCCTGCGCTCTTGCAAAGGCAGGCATCACTGCAGATACGCCGGATCCGCTGCCCGGACGAAGCTATTTCGCCCGGGACGCCGAAGGGAACCCGACCGGATTCATCGTAGAGAACGTTGCAACGACCATGATGACGGAGAAGATCGAAGTCATAGATGAGGAAGAAGTGGCCCGGAGCATGCTGGATATCTCGGCGGATTACGCGGCATGCGGTATCACTTCCCTCTGTGATATGGGCGGCTTCGGCGGCATGGTCGAGTATATGGGGAAGGGACTCGTCGAACTCGCAGAAAGCGGAAGACTGAAACAGCGGTTCAACGGGTGCGGCACTATGGTGAACAGCATCGATGAAGTCGATGCCGGCATCGCCATGACGCGAAAACTGAAGAGCGTCGCGGACAGTGATCTGTGCAGGTTCAGCTTTGTGAAACTCTTTCAGGATGGAACACTGGAGAACATGACGGCGGCGATCTCCATTCCATACCTCAACCTCGGCACCGCACCGGATACGTTCTTCTCCGACGATGAGATCATCGAGGCAGGACTTAGGATCGCGGAAGCGGGCTTTGATATCAACGTCCACTGCATCGGGGATATGGCATCCCACGGTCTGGTCAAAATGACAAAGGCCGTGCGGGATGCAGGCTACAGTGACATCAGGGTGACCAATTCCCATTCCACCTTCATTTACAAGGGGGATGTTCCTGAGTTCGGCAGGCTTGGCATTCTTGCCAATACCACCTTCGTATGGCACGAAGCACATGAGGTGGCGGCAGAGCTGCTTTCGCCCGACCTGCCGCAATGGTACGAAATGAAATCCGTCCTTAATGGAGGAGGAAAGGTCGGCGCAGGTTCGGATTACCCGGTCGATGACTTTGGATACGAGCCGGTCAAGGGCCTTCAGATGGGATGCACGAGAAAACTGTACAAAGATGATCTGATCCCGGGAACCTATGAACTCGGCCCATCGTCCGAAAAACTGTCAATGGATGATGTGATCACGGCCTATACGATCAGCAACGCCTATCAGATGCGCATGGAGGATAAGATCGGATCGATCGAAGTCGGCAAATATGCAGACCTGGTCATTCTGGACAGAAATGTGTTCGAGATTCCGATCGAGGAAGTCTATCAGACGCGCATCGTTGAAACGATCATGAACGGTAAAACAACGTATAAAGCATAAAGGGGATTCTGATGGCAGCGGATAAAATCTTATATAACGGCAGGATCCATACGGAAGATCCCGCCCGGCCCAAGGCGGAGGCTGTTGTGATAGAAGGCAAAAACATCGCCTTTGTCGGCAGCAATGAGGAAGCCATGAAACGAAGGGCAGAGGGCACGGAACTGATCGATCTTGGCGGGAAGACCGTGCTCCCCGGCATCCTCGACGGTCACACCCATCCCTGCAGTGTTTCCAAACAGTACTGGCATATCTTCGGGAAGATGACCAGAGACAGGGAGGAACTGCTCGAGGATATCAGGGCCGCAGCTGAGGCGCATCCGAAGGAGACGACCCCGTTCTTCTTCTACGAAGCCTTTTTCGCAGAGACCTTTGGAGCCGGAGGACCGCATCACGAGTACATCGACGAGATTCTTCCCGACCGTCCGGCCCGCATCAATGAGTTTTCGGATCATGCCTGCTGGTACAACAAGGTCGCCCTCGATATGCTGCGCGATGAGAACGGCATTCCGCGGGGCTCAAGCCCGGTGGGAGAGCCGGAGTTCATCAAAGGCCCGGACGGGGAGTATACGGGATACTGCCTGGAGAATTCCCCCGATGAACAGGTCATCTACAAGAAGGTTGGCTGGCATCCGGACGTCGACGTGACGGAAGAGTCGGTAGGACCTCTGCTCGATTTTATGAAGCAGCACGGCGTGATGTGCATCATGGACGCGCTGACCGAGAGCGAGGAGGATCTGAAGTTCTTCTATGAATATGACAAGGCGGGCAAACTCGGTATGTACTATGATGCGACGGCCACCCTCGTCGAAGTCGAGGATCTGGAAGAGTGCATCGCAACCGCCCGCCGCTGGCAGGAGACGTACGCAACGGAGCACATCAGGTGCAATACCATCAAGTTCTTCATGGATGGAAACAATGAGATGGGAGACATGCTGACGGTCGAGCCTTTCGCGAATGACCCGACGGGAGAGTATTACGGCTACGCCTACGCCACCGTGCAGGAGATCGTGGATGTGCTCCTCAGACTCAACGAGGAAAAGCTGGACTTCCATGTTCACTGCGTCTGCGACGGCGCGATCCATCGCATGTGCGATGCGGTGGAGAAGGCGAAGGAAATCTGCGGGGACAGCTGGTGCATTAAAGTCACGCTGGCCCACTGCCTGCTGATCCATCCGGGCGACTGGAAGCGGTTTGCAGAGCTCGGCATCTATATCGATTATTCACCGCACTGGTCCGGAGGATTTCTCGGGAACAACTCCAGGGAGTTTCTGGGGGATAAGCGCTTTCACAGTATGTACAACTTCAGAGAGGTCCTGGACTCAGGCGCGATGGTAGGGTTTTCGAGTGACATCTTTTCCTACAGCGAAGCCAACAGGGGCAATCCGTTCATGGGAATGCAGATCGGCATGACGAGGGTGGATCCCGAGTTCCCGATGGAAGGGGAAGACTATCCGGGCGGTGAGCGCCCGCCGAAGAGCGCCAAACTGACGATGGAAGAACTGATTCGCGGCTACACCATCAATAACGCCATCCGCATGCGTCTTGATCACATCATGGGCTCGATTGAAGCGGGGAAACTGGCCAACCTGGTCGTGATGGCGGAGGATCCGTTCACCATGCCGCCGGAAAATCTGCGGCACATTGGAATCGACTGCACTTATTTTGAGGGTGAAGAGAGGCATATCACCAGCAGCGTAGAGGAGTGATGAATGATGGCTAAGAAAGTGTATTATAACGGGTACGTTTATACCGTAGATCAAGATCGCAGCGTTGCTTCAGCCGTTGTGACCGAGGGAGACCGCATCGTCTACGCCGGTGATAACCTGAAGGCAAAGGCCATCGGCGGCGCGGACGCGGAGCTGATCGATCTGGAGGGCAGAATGATGCTCCCGGGTCTGATCGACGGTCACTGCCATCCGATCATGGCAGCGCATTTCCTGTCCGGCGTTGTTCTGGACATCGACTGGACGGTAGAAGAGAATCTGAAGGCGATCCGCGAATACGTAGAGGCGCATCCGGAGAAGGACGCCTATATGGGCGCGGGCTATGCGGAGTGGCTCTTCGATGAGCACGGGCCGGCGAAGGAACTTCTGGATGAGATCTGCGCGGATAAGCCGATGATCATGTTCGGCAGCGGCGGGCACGAGGGCTGGGCCAACAGCAAAACCTTCGAAGTCGCCGGCATCAGCAAGGATACGCCGGATCCGGTTCCGGGCCTGCACTATTTCGCCCGGGATGCGGAAGGAAACCCGTCCGGTCACATAGCGGAGGGGCAGCCGCTGGACATGGTATGTGAGAAGATCCCCTTCTTTGATAAAGACGTACTGAAGGATATGCTCCTGGAAATATCACGGGATTACGCATCCAACGGCGTCACGACGACGGCTGACATGGGCGTGACGGAAATGATCGGGCTCGATAACTACAGAACCTGCCTTGAGATCATCCGGGATGAAGGCTATCTGCAGCGGTTCAACGGGCCGGCCCTTCTGCTGGATACAGAGGGGGAGGAGGATAAGAACTTGGCGATCTGCAAGGATCTGCGAGAGGAATTCGACGATGATCGGATCCGCATTTCCCTGTTTAAGATCATCAACGACGGAACCATGGAGAGCCGGACGGCGGCCCTTAGCGAGCCGTATCCGGAGGACGGATCCGTCGTCCACCCGCTGCTCGATGAGAAGACCATGCCGCCGGTGATGCTGAAGGCGGCGGAAGCGGGCTTTCATATCAACGCCCACGCGATAGGAGATGATGCGGCCAAGGCGGTCATCGCCGGGGCGAAGGCGGTCCGGGACGCAGGCTTCAGCGATACGAGGATCACGTGCTCCCACTGCCAGTACATCCAGCCGGAGGACGTGCCTGCCTTTGTGAAATACGACATCACGGCGAACAGCACCGGCGTCTGGTTCTACGGGGGCGAGACGATGGACAAGGTGCTCGGCCACATCAACGATGAGACCTTCCGGATGCGGTCGCTGAGGGATGCAGGTGCAAGAGTTGCCTTCGGCAGCGACTTCCCGGTCGACGAGCACGGCAATGAGCCGCTCAAGGGCATGGAGATGGCCATCACGAGAAAAATGTACGATCAGCCGGACGGTCAGATGCTGAAACCCTATGACGAGGTGCTGACCCTGGACGATGCGATCGCAGGATATACGATCCACAACGCCATCCAGCTGGACATGGAGGACCGGCTGGGGAGCATCGAGCCGGGCAAGTACGCCGATCTGGTGGTGCTTGAGAAGAATCTGTTTGAGATCCCGCCCGAGGAGATTCATAAGGTGAAAGTATGCGAGACGATCATCGGCGGAGAAACGGTATATAAGGCAGAATAGAAAGGATGGATCTGACATGAAAACAGGAAAGAGATTTGCGCTGACGGACGTCTCTGTCATCGACGGCAACGGAGGAAAGCCCGTTGCGAATCAGGCGGTCGTGATCAATGAGGGCCGCATCGAGAAGGTTTGCAGTTCAGATGAATTACACGATGACTCTCTGGAAAAGATCAGCCTGCCGGGGAAATATGTCATGCCGGGCCTCATCGATTCGCATGTGCATATTACCGGTATCACGGACCTGAAGTACTGGGGCGTGGTCGAGTATTCGGCGGCGCTCACCCACAGTTACTCTCAGGCGCTGCAGCTGTTGAAATACGGTTTTACCAGCGTCCGTGACATATCCGAAAACGGCGTCTACCTGAAGAGAGCCTTCAATGTGCCCGGAGTCGTCGGGCCAAGGATCGTGGCCTGCGGCCGGGGACTCGCCCGGACCGGCGGGCATGCGGAAGTGACGATGTTCGATGATCTGGACTTTGAAGAAAAGAACAATATGGTGGCCTACCGGGCAGACGGTCCGGACGAATGCAGGAAGACGGTCAGAAGAGTCTTCAGATCCGGAGCTGACCAGATCAAATTCTGGGCAACCGGCGGCGGAAATAATTATATCGACCGCTTCACCGACGTTCATTATACGGAAGCGGAGATCCGCGCAATCTGCGAGGAGGCCAAGCTCATCGACGGCACGAAGGTCCTCGCTCACTGCGAGAAACCGGAACTTTCGAAGATCTGTATCGAAGCCGGCGTGGATTCGATCGAGCACTGCGACGGATATGCGCCGTTCCTGTGCGATCTGATGAAGGAACATAATGTCTATCTGGTTCCGACCATGCGTCTTCTGGTAAAATGGGTGGAGGATATTACATCGAGTGACTTCAATGAATTCCTGGATGATACCCTGCCGAAGTTCTTCCAGAGAGACCTTCTCAGCGATGTCGATCAGGAGGCGGCGGACCTTGAGGACGTTGAAACCGTCAAGGCTGCCTTCCTTCACGCCTATGAGAACGGAATCAAGATCGGCCTGGGTTCCGATACCTGCTTTGAGAAATCGACGCCTTATGGCTGGTACGGCGTTCTGGAACTGGAATGCATGCAGGAGTGCGGGATGCCGGCGGACCAGGTCATTCGCTCTGCAACGAAGATCAATTCAGAGATCCTTGGTCTGGAGAACGCGATCGGAACCGTGGAAGAGGGCAAACTGGCCGACCTGCTGGTCGTGGGCAAGGACCCGACAGAAGACATTTGCGTATTTAAGGAGGAAGACTTCATAGAGTACATCTTCATGGGCGGAGAACTGGTCGTAGATCATGGAAGAATGCTACTGTGATTGTGATACAATAACGGCATACGGAGGCTGCTGACACAATGATTAATTATCCGAGTTACCACAATAGTCCTATTTTTATATCGAGCAAGGAAGGAACAGATTTCCCCGGGCTGTCATTCAAGACGACCAGGAATACTTACCACCCACTGCATTTTCACGATGGGGTGGAGATCTTGTATGTACATCAGGGAGCCGTCCTGGTAAAAGCCTTTACCAATACTGAAACAGTGAAGGAAGGGCAGTTCATAGCTAACGACCCCTATCTGGTTCATTCGGTGGAGAGCATCACAGCGGACACGGTCGTGACCTGCATCGACATCGCCGGAGACTATGTCAACGAAAGCGACGGCATCATTTCTTCGATCGTGCAGAGGGTCGAGGACACGAAAGACTACCAGCGTCTGAATGAGGACATCCTCGAATGGATCAGGATGGCTTATGAACCGGATGCTACAACGGATAAGATGCTCTGGCAGATGAAGAAAATCTTTCCGAGCATCCAGAAGATCCTGAGCGTGGCGCTTCTGGAGGCGAAGGAGGGCAGCACCACGATACGGGATGCCGGGAAGAATCACGAGAGGCTCACCAGTATCATCAGCTACCTGTTTTATCACCACGATGAGCCGATCACGCTGGACTCGGTCAGTTCAGAACTGTATATCAGCAAGTATTATCTTTCCCATTATATTAAGAACGCGTTCGGGTACACACTCAAGCAGGTTCTGTCCATCATCAGATGTCAGGAGTCCATGATCGACCTGCTCGGCAGCCAGATGACGATCGGAGAGATCGCTGCGAAGCACGGATTCCCCTCCGTCAGATCTTATAACGAGTCGTTTCCTCGGTGGAACGGTATTTCGCCGGCCGAGTACCGGCGGCGCCATCAGAAAGAAACCATATTGTATCAGGACTTCGTCGGAGAGGAAGTGGGCTTCGATGAGTTCAGCAATGAGGAAGAAAGGCAGGCCCGCCCGGACCGCGGATACGGTCTTGCCATCGAACTCCCAAGGGGAAATTATGAAGTCCTCTGCGTTGAAAACGGGAACGACGGCGCCAATTCCCGCCTCGTGAAGCTGAGCGGGAAGAATAAGAATATCACAATGGATCGAAACTCTGAGGAACTGATCCTGCGGATCAGAAAGCAATAACAGGAGACAAAGCGATGAGCGAGCTGGATCTGACCCGGGCAAAAGAAGAAATGCGTGCCCTGTATGGCGAGAACAAGGAGATCACAGGCGGTGACTACGATGTAACGCTTGCCGTCAGGTGCGTCAACGGGACCTTCGTCGGAAAGAAGACGGACGGCATCATCGCCTACATGGGCATTCCGTTCGTCGGCAGGCAGCCCGAAGGAGAACTGCGCTGGAAGGCGCCGGTCGATGTCATCCCGGATGACGGCGTCTATGAGGCTTTCTACAACGCGAAAAGCGCCTGCCAGGTGGAGTACGCAGAGGAGCCCGCTTCCGTTTACGTTCAGGGGGAGGACTGCCTTTACCTGAACATCTGGAAGGCGGAGGGGGCCGGGGAGAAGAAGCCGGTCATGGTCTGGATCCACGGCGGCGCCTTCGAACTGGACGGAACGGTCGATCCGCTGTACGACTGCCACAATTTCGTGAAAGAAAATCCGGAAGTCATCGTCGTCTCCATCGCCTACAGGCTCGGCGTCCTTGGCTTCTTCCATCTGTCCCATCTGCCGGGCGGTGAAGAGTATCCGGACGCGCAGAACCTGGGGCTCATGGACCAGATGATGGCCCTGAAGTGGGTCCACGAGAATATAGCCGGCTTTGGCGGAGATCCGGAGAATGTGACGATCTGGGGCGAATCCGCCGGCGCGGCCAGCGTGAGCATGCTCCCGCTGATGGAAGGCTCTCACAGGTATTTCAGGCGCGTCATCGCCCAAAGCGGTGCTCCCGCCCAGACCAGATCTCCGGAAGAGGCAATCGCGTGCACCGATGAGGTGATGAAGGAACTGGGCTGTGAGACCGTCTCTGACCTGCAGAAGATCAGCGCCAGACAGCTTGTAGATACGGCGGGGCGTCTGTATGGATTCTATACGGTGCTGGGGCTGCGTCTCCTTCCGGAGCGGGACGGGAACTGCCTGCCGCTCGATCCCTATGAGGCGTATGGGCAGGGCGCTGCGAAGGAGATCGCGTTTCTGCACGGCTGCAACAAAGATGAAATGGATGTGTTCGCCTTCGCCTTCGGGGAGGAGGCCTGGAGCGTCTGGTGCGCGGACCGCATCGAGAAGAAACTGGCGCAGCTGACGGATGAAGAGAGAGCGCTGGTCGAAACCTGCGAAGATAACAGCCGTCTGGTCGAGCAGATCCTGTTCGTCGCGCCGCAGATCAGGCTGGCGGAGGAACAGGCCAGGGCTGGCGGCAGATCCTATACCTACCTGTTTACGCCGGAGTCGGCCTATCCGGGCGTGGGATGCGGGCATGCCTCGGAGCTCGCGACGGTGTTCGATCATCCGGAGGATATTGAGCTCTCAGGCAGGGCCTTTGACGAGACCTTCGCCAAAACCATGCGGAAGATGTGGGTACAGTTCGCGAAGACCGGTGATCCGTCTCTAAGCGCAGATCTTTCACCGGACGGCAAAGCGAAGGAGTGGCCCATTTATGATGCAGAGGACAGGAAGGTGATGGTCTTCGACGAATTTAACATCCATCCGGAGAGGGAATCCGAGATCAAGATCGTCGACTGGGACAAAACCTATTTCCTGACCAATTATTACTGCATCTGACGAAGAGGTCATCATATGCTGGAGGAAAAGGCCGGCTATCTGGATGATATGCCGATGAACATCCGAATCGTGAGCATTAAGAATTACCCGCTTCATTTTCATAGCGATCATGAATTTATTTACGTGCTCAAAGGGACCGTGACCCTGAAATGCGGATCCAGCATTTACAGACTCCAGCAGGGAGATATCTTTATCATCAATGACAGCGAGGTGCACGGAATCTATGACTGCTCCGATCACAATGTCGTTTTATTGATCCAGATCAGCCAGGAGTTCTTCATCCGGCAGTTTCCGACATTATCAAACAATGTCTACAGAACGATGGGGAAAGAAAAGAGCAATGAGGAGATCATCGTCCTGCGGAATCTGCTGCTGAAGATCGCCTCGAAATACATTTCCGGATCCCCCGGCTATAAAATGATGGTCATCAATATCATGAACGATGTGCTGAGCTATTGCGATAAGAACTTCAAATCCTTTTATTTTGAAGGGAGAATCGTAATGCACAAAAAATATGATTATCCTGAGATCGGGGAACGACTGGGAAGGATCATCGACTATATCTATGAGCATCACAATGAGAAACTGTCACTGAGGGAACTGGCCGAAAAAGAACACTTCAGCGAAGGGTATCTGTCAAAACTGATCACGGCGGGGACCGGACTGGGGTTCCGGGAACTTCTGGCCTTTGCGAGAGTGGAGGAATCCGAAAAAATACTCCTCAGCGGATCGGAGAAAATCAGCCGCATAGCCTCACAGGTCGGTTTTTCGACAACGGCATATTATGAGAAGTTTTTTGAGAAATGGTTTGGGTGTCACCCGGAGGAGTATCGAAAGAAGTATGCCGATCGGATCAAAGGAAATTCGTCGGAGATCACCCTGGAACTGAGCAGCTCCGAGGCGGATTCGATCATACAGAATTCGATTCGGAACCTCTCCTTCGCGTACGGCGGCAATCCGGAAGGTGATTACACGGAAAAGGGAAAGCGCAGCAAACTCACCTTTGATGTTACAGAGAATCAGAAGGAGATTCTGGACGCCTACGAAAAAACGAGCCGCAGCCACGAAGAAATACTGCGGTTTCTGCTTGGCGCAGATGAGCACCAGGACAATTGATGTCATAATAATCAGGTTTTATATCAAACTAATTATTTGTTTTTGATATCTTCGGAATTATAATATGTGTTAACAGGGGGGTGATTTTTTTGTCAGAAAGAAGAAAGGGCGTTAAAAATGTCGGCAAGAAGAACTACGGCGTCATTTCGATCGTCGGATTACTGTTCTGTTCCATCGCGGCAGGGGCGTTCGGCGTAGAAGAGATGGTATCGACGTGCGGCCCGGGTCTTACCATGATCACATTGTTTGTGATGGTTTTCATCTGGGCGATCCCATGGTGCTTCTGCGTCACGGAGGTGGGCTCCGTTCTGCCGGCGGAAGGCGGCGACATCTTCTGGGCCAAGCATACCTACGGAGAGTTTTATTCGTTCCAGGAAGGTATCTGGTATGCGATCCAGTATTACGCGAGCAGCGGTACCTATATCGTTCTGGCGACCAACTACCTGGGATACTTCTTCGAGTGGAACAATGCGGAGGCTTTCATCGTCAAACTGTGCATTGTCATTGCCTTTACGATCGTAAACCTGATGGGGCTGAAGGAAGTAAGTGTCCTCAGCATCATCTTCTCGATTTTCATATTGCTGGTGTTTGCCTTCATCACAGTCGTGGGGTTCGGCAACTGGAATTACAACCCGGTCGAACCGATCTTCAACGCGGATGAGGGAATCACAAGTTCCATCGGATCAGCGCTGGCGATCAGCGTATGGCTGTATTGCGGCTGGTCCATGATCAATCAGGTTTCCGGAGAAGTCCGGGATCCGATGGTCATCCCGAAGAGCATACTGATCGCTTGCCCGCTGATCGGCATGTCCTATCTGCTTCCGACACTGGCAGGCGTGGCATCTGTTGGCCACTGGGATATGTGGACTACAGATCTTACCGGTGACAGTGTTGGATACGCAACCGTTCTCGTAGAGAACGTCGGCGGATGGTGCGGCGTGCTGGTCGTCATTACAGCTGTTGTCGGCAATCTGGCGATCTTCAACACGAACATGGCCTGCGGAACACGAAGCCTGTTTGTTCTGGCCGATGATCATCTGGCTCCGCCGTGCTTCACATGGCTGACGAAGAAAAGCGGCGTTCCTTCCATAGGAATTCTTTCCCTTTCCCTCGTCACGGTCCTGCTCATGCAGATGGAATTCACGACTCTGATCCTGGTGCAGGTCATCCCATGTTTCGCCACGGTAATCCTGCTGGCATTCATGGTCTTCAAAGACCGCAAACTCTATCCGGAAGAGATCCGCAAACCGGAAGCGTATAAGATCCCGGGAGGCAAGTTCGGAACTTATCTCTGCACGATCACGATCTCCGTCGTAGCCGTAGCGGCGTTCTACCTGAACGGAACCGATTACTTCCTCTACGGCGTATTCCTGATCCTCGGAGGAATCATCCTCTATGTGATCTGCAAGCTGGCGTTTGGAGGGTGCTCTGTGGAGCGCCCGGACAAGTGGCCTCGCAACCCGAAGACGAAACTGGCCTACGGCGATCTGTTCAGGATCGGCATCCTGGTTGAGATCATGGCGGCTGTCTGCATCTCAGGCAGATTCTTGCTGCAGCTGATTGAAGGAAGCTGGGGTCCGGAATACTATCTGGAAGAGTACGGCAGCGGGCTTCTGAGTAACTTTTACGGTATGCTCAACCTTCTGCTGATCATGGGAATCGTGCTGGCGGTCATCGGCATCGTTCTCTTCCTCGTCGGCAAAAAGATCGACAAGTTCATCTCACAGCCGGTCATTCTCAGTGAAGAGGACAGGATGGAAGCGATGAGCGGCAGCGCAGGAGAAGCATTCTGATAAAAAAGGGAGAAAAACTATGATTACACCAAGAGTACAGAAACTAAAGGACAGATTTTTATCCGTAAGACCGAACATTACACCGGAGCGCCTGCTTTTGATCACAGAGGCGTACAAGAAGTTCGCCGGTGAGCCGCGGTACCTGTTCCGGGCCAAGACGCTCGAATACGTACTGGACAATCTGAGCATCACGATCCACGACGATGAACTGATCGTCGGCGTGCCGACCTATACACTGCGCGGCGCGCTGCTTTTCCCGGAGTACAGCTCAACAGAGTGGCTCCTGGAAGAGATTCCGGAGTTTCCAACGAGAAAGCTGGACGAAATCGATGTGACGGAAGAGGACAAGAAGATTATCATGGACTGTCTGGAAGACTTCTGGCAGGGACGGGCCATCGAGGATGTGTTCTATGACATCCTTCCGGAAGACACCATCGCCATGTACGAAAACTCCCTCATCGACATGGGACAGACCAACACCATTTCCGGTGAGGTCGTACCGAACTACAAGGAACTGATGGAGCAGGGCTTCAGAGGATATATTCAGCGCTGCGAGGAGAAAATTGAGCAGACCGAGGGCGACACCATCGAAGGCCAGGAGAAACAGGACTTCTGGAGGGCCGGCATTATCGTGATGGAAGCGGTCATCCGGTTTGCGGGCCGGTACGCGGACAAGGCGCTGGAGCTTGCGGCACAGGAAACCGACATGGGCCGCAAGGCCGAACTTCTGGAGATCGCCTCCAACTGCAGGAACGTGCCGGAGAATCCGCCGAGAGGATTCTACGAAGCGCTGCAGTTCGTCTGGTTCGTGCATCTTGTTTACCACATTGAGGGACCGGCGACAGCGTGCAGCTTCGGACGGTTCGACCAGATACTCTATCCATATATGGAAATGGATATGAAAGCGGGCGTTTTCGATGAAGACAAGGCGCAGGAGGTCCTGGAGTGCTTCTTCCTGAAATGCGGAGAGGTCATCGAAGTCAGAGATAAAGAGTGCTCCCAGGCCTTCGCAGGCTTCCCGATGTGGGCCATCGTCATGGTGGGCGGCCTCGGACTTGACGGAGAGGATGCGACCAACAAGCTGAGCTACATGTGCCTGACCGCAGGCGCGGATGTGAAGACGGCCCAGCCGGTTCTGGCCATGCGCGTCAGCGACAAGACCCCGGAGGATCTGCTGCATCAGGCAGCGGAGATGATCCAGGCAGGCATGGCGCAGCCGGGACTCTTCAATGACGATGTATGTATGAAGATCGTTCGTTCCAAGGGCGGCACAGATGAGGAGGTTCTCGGCTGGAACGTGGTCGGATGCACCCAGCCTCAGTACGGCGGCGGCGGCGCGGACTGCTTCCCGGACGTCGGCTACGTCAACTACGCTAAGTGCCTGGAGCTCGTTCTGCACAGAGGCGTGGACCCGAGGACCGGCATGAAGCTGGGAATCGATACCGGCGATCCGTGCGGGTTCACCTGCAAGGAAGACATCATCGAAGCGTGCAAAAAGCAGATCATCTACATCCATACGAGAATGGTGGAAGCATCGAGAATCGTTCAGGTGGAACAGGCAAGACGCCTTCCGGCAGTATACACTTCCATGACGGTGGACGGATGCATCGATAACGGCAAGTCCGTGCAGGAGGGCGGCGCGAAGCATTCCAGCGCGGGAATCTTCGGTACGGGGACAGCGAACCTGGCAGACTCCATCGTCGGCATCGAATACGCTGTGTTCAAGGACAAGATCCTCACCATGCAGGAACTGATCGATGTCCTGGACAGCGACTACAAAGACAACGAGAGGATCCGTCAGTACCTGCTCAATGTACCGCCGAAGTTCGGCAACGACGATCCTTATGTGGACTCCATCAACAAAGACATCTGCAACTATGTTGCGGAGACGGTACAGGGCTGGAAGGACGCCCGCGGCGGTCACTACGACTACACGCTGATGTCCCAGTCCGAGAATGTGCCGCATGGTGAGGATACCGGCGCGACACCGGACGGAAGACACGCGGGTGAATCCCTGAACGACAATTCGTCTCCGATGATGGGCCGCGATATCAGCGGTCCGACAGCGACTGTGAAATCCGTAGCTTCTCTGAAACCGGAGAATTTCTACGCGGGCGCGCTGTTCAATCTGCGGTTCGATCCGAAGAGCGTGGAAGGAGAGAAGGGAATCGACACGATCGAGAGCGTGGTCAAGACCTACTTCGAGGAAGGCGGCCAGCACATCCAGATCAACGTGGTCGATGATGCGACACTGCGCGCTGCACAGGAGAATCCGGAGGAATACAGGGGCCTCGTGGTACGCGTGGCGGGCTATCTGGCTTACTTCACGGAACTCGACCGCCATGTCCAGGATTCGATCATCGAGCGTACGGCCCACGGAGGATGCTGATGAGCAAAAGCAGGACAGCCCTGAGCAACACAGCTCTCATAGGTAACATACAGAAGTTCTCGACCCAGGACGGCCCGGGAATACGGTCGACCGTATTCCTGAAGGGCTGTCCCTTGCGCTGCGTGTGGTGTCACAACCCGGAGATGATCCGTTTCGAAAACCAGATGATGATCAGCCCGTCCCGGTGCATTCGGTGCGGGGCGTGTGTGGAGACCTGCCCGGAAGGCGGCATCACTGTTTCCGAGGACGGGGTTGCGATCGATTTTGATTCGTGTGCAGCCTGCGGGTCCTGCCAGGCGGTCTGTTATACGAAAGCCATCACCTTCGTTGCGGAGGAGATGACGGTGGAAGAGGTCATGAAGACCGTCCTGCAGGACAGGGATTTTTACGAGAACTCCGGCGGCGGCGTGACCATCAGCGGCGGAGAACCGCTGAGCCATGGAGCCTTTGCGAAGGCGCTGACCGATGCCTGCCGCGAAGAAGGGATCGATGTGTGCATCGACACCTGCGGCTATGGAGAGCAGGATCTTCTGATGGGTCTGGCGCTTGCACCGAACGTGACTCATGTGCTGTTTGATCTGAAACACATGGGCCCGGCGGCGCATGAGCAGCTGACGGGCGTCAGAAACGAGAAGATCATCGCCAATCTGCGCGCGCTGGCGGAAGACCCTGGGACCCATGATAAAATCTGGGTGCGTATGCCCCTCATCAAAGGACTCAATGACGGAGAGGAAACCATCCGGGCTGCGCGGGATCTGCTTGAGGAACTGCGGATCCGGAAGGTGTCCCTGCTGGGCTATCACGAGATGGGCGTTTCCAAGGCCCGCAACACCGGCCTTCAGTTCGACACCTTCAAAGCACCGTCGCATGAACGGATGGAGGAAATCAGAACTTTGTTCAGCAGCGCCGGGATCGATACGGAAATTTCCGGAGCGAAAATGTAAAAGGAATGAGTGGAGCAATTTTCTGCATGAAATAGCAATAGTTTACCACATTAAAGCAAGAATATCATCAAAAAGGCAATCAATGTTCTGTCTGATTGCCTTTTTTGATTTAAAATATAATCAGAATATTTAGTAAAAACATTCTGCGAACCGAGAGGAGGATTGTTATGAAGGCAGATCAGATTATCAGGAATGCGAAAATTTTCACAGCGGACAAGAACAATCCGCTGGCCAGCGCCATCGTGGTAAAGGATGGCAAATTTGCCTACGTAGGCGATGAGGCTGGCCTTTCGGAATATGAAGGGGAAGTCACCGATCTTGGCGGGAAATTCATCATGCCCGGCATCATTGACACCCACGTCCATGTAACGATGTCTGTCGGATTTGAGCACGCAGATATGGGTGAGCGCACGTTCAGTACCAGCAAACAGGAACTGCTGGACTTCATCAAGGAGTATATAAGCAAAAACCCCGGTCAGGAGCGTTACAGATTCATTGTGGAGAAAAAAGACCTGCATGGAGAGGACATCTTTAAAGAAGATCTCGATGCGATCAGTTCGGACTGCGAGATCCAGGTTCAGGAAGGAGAAGGACACAGCATCTGGGTCAACTCTAAGATTCTGGAAAGACATGGCATTACAGATGATACGCCGGACCCGGTACCGGGACTCAGTTATTATGTTCGCAAGGATGGTCACATAACAGGAAATATCATTGAAGGATCAGCAGAGACTCCGATTATTCTCGACAGCTGCATGGATCTTGCCGACGAGAAGATCGATGCGTGTGTTCTGGCATGGAATGATTTCTGTGAAGAATATGGTGTGAACGCTGTCTTTGATGCCGGCATTCCGGGGTGTCCGGAGTTCCACGAGAAGGTATATCAGCGCCTGCGTGAGCTGGACAAGCAGGGGAAGATTTCGGTCTATATCGACGGCTGTTATGTCATTGCGGCAAGCTGGGAGGCAGAAGAAGGTCTGAAGGAACTGAAACGTTTTCGCAGAGAGTACAACACGGAACATCTGAAGGTTCATACCCTGAAGCTGTTCATGGACGGAACCCAGAAGATCCATACGGCGGCGATGGTCAACCCTTATGCGGATACCGGAACAACGGGATCTACCGCCGTTACTGCGGAGGAACTGGCGGACATTCTTGTAGCGCTTAATGAGGAGGATCTGGACATTCATCTTCACACGGTTGGTGAAATGGCATCCCGGGTGGTGCTGGACGGTGTGGAACTGGCCAGAGAGAGACTCGGGGAAGGCTACCATGTCAGAGTAACCTGCGCGCATCTGGAAGTGCAGTGCGATGAGGATCTGGATCGTTTTGCGAAACTTGGTGTCATCGCGAATTATACACCATGGTGGCACGCCGGAGACGCTCTGGAGCCCATTGCGGAGCTGCTCGGTGAGGAGCGCGCCAGGAAGATGTTCCGCTGCAAATCAGTCTGGGACACCGGCGCTCTGGTAACATGGTCAAGTGACAATATCATTTACTTTGATTTTATTCCCTGGAATCCGCTCCTCGGTATGGAAATCGGCATGACGCGCAAGGCTACCGAGAAGACCAGACTTCCTGAATTTATGTGGAGAGACTCGGTATTTCCGCCTGAGGAAGAACGGATGAACATTGAAGAAATGATACTGGGATATACGATCAACGGTGCGAAGCAGCTCGGCATTGAAGCTGCCAAGGGCTCTATCGAAGCCGGAAAGGATGCGGACTACCTGGTATTCGACGGTGATCTGCTCACAGCGGAACCTGAGGGCCTCAGTTACTGGAAACCCGCAGAAGTATACTTCGGCGGAAAGAAGGTGAGATAAGATCTGAGTATCTACAGAGCGGGACAGAGACAGCATGGTCAAAATGACAGAATGGAGGCGAGACAATGGAGAATAATGTTAGACTTGGAAAGCTGCCCGTAAAAGTGAAACTGGGATACGGCGTTGGCACAGTTGCAGATTCCATCCCGTATACGTTATTTTTCTCATATTTTATTTATTACCTTACGGATTTTGTCGGTATGGCACCGAGCAGAGCAGGGATCATCTCATTCGTATCGGTTTTATGGTGCGCGATTGCAGGCCCGATTATCTGTTACATTTCGGATAACTCCAAGAATCCAAAGGGACGGCGCCGGCCTTACCTGTTCCGCGTCATATTCCCGTTTGTATTCATCATCATATTGAGTTTTGCGCCATTCCATTTCACCGGAAACGGAGCATTCGTCTATTACATTATCATAGGAATGCTGTTCCAGACATGCTATGCCTGCTGGAAAGGACCATGGGATGCGCTTGGGGCAGAACTGACCGATGATTATACGGAGCGTAACAATGTCAGATTATTCATCGGACTCAGCGCATATCCGGCATTGGTGATCGCTTCTTCCGGAACGATTCTGATGGTTGGAATGTTCCCGGATTCTCCGCGGATCGGCTGGTTTATAGGAGCATCCATCTGTGCGGCCGTAGTACTGATCGGCTGTTTGGTCTGCTGGAGAAACACGAAGGGATACGAGTATTTCGATACTGCGCAGGTAGAAGCGCAAAAGGAAATGTCCGAGCACGTCGGTCCGATCGAAATGATCAAACACTACTGCAAGATCCTTAAAGGAAAGGCTTACAGACGTTTGACCATCATGCAGTTCGTGTTTACTCTGGGATACATCGTACTGACCAACGGCGTGATTTACTGCCTGACATACAATGCGGGACTTTCGGAAGGAATCATGTCCGTATTCTTCGTACTGAATGCGGCCATCAGTCTTGTTCTGACACCGGTGATCGTAGGCTTTGCAAACAAGTTCGATAAAAAGTTCTCCATGTTTGTGTTCGAAGGAATCACGGTGATCGGATTATTCGTATTCTATTTCATCGGAATCAACGGATTCGTGTCAGCATTTATATTCGCCGTCTGCACAGGGTTTGCAACGACCGTATTCTACGGAGTGATGTATTCTCTCATCTATGAC
Organism: Lentihominibacter sp.; assembly: GCA_045580505.1. Classification (GTDB taxonomy): domain Bacteria; phylum Bacillota; class Clostridia; order Peptostreptococcales; family Anaerovoracaceae; genus Lentihominibacter. The sequence goes on from JAZNNY010000115.1 coordinate 20,776, forward strand.
TGCTGCGATATTCATGAACTCGCTACGGGAGAAAGAACAGAAGGCTCCATTATGGCGATATCCTCACTTTCGCAGACGGTAGCTTCTGCTGTAGGCGGACTGATCTTTGGCATGCTGCTTACATTCATCGGATACGATGCGGCGAATATCACCCCTGAGACGATTCACGGCATTTTAACGCTGGTCACGATCGTACCGGCCATAGCGATGATCGCTTCCCTGCTGATCCTGTGCCTGTACAAGGTCAATCCGAAGAGATTCCAGGATGTGCAGGAGGCGCTGAATGAACGCCGCGAAGGCAAAGAAATAGATCTGAATGAATTTAAAGATATTATTTAAACATATTACTTTAAAGAGACAGCAAAGGAATCAGACAGAATAAAGAAAGGAGTTTGATAATTAAGAGGAGGTATTATTATGGAGTCGACATTAAACAACGTTAAACTTCCAATGAGAGAAAAGATAGGATACGGATGCGGATCAGCATGCGATACAGTTCCGTATGCTCTGTTTGGAACGTACTTTATGTTCTTCCTGACCGATGTTGCCGGTATCCCGGCAGGTGTAGCCGGAACCATCAGCTTTGTCGCTATTCTTTGTCAGGTAATAGCCGGACCGGTAGCAGGGTATCTATCTGACAATTCTCTGAACCCAAAGGGAAGAAGAAGGCCTCTAATGTTAAAGACTGCCATTATTTTTTCGATTTCTACCGCATTGCTGTTCAATCCTATTGAAGGAAGCATGGGATTGAAAATCGCTTACTATTCGGTATTTGCAGTCATTTTCATTGTTTGCTACGCAGTATATTTCAATGTATGGACTGCTCTGGGTGCAGAAATGTCACATGATTATGTCGAAAGAAACAGCATCAGAAGCATTGTTGCATACGCAGCAATACCGCTCGAACTGCTTTCAACCGGCGGAGTAATCGCAATCGTAGGCTTCTTCAGCGGATACGATGTAAGCACCGGCAGAAGCTGGTTCTTTGCGGCCGTGGTAATGGCAATTATTATGTTCCTTGGTGCAAGCATCTGTCATAGAAGCTCGAAAGAAACACCACCTGTATATACGGAAGAAGAAAAAGCAAGAATCAGAGCTGAAAGGTTCAGCGCGAAAAAACTTATCCTTGATTATATAAGCTTTTTCAAAATCAAGATATTCAGAAGACTCGTTCTGTTCAGTCTGATTTTTGCAACCGCATTTTTATTGATGAACAATGGCGTTGTATATACCATGACAAGTTATCTGGGACTCAGTGAGGCACGTCAGTCGCTGTTCTGGACGATTCATACTGTACTCAGTTTGATTGCCATTCCTATCGTATACGGTATAGCGAATAAATGGGACAAGAAGAAAGCAATGGTTGTATTTATTGGATCATATGTTGTCGGTTCCGTGATCTGGTTTGTTCTTGGTATGGTGTCAACAGTAGGTTTTGTATCTTACAACATCTTTGCCGGGGTTCTCTGTTTAGGAACAGCAGCATTCTATGGCCTGCTGGTCTCTCTGCTGTATGACTGCACGGATGTATATACTCTTGTAACAGGGGAGCAGAAAGAAGGCAGCATGCTGGCGCTGCAGGGCCTGGCACAGACATTAGGTGCAGCCTTTGCATCATTGCTTCTTGGTTGGGGACTGCAGATCATCGGTTATACAGAGGCGGCAGCGGTTACTGAATTTACGGCAAAAGGCATCTGGTCACTGGGAACGATCGCACCTGCCGTATTAGTTGTAATCAGTATGATTTTCCTTATCCGGTACAATCTGACCAGAGACGACTTTGAAGCAGTCAAACAGGCGATCGAAGACCGTAAAGAAGGTAAAGAGATCGATATGTCTAGATTTGATCACTTGATTTAACCCCGGTGAGATAGGAGCACTTACATGAAAGCAGATCAGATAATAAAAAACGCGAAGATATTCACAGCAGATCAGGAAAACCCGCTGGCATCTGCCTTTGCAGTGAAAGACGGAAAATTCGTCTATGTCGGCGATGAATCAGGACTTTCGGGTTTTGAGGGAGAGGTCACCGATCTTGGCGGGAAATTCGTTATGCCCGGCATATTCGATTCCCACTGTCATGCGACGGTCGGCGCCTGTTTTGAGTATGTAGATCTGGGAGAATATGTTCCGGCCGAAAGCAAACAGGAGGCCATGGATTTCATGGTGGATTATATGAAGAAGAATCCCGGACTGGAACGTTACCGCTTCATGATGGAGAAGGCGTCACTGGGTGAAGACGACCTCACAAAAGAAGAACTTGATGTGATCTGTCCGGACAGCGATCTTGTGATTCTGGAGGGGGAATGCCACAGCGTCTGGGTGAACTCGAGGTTGCTTGAGAAGCATGGGATCACCGACGACACGCCGGATCCCGCGCCGGGACTGCACTACTTTGTGCGCGACGAAAACGGCCATGTGACGGGAAACATCTATGAAGGCGCTGCGTGGCCATTCCTGTTTGACGGCCTGCCGGAGAGTCTGACCGATGAGCAGCTCGAGGCAGCGCTCACGCTCTGGATCGACTTCTGCAAGGAATACGGCGAGTGCGCAGTGTTCGATGCAAGTTTCCCGGAGCACAATGAGTTTCAGGAGCGGTTCTATGCGTATCTGCGCGAGATGGACAGACAGGGAAAACTGCCGGTATATATCGACGGAAGTTATTGTCTTACAAACCGGCATAAAGTGCAGGAAGCCCTGGAAGAAACGAAGCGGTGGAACCGCGAGTTTAATACGGAGCATATGAAAGTCCACACATTAAAGATTTTCATGGACGGCACCATGAAGATTCATACAGCTGCTATGATCGAGCCATACGAGGGGACCGATGTAACCGGAACGACCATGTTCAATGGTGAGGAAACAGCAGACCTGATCAAAAAACTGAATGAGGCCGGACTGGATCTTCACGTACATGCCGTCGGCGACCAGGCATCCCGCGTTGTACTGGACGGTGTGGAACTTGCCAGAAAAGAACTGGGAGACGATTTCCGCGTGAAGGTCACCGCCTGCCACCTGGAGAGTCAGGATGACGCGGATCTGGACCGTTTCGCGAAGCTGGGCGTAACCGCCAATTATACGCCGGCATGGCACACAGGCTATGCGGATGCCGACGTAAAACTGGCCGACCTGCTTGGCGAACAGCGAGCGGTGAAGATGTACCGCAGCAAGTCCGTCTGGGACAGCGGCGCCCTCGTGACCTGGTCCAGTGATGATGTCGCCTATTACTATGATTTTGAGACATGGAACCCGTATCTTGGAATGGAGGTCGGGATGACGCGCTGGGACAACGAGAAGAGCAAGTCTCCCGATTTCTATAAATCAAGTGCGCCGAATCCCCCGGACAGCGAGAAGATGAGCATTGAAGAAATGATCTTAGGATACACGATCAACGGAGCTAAGCAACTCGGCGTTGAGCATATCAAGGGCTCCATCGAGGCCGGCAAGGATGCGGATTTCCTGGTGTTTGAAGAAGACCTTCTGGAAGCGGAGCATGAGGGATTCAGTTACCAGCTGCCGCAGGAGGTGTATTTTGAAGGGAAAAAGGTCAAATAACATGAAAGCAGATCGGATTATCAGGAATGCGAAAATATTTACCTCAGATCAGAATAACCCGCTGGCATCTGCCCTTGCCGTGAAGGATGGGAAATTCCTCTATGTAGGAGACGAGACCGGCCTTTCAGACTATGAAGGGGAGGTCACCGATCTTGGCGGCAGATTCATCATGCCCGGCATCATAGACAGTCATGTGCATATCACGACGGGCGTCGCGTTCGAATACGTTGACCTGGGCGTGTATGTCCCCTGCACCAATAAAAAAGAAGCGCTGGACTTTATGTCGAATCATATTCGGGAGAATCCGGGACAGGATCCTTACCGGTTTCTGTTAGAACGCGCAGCCCTGAATGGAGAGGAACTCTCGAAGGAAGATCTGGATGCCATCTGCTTGGACAGAGGCATCGTGATCCTGGAGGGGGAATGTCACAGCGTCTGGGTAAACTCCAGAATGCTGGAACAGCACGGCATCACCGACGACACGCCGGATCCCGTGCCGGACCTCGCCTACTTTGTGCGTAGAGATGGTCATATCACCGGAAATGCCTTTGAATCCGCGGGCTGGCCATTCCTCTTCGATCAATTAAAGGAAAACCTGACCGATGAGATGATCGGCGCAGCTATTTCAAGTTGGATCGAGTTCTGTAAGGCATATGGTGTGAGCGCGGTGTTTGATGCCGGATTCCCGGCGCACAACGACATTCATGAGATGATCTACAGATATCTGCGCAAGCTGGATAAGCAGGGGAAGCTGCCGATCTATGTCGACGGATGCTATATGCTGACGGATCCAAGTAAGGTAGAGGAAGCGCTGGAAGAAACGAAGCGGTTCAACCGTGAGTTTGATACAGAACACCTGAAGGTCCATACCTTTAAGATTCTGATGGATGGGACCTTAAAAATTGAAACGGCGGCCATGATCACGCCTTATGCAGACACCGGGGCAGTGGGAGCAACAACGCTCAGCGCCAGAGAAACGGCAGAACTTCTGATCAAACTCAACGAGGCGGGGCTGGACTTCCATGCGCATACGGTTGGCGAGCGTTCAGCCCGCGTTGTTCTGGACGCCGTGGAGCTGGCCAGGAAGGAACTCGGAGACCGTTTCCGTGTGAGGGTCACCTGTACGCATCTTTGGGTGCAGGATGATGCCGACCTTTCCCGTTTCGCCCGGCTCGGCGTTATTGCCAATTACACACCGGCATGGCATGCCGGGAATATGGGCCTAGGATGTGAACCGTCCGAGTTCTGGCCGGGCGTGATCGGTGAAGAGCGCGCCTTGAAGATGTACCGCAGCAAGAGCGTCTGGGACACCGGAGCCCTTGTGACATGGTCAAGCGATGATGTCGGTTTCTGGGATGAGTTTGCAACATGGAATCCTTACAGCAATATGGAGATCGGCATGACGCGGCAGATTACCGGGAAGACCAAATGGCCTGAGGGTGAAACGACAGAAAATCCGCTTGCGCCAGCAGGCGAGAGAATGAATATCGAAGAGATGATCCTGGGATATACGATCAACGGGGCGAAGCAGCTTGGCATTGAAGCACAGAAGGGCTCCATTGAGGCCGGAAAGGATGCGGACTTCCTGGTGTTCGAAAACGACCTGCTTACAGCGAAGCCGGAAGGATTCAGCCACAATGTCCCTGCGGAAGTGTATTTTGGCGGCAAAAAAAGAAATGAATAAGCGGAGAGTGAAGGACGATGAAAGCAGATCAGATCATTAAAAATGCAAAAATTTTCACGGCGGACAAAGAGCATCCTCAGGCAACGGCCCTGGCGGTGAAAGACGGTAAGTTCATTTATGTGGGCGATGAAGCGGGCCTTTCGGATTTTGAAGGAGAGGTCACCGATCTTGGCGGGAAATTCATCATGCCGGGCATCATCGATACGCATGTCCATGTAACCTTTCCCATCGGATTCGAGTACGGGGAGATCGGTGAGCGTTTTGAATGCAACGGCAAACAGGAGGCGCTGGCCTTTATGGCGGATTATATCGAGAAGAACCCCGGCCTTTCGCGCTACAAATTTGTTCTGGAAAAAAGGTTCCTGAACGGGGAAGAAATTACAAAGGAGGATCTTGACGCGATCTGCCCGGACAGCGAACTGCAGATCCACGAAGGGGAAGGACACAGTATATGGGTGAACTCCCGCATCCTCGAGAAACATGGCATCACAGATGATACGCCGGACCCCGTTCCGGGTTTAAGCTATTACGTGCGAAAAAACGGACATGTGACCGGAAATATCATCGAAGGGACAGCAGAAATGCCCATCATCCTGGAGGGCGCTATGGACCTGACCGATGAACAGATCGACGCGGAATTGCTGCGCTGGATCGACTATTCTGTAGAGGCCGGCGTCACCAGCGTTTTTGACTCCGGTATCCCCGGATTAAACGCGTTCCATGAACGTGCCTACGAACGCCTGCGCGAGCTGGACAGACAAGGGAAGCTTCCGGTATACATTGATGGCTGCTACGTGATCGCGGCGTCGTGGCAAATGGAGGAAGGCATGAAGGAACTGAAACGCTTCCGGCGCGAGTTTAACACGGAACACCTGAAGGTGCATACCATGAAGGCGTTTATGGACGGCACCCTGAAGATTCATACCGGAGCGATGATTGACCCGTACCCGGATGCGCAGACAAAGGGATGCCCTGCTTTTACGAAGGAAGAGCTCGCTGAACTGATCATATTACTGAATGAAGAGGATCTTGATCTTCACCTGCACACGGTGGGCGATAATGCATCCCGCGTCGTACTTGACGGGGTGGAACTGGCCAGAAAGGAACTGGGTGATCAGTATCATGTGAAGGTCACCTGCGCGCATCTGGAGGTTCAGGATGATGCAGATCTTCCGCGTTTCGCAGAGCTTGGCGTCATCGCAAACTATACGCCATGGTGGCATGCGGGAGAACCTCTCGAATCGTTGATTCCGCTGCTCGGTGAGAAAAGGGCCACGAATATGTTCCGCTGCAAAACCCTTTGGGACACCGGCGCGCTTGTGACCTGGTCGAGCGATAACATCACATTTGAAGACTTTACGTGCTGGAACCCCTGCCTGGGCATGGAAATCGGCATGACGCGCGAGATTTCCGAAAAGACCAAACTGCCGGAATTCTTCATTTTTGAGCGGTCATTCCCCCCAGCCGAAGAAAAAATGAACATCGAGGAGATGATCCTGGGGTATACGATCAACGGCGCGAAGCAGCTCGGCATTGAAGCCAGGAAGGGCTCCATTGAGGTCGGAAAGGATGCAGACTTCCTGGTGTTCGAAAACGACCTGCTTACAGCAGAGCCGGAGGGGTTCAGCCACAATAAACCTGCGGAAGTGTATTTCAGCGGCGAAAAAAGGAACTGATTGATCGGAGGATGAAGAACGATGAAAGCAGATCAAATCATTAAAAATGCGAACATTTTCACGGCGGACAAAGCGCATCCGCAGGCAGCAGCGCTGGCGGTGAAAGACGGCAAGTTCGTCTATGTCGGCGATGAAGCGGGCCTTTCAGAGTTTGAAGGAGAGGTCACCGATCTTGGCGGGAAGTTTATCATGCCGGGCATCATTGACAGCCACGTCCACGTGACCATAGGCGCAGCCTTCGAATACACCGATGTCGGCGAGTATGTCGTGTGCGACAGCAAGCAGAAGGCGATCGAGTTTATGGCGGATTTTATAAAGAACAATCCCGGACGGGAGCGCTACAGATTCTATCTGGAAAAGGCATTTCTGAATGGAGAAGATATTGTGAAAGAGGAACTCGACGAAATCTGTCCGGACAGTGAACTCGTGATTCTGGAAGGGGAGTGTCACAGCGCCTGGGTGAACTCGAAGGTGCTCGACAAGCACGGGATCAAGGATGACACACCGGATCCCGCGCCCGGACTCAGTTATTATGTGCGCGAGAACGGTCATGTGACGGGGAACGCGTTTGAAGCCGCTGCATGGCGCTTCCTCTTCGATCACTTAAAAGAGAACCTGACCGATGGGATGATCGACGCTGCGATTACCCGCTGGATACAGTATTGCCAGAAAATGGGCGTGAGCGCCGTCTTTGACGCCGGTTTTCCGGAGCACAACTGGCTTCAGGAGCGGTTCTACGCATATATGCGCGAGATGGATCAGCAGGGAAGGCTGCCGGTCTACATTGACGGAAGTTACTTCCTCACGAACTGGAATGAAGTGAAGGCGGCAATCGAAGAGACGAAGCGGTTCCATCGGGAATTCAACACGGAGCACCTGAAGGTCCATACTTTAAAACTCTATATGGACGGCACCATGAAGATCAGGACCGCGTCCATGCTCACGCCCTATGAAGGCACGGATGAGCTGGGAGCAAACACATACAGCAAGGAAGAGATTGCGGAGATCGTCAAAGAACTGAATGAAGCGGGACTGGATCTTCATGTTCATACGGTTGGCGAAAGGGCTTCCCGCATTATCCTGGACGGCGTGGAACTGGCCAGGAAGGATCTGGGGGAGGATTTCCGTGTGAAGGTCACCTGCGCCCACCTGGAAGTCCAGCATGACGATGATCTGGATCGGTTCGCGAAACTTGGCGTGATTGCCAATTATACGCCATGGTGGCACTCCGGATATGTAGGGGATGTGCTCAGCGCCCTGCTCGGCGAAAAGCGCGCGACCACTATGTATCGCTGCAAGTCGGTCTGGGACAGCGGCGCCCTTGTGACCTGGTCCAGTGACAATGTCGCGTATCAGGATTTTTCCTCATGGAACCCGTATCTCGGCATGGAAATCGGCATGACGCGCTGGATCAATGAAAAGACCAATATTTCTGAACTGTTCAGAATGGCGAATTCATTCCCGCCTGCGGACGAGAAAATGAACATTGAAGAAATGATCCTGGGATACACGATCAACGGAGCGAAGCAGCTCGGCGTGGAAGCGAGCAAAGGCTCCATTGAGGCTGGAAAGGACGCGGACTTTCTGGTATTCGATCGCGACCTGCTCGCAGCTGAGCCGGAAGGATTCAGCTTTAACGAGCCGCAGGAGGTTTATTTCTGCGGAAAGAAGATGAAATAGTGTTATAATAGTAAAATGGCATACAGAGGTGAAAGCATGAAGAAAGTACTGGTTTTAGGAGTTGGAGCACAGGGAAGCGCTGCCGCGAAGAGGCTTGACAAAGACCCGGGCGTCAGCGAAATCATCGTGGCGGATTATGATGCAAAGGCAGTGGATGCCCTGGTCGCCGAGCTGACCAAGGCGAAGGGGATTCGGATCGATGCAAAGGACGTTAACAACATCATAGCGGCAGCGGAAGGCGTGGACCTCATCCTGAACGCGCTGGCGCTGACGTTCAATCAGAACGTTCTGGAAGCCGCGCTGGCTGTAAAGACGAACTATCAGGACTACAATGGAACGGACAAACTCTACAAGGTGTGGGATGAAAGTGAGTTCAGCAGTCAGTATAAGGTGCCGGAGGGCTTTTCCCCGGAGACAGAGAGATGGTGGAAGAGTTACATGGCCATGTTCAAGATCTACGCGCCGAAATTCAAGGAGATCGGCAAGCTGGCCATCTTCGGGACAGGGTCCGCGCCGGGACTGATCTGCGCGGCAACCAAATACTCGATGCGTTATCTGGATACCTGCGACACCATTTACAATTTCGTATGGGAAGGCGCATACGCGAAGAGATTCCAGCCTTTCTGGTGGTCTCCGATCACAGCAATGAGTGACATGTCGGATCCGGCCGTGGCATTTGAAGACGGGAAGATCCGGGATACCGTTCCGTTCAGCAGACCTGTGAAGCGGCAGTACGAGTACATGGATGAGCCGGTGATCTTCAGAGAACACTGCCATGATGAGCCGTTCCAATACGCCTTTAATGCCGAAACGGAATTCAAAGGCCTGAAGAACGCGTACTTCAAGTACGCCGGGGCAGGCATGGATTTCGCCTCCCAGCTTTATCCGGCAGGGCTGCTGAGCCACAAAGAGGAGGAATACAACGGACAGAAGATCGTTCCGTTTGATTTCGTCATGAGCCACATCCCGCCGGCACCGCACTTCAAAGAAGACATACAGGCCTTTATCGATGAGGGACTTGCGCTGGATTCTGGCTGCATGGTGATCGAATCCTATGGCAAGAAGGACGGTAAGGATACGCTGGTAGAAGTACACGTCAGCGCGCCGGGATTTGTCGAGTCCTTTGAGCTGGCGGGGATTACCGCGGAGATGTACCTGACCGGACAGAGCGGATACCTCTTCTCAAAGCTGTTCATCAACGATGACTTCGGCGATATGAGCGGTTTGATTTCATCCGATATGCTCACCCAGGAGCAGTGTGACAAGTTCTTTGAATATGCCGCGGAACTGAAGATTACGTTGGAAACAAAGATCAAAGACCCAAGGGAGGTCTGTGAATAAGTTTGAGAAAGGATGTTACAATGACAGTAAAAAACAGAATTGCAATCGTAACCGGCGGAGTCATGGGAAACGGCAGGGGCATCGCAGAGGTGCTGGCTTCCCAGGGCGCCCGGGTTGTGGTTTTTGATAAAAACGACCTGCTGGATCAGACTGTGGCAGACCTTACGGATAAGGGATACGACGTCTGCGGCTTCAAGACCGACATTACGGACA
>JAZNNY010000116.1:0-8343 GCA_045580505.1 Lentihominibacter sp.
CCCTGTCTTATACCCTGTCTTATACCCTGTCTTATACCCTGTCTTATGCAGATCTATTTGATCCGGATCTTCAAGGTAACGGTCTTAGCTGCAGGCTGACAGGTACTGCTTCCGGCAGCTCTGATTCTGACCTTTATCTTATAGGTTCCTTTTTTCAGTCCCTTTTTCACGGTGATCTTCCCGCTTCTGGCAACAGAGATCTTCTTGTTTCCACTGACCTTCTTATAGGTTACTTTGCCGGTGGCCTTGCTCACCGAGAAGGCCTTTGAAGCCTTGACCTTCTGTGCTTTTTTCTTAACCTTGCTGTATTTCAGCGTTACTTTTTTCGATGTGGCCTTCATGGAGTTGGCCTTTTTTGTGATCGCGAAGGTCTTCGTGATCGTGCCCTTATAGCTGTTAGCCTCATTCGCGGCAACGGTAACGGTAGCAGTGCCGATCTTCACGTTGTTCGAATAGGATACTGTATAGTCACCCTTGGAGAAATCCAGACCCGGCACGGAAACGGCCGGCTTGATGGGCTTGCCCGTATACGGGAACGCCTCAGCGTTCAGCGTGACAGCATAGTAGGAAATATCGATGACCTGCGCCTGCTTCAGCTGATCATTCAGATCTTCCAGCTGCTGATTCAGGTCCTCGATTTCTTCATTGATCGAAGGATATGCCTGCTTCAAGGCTGCGTTCAGCTTCTCGCGCTTGGCTGTGATCTCGTTTTCAAGATCGGCGACAGCGTTCTGCGCCTGCAGGAGCGCGTCTGCCGCGGCGGCCTTATCATCCTCACTGGCGTCTTCAGACAGGGCATCTGCTGCGGCCTGCGCGGCCTGCAGCGCCTCTCTTGCGGCGCTCAGCTTCTGATCGAGCAGATCCAGGTCCTCGCTGACAGAGGAGACTGCAGCATCAGCAAGCTCAGCCCCTTCGTCCAGCCTTTGCGCGAAGCCTTCCAGATCGACCACACCCCAGCCATAGGAGGTGTCGTAACCTTCGGCGCCCGCATCGACGCTGCTTGCCTTCAGAAGTTCTTTGAACATATCTGCTGTCAGGTCCTCCTTATGGCCGGACATGTCTGCCATTCTCTGCTTGGCGGCGGCCGCCATGGCGGCTACGACCGGAGAAGCATAGGAAGTGCCTGATGAGATCTTGCATCTCGCGTTCCGGCTGAGATCAAGCAGGGCGACATTCTCTCCAGGAGCCGCAACGAAGACCTGGTCGTTCTTCTGGGAGTTTGTTCTGACACGGTTATTCTTATCTACGGCGCCGACGCTGATTACTTCATCATAGGATGCGGGATAGATATACGGATCGCTGCCGCTGCTGTCAGCAGAAGAACTGTTGCCGGAAGCGCCGACAATGATGACATTGTTTTCGGAGGCGTATGCAACAGCTTCACGGAGGGCGTCGGTATCAGCGGCGTCAAGACTCGTCGTGATGACGTCGACCTGGTATTTGTCCACGGCGTCGCGGATCGCCTGGGCGACCTGATTGCTTGAACTGATATTCTGTGCCTCGTTCTTGCCGTTCACAGGAATCACCCTCAGCGGTACGATCTGAGCGTTGCTCAGAAGTCCTGCCGTACCGATCTCATTATCTGAAGTGGCCTGCAGGATGCCGGTGACAGCAGTCCCGTGACCATTGTTGTCATAAAACTGCTCGGCGGTCATCTCGCTGCCCGGGTTGGTTTCGGCATCATAGGTTTTGCCATCGCCATAATCCCATCCGTCCAGGATATTCGCATAGTCCAGGTCTTTATGGGAGCCCGTGATGCCGCTGTCAAGAACTGCAATCCGGACGCCTTCGCCGGTATAGCCGTGATCCCGAAGACCCTCGGCCCGCACATTGCTATAGTAAACATTCTGGATCTTGTAATACCGGTCAGTGTGAGCCAGCTGTCCGGCGGGTTCCGGCAGCATCTCCTTGAGCTGAGCAACATCGGATTTAGCGGTGAGCGTAAGGCCGATCGATGCAGCAGCTTCCTGCAGGGCAGCCTCGTTCTTCAGGGCCTCGCGCGCGTAGGTTCCGAGCTGCTCCCAGGCAGCGGCCGCTTCCCGGATGGCCGCTTCCCTTGCCGCGCCTTCCTCTGCCTTCTGAATCGCTTCAATCAACTGATCGACGTGTGCCGCAGCGGCGCCCGACAGAGCCTTGGTCGCACCTTCCAGAATCCCGTTCGAGGAGAGCGTAGCTCCGCTGACGGCATCAAGGTCTGCTGTCTGTTTCTCTACGATCTGATCAAAGAGGGCGGAGGCGTCATAGTAGAATTCATCAGTCTCCTTATCAGCTATACAGTTGACGTAGGAAATTGCGCCGCCTTCAACCACGATTTCGATCTGCATGTCTCCGCCATAGCCGTTGCCGATGCCGGTGTAGACTCCATCGGCCCAGGAGACATCTCCATCTGAAACGATGCCGGCCGTCTCACTGTCTTCGTCGCTGCTTCCGCTGATCATTACGATCCCGTCGATCCCGCCGTTGTTGCCATAGGACGGAACGCCGTAAGACCCGTTGGATTCTCCTACGGCAATCACTTCGCCGTCATCAGAAACAGTGATCCCGTTGATCCAGTCTCCACCGGTTGTGCCGTAGTTTTCCGCCCAGCAAAGGGCGTCACTTTTGTCATACTTGATGAGGATGGCGTCCTGGGCTCCGTAATTTCCGAAGTCATATCCTCTGGCAATCAGATCGTCCTCGTACATAACGCCCGACTGAGATCCGCAGAGGATATATCCGCCGTCCGGAGTTGCCGCGATACCTTCCGGCCGGCTGTTAGCATCGTTGATCCGGCCGAAGCTTTCAGTATGGAGCAGGTTTCCGTTCGCGTCATAGCGGACGAGGATCGTGTCCTTGGCTGCTGTCGTCTGCCAGCCCTCCTCGGTCGTAGCGTCATTGTCAGCGGATCCGACGGTGACAATGGATCCATCCGTCAGAACGGCGATGTCCTTATACTCCGCCTTGATATAGTCGGCGGCATCATTGGGGACCGTCTTCATGTCCGCGCGCCCCGCAGACCGATGCCACAGAAGACTGCCGTCCTTTCCGCTGAGCTTGGCAATGACCGCATTCTGCGCATTCTTCGCGACAGCACCGTACCCGACGAGCAGAATATCTCCATCTTCATCGACCGTGAGCGATTCCAACCGCTCGGAAGGGTTCGTGATGCTGAACGCATCCTCTATGACCTCATAATTGTGGAGCGCGCAGAATTGCACGGTTCCGTCCGCGTCGAGTTTTACGACGACACTGTCAGAGCCGCCGGATGCAAGGCGGTTCGGAATCTGCTCGTCCTTCCCACCAGCGGCTTCCCAAAGCTGCTGGGAGGTCTCTTCGTCATCCCGAACGATGTAGCCCGCTTTGCTGGCGCTCCAGCCGCCAACAACGAAGCCGCCATCTGCGGTTGCTGCAAGCCCGTAGGCCTGGTCACCGCTCGCTCCCCCGATACGGATAGTCTGAAGAATCGATCCGTCTTTCGGGTCGAGCAGCATGATCTTCCAGGAAACACCCTTGATTGTACTATCTTTGCTCGTGTAAGCCTCGCGCCCGGCGGCAGCGATTGTTCCGTCCTTCAGTTCATCGACTGCCTCAATGACTTCTACGCCGGTCGTTCCGTAGGCCTTGGACCATTCGATCTGATCGTGTTTGTCGTATTTTACCAGGACTGCATCGTTGTTAGTATGCTTCCCGGCAAAGGTCCATTTCGGAGAACTGCTGTCGCCAAAGGTGTAGCCGGAAACGAGGAAGCCCCCGTCCTTCGTAGGTATCACATTCTGGTAGGCGTCGGTGTAGGAGCCGCCGCCGTTTTCAGCCTGCCGGAAGACGGGCGCTTTGTCCGCGGATGCGGCCCAGGCGGATGATGCTCCGACCTGTGGAAGCCCGCAGAGCAGCATGGCCCCTGCGACTGCCAGGCTGGTAATCTTTTTGATTCTGGTCTTTTTCATTCTTGCCTCCTGTTAAGAAACGGGGCCAGGAAAGGCCCCGTTCACTTCATATATTCTTACTGTTGATGGGAAACCGGTTATTTCACCTTGACCGTTACCGTCTTCGTTACCGGAGCGGCTGCGTTATAGTTCGCATTTGCTGCGGCTCTGACGGTAACCTTGAGCTTATAGGTTCCTTTCTTGGTCTTCTTCTTGACCGTTACCTTATTGCCCTTGACCTTCAGGGCCTTCTTGGCCTTGGCGTTGGCCGGCTTGATCTGGTAGGTCAGTTTGCCCTTGGCGCCGGAGACCCTGACTGCCTTGGTGATGGTGAAGGACCGCGCCTTCTTCTTCAGTTTTTTCACCTTGTAGGTCTGTTTCTTCGCGGTGACTTTGATCTTCTGAGCTGCCTTGCCAATCACGAAACTTCCGGTTGCGGTGCCGGTGTACTTGCCCTTGCCGGTGACGGTGAGCGTGTACCTGCCCGCATTCTTATAGTTTCCTTTTGCAACGGTATAGTCGCTTGTGCTCAGAGCAGCTCCGTTCAGAGTGACTTTAACAGCCGGGGTCAGGGCCTTGCCGGTGTAGGTAGCGGCTTTGGCGGTGACGACAGCGCCGGTGATCGGCTGGGCAGGCTCTTCCATGGCGGTTCCGGTAGTGAAGGTCAGATCCGGATAGCCTGTGGACATAACGGTGATCTCTACAGGCTCTGTCGCAGCAGCGCTGGTAGTCTTGCTGAGGTCGATGGTTCCATCAGCCTGAATGACCTGAACTGACCCGCGGCCCGTGGCGTTATATGTTACGCCTGCAACGACCGTTTTAGTGATCTTGCCTACGTAGTTCGTGAAGTCAGCATCCTCGGCCCAGCCTGCCTTTGCAATCGCGGTCCCGTTATAGTAAGCGATCGGGTATGCCGTGCTCACGGTGAAGGTCGCGGACAGGGAGTTGTACTTGCCCTTGCTGTCGGTGACCGTCAGAGTGTGGGAGCCGACCGACAGCTTGCCGTAGCTCACTGCGCCGCTTTTGTAAGTGACTTCAGTTCCGTCTACCGCAAAGGCAGGCGCATAGTCCTTAGGCAGACCTGTCAGCGTGACGGCTGTGGAGGTCGCGGAAACATCTGCGTCCGCAGCAGAGACGGTCGCGTCGGTCCAGGTCGGAACGACGATTTCAGCAGTCAGAGGAGTGTATCCTTCGGAGTAGACGGTGACGGTATAGGTGCCCGCATTCAGGACGCCGTCCGTGTAGAACGCATCGAATCTGTGGACAGCCTGGCCTTTTCTCGCATCGCCTACGATGAAACTGTTGTTGTTGATGGCAATTTCCACCTTGTTGTAGTGCGGACCCTGTGTGGCCTTTTCGCCGTAAAAGTCGACCCACGGAAGCGCGCCAACCGTCGTGCTGCCGTTTGAAACCGTAACTGCGTACAGATTCGTCAGATAATCGTTCCAGGTGTAGCCGGCGACGGTATCATCCGGAACTACAATCAGTTCATCCGTTCCGTATTTCTTGTTCTCGGCTTTGCCTACGCTTGGTTCCCAGTAAGCGTTTTTCAGCTTCGGGGTGACCGCAGCTTCCTTACCGGACAGGACGACGCCATCCAGCGCAATGGCGTTCACCATCGCTCCGTTTCTGTCAGCCACCTGCCGTTCCTCTTCGATCTGGTGGACTACAGCGGGAATGTGTGGACGATGGACGTTCGGGGAAATGCCCGTCGCACTGGAGACCGCATCGTAGTAGCCTTCCTGGCCGGTGGGAGCCTCAAGGCCCATGCCCTGATACAGCTGTGCCCATGTGATCACGGCCGGCTCTTCGCCCGGGTTGTCTGCCGCCGGCGTCTCGTCGGCGAAGGTCACTGCTGATGCGGCGAAGGCCATCGAAAGGGTCATCGCCCCGACCAGCAGGGGTTTTAAAAGCTTCTTCTTCATATACAATTCCTTTCTCTCTGTGTTAGTTAAATTGAACTAATTATTCGATGACGAATTTTAACAATCAAAAAAACCGAGGTCAAGGGAAAACACGAAGGAGTCAATAGCAGGCAACTGAAAGTCAATTCTATGAAAAACGCAGGTAAAAAGAATCAATATCAGACTAGCCTTTGTCCGTCATCGAGGTTGCCCGGCGCCTGGAAAACATGATATACTCTTAAAGATTAGTTCAATCTAACTAACGGATGCCTTCGGGCAGAAATACAGGAGAACATCAATGGAACGATGGAGATCTAAAGCCCCAATACTGATCGCCCTTCTGGTGATCGCAGTTTCCGCCTTTTCGCTGACAACCTATAAAGCCCCGACCTACGCTACCCCCGAGGAGATGCAAGCCAAGGCCAAGGCGCAGGCAGCAACGGCGCCTAAACTGATGCAGAAGGCTTCCGCCGCGAATGCAGTGAAGCAGACCGCAAATCCCAAGGGATCGAAATCCGTAGCGAAGGTAAAAGAAAACGGCGACTACGCGGACGGCGTTTATTACGGCTCGGCGGCGGGCTTCAAGAGTACAATCAAGGTAAAGGTCACCATCAAAGACGGCAAGATCGCCCGCATCGATGTCGTGTCCAGTGGGGACGACCCGTCCTACTTCAATCGGGCGAAGGCCCTCCTTGGCAGGATCGTGCTGAAACAGACCACCAATGTGGACACAGTCAGCGGAGCGACCTACAGTTCCGCCGGTTTGATCAACGCGGTCCGCAACGCTCTCGCAAAGGCAGAGAAGGCAGGGGGTAAGGAGTCCGGCAAGACGAAAAAGAAATCGACAGAAAAGAAATCGAAATCAAAGAAGAAGCAGGCGACGGCCGTGAAGAAAGGGTCGCAGGGTCAGTTCCCATATCCGGACGGAAGCTACGATGGAACGGCGGAAGGCTTCTCCGGCGATATTACCGTCAGGGTGACCATCAAAGATAAATCCATTAAGAAAATAGAAGTGGTGAGTCAGGACGATGATCCGGAGTTTTTCCAGAGGGCGCTGGCCGTACTGAAGAACATTATCACAGCACAGAGCACGAAGGTCGATACCGTATCCGGAGCGACCTACAGCTCCCGCGGCCTGATCAATGCGACCATCAACGCGCTGAAGGTGGCGAGGGCGGCGGCAGATAAAAAGAAACCGACTGCGCCCTCTAAGCCGACGGACCCCGCGGACCCGACCGAAAAGACCGACCCGGCTGATCCAACGAATCCTTCCGATCCGACCGACCCTTCGGATCCAACGGACCCGACGGAACCGACCTATCCATACATCGATGGCACCTACTCCGTCAGCGTCATGTGCTACGCCAATGAGGATGAAGACTTCGACGATTACACCATGTCCGTGGATGTGACCATAAAGGATGGAAAGATCTCAAATATCTCGGCTACAGGGGATGGTAGTTCCACAAATAATTCCTATATCAAGCGGGCAGTGAATGGCATGAAGAAGAAGCTGGTCGGAAGGGATAATACCTCCGGCGTCGATACGGTCTCCGGCGCGACTTGCTCCTCTGAGTCGATCATCGATGCCTGCACGCAGGCCCTGTACAAGGCGAAGCGATAATAAAAACTATGAAGAATCTCATCATTAAAATCAGCTGCATGGCCCTGATCCTGGTCATGTTTGCGGAATACAATGCTGTTACGGCCACACGGCTCGCAAATGAGAAGGTCGAGCAGGTGAAGGCGGAGCAGGCAGTTCAGACCGCAGGCTCCGGGACAGAAGCGGCAGGAGCTGCCCAGACGGCGGCGGGCGGTGCTTCTGGCGCCGGCTACAAGGACGGGACCTATGTGGGCAGTGCCCAGGGCTACGGCGGGACTGTTTCGGTCGAAGTTACCATCGAAAACGGATCCATCACGAAGATCGAGCCCATCGCCCACGGCGGGGAGGACGCTGCCTACTGGGATATGGCGGTGGCGGTCATCCCTCAGATCATAGAGTCCCAGGGAGCAAACGCCGACACCGTCAGCGGGGCTACCTTCAGTTCGACGGGCATCATCAACGCGGTCATCGAAGCACTGCAGCAGGCGATGTAATATTATGGAGAAAAAGAAAACAACAAACAGAAAACATCTTCAGAATCTGCGCCGGTTCACAAGGCTGGGTGTGCAGATTCTGTTTTTCGCGCTGTTCCCGTCGGCCTACGCTTCGGCCTTCGCAGGTGTGAAATATATGTTCATCCAGATCGGGGCGCACCAGCTGATCGAGCTCACACCTTTCGTAGCAATCCTGATCGCTCTTTGCGCGTACACCTTCGTATTCGGCAGGTTCTTCTGCGGCTACGCCTGCGCCTTTGGCAAGTCGGATCGTAGCCATGTCGTTCTGTGAGCCAAGGAGTTGTGTGATGAAATTGTCTTCCTAAGACCGCTTGGCCTCCGACTTGCTGATCGAGCTCACACCTTTCGTAGCAATCCTGATCGCTCTTTGCGCGTACACCTTCGTATTCGGCAGGTTCTTCTGCGGCTACGCCTGCGCC
>JAZNNY010000117.1:0-13212 GCA_045580505.1 Lentihominibacter sp.
GTGCAGCGCCAACAGTGCCGGCGGCAGCTATTTCAACGGGCTGAATCCGACCAACACCCTGGGCTGCGGCAGCTGGGGACACAACAGCATCTCCGAGAACCTGAACTACACCCATCTGATGAACGTCTCCCGCGTCGCCCGGTTCATGCCGGACAATCCGGTACCGAGCGAGGAGGAACTCTGGGGCTAAGAATCGCAATAGGCAAAGGCAGGCCAGCTCAGCCGGAAGTGGCGGACGGCCTGCTTTTTTGTGTATACAATTTAAATACAAAAAATTCTGAAAAAACTGTTGCGCTTTATCGTGATAACGTATAAAATGGGAGCCGATATATATTCAGCGTGGGGGGTGCTGAATTGATACCAGAGGAGGAGTGTTTCATGGTAAGCAGTTTTATGTCCGCCTTCGCTGTCGTTGCGGTTCTTGTTGCGATTTTTGACATCTATTACGGCTATAGGGCGTTTCAGAAAAAAGAAGAATTTGGGAAGTATCTCGGCCTGTCGGCAGTCGCCGCAGGCATTGTTACCATCGCGTATCTATGCAGTATACTGGCAAACAGCTATGTGAACGTGTCGATTGCATCCACTATTTATTTCGTCGGGATTGATTGGATGCTGGTTTCTCTGACGCATTTCACCTATCGGTTCACGGATACACATCTTGAGAAGAGCGGAAGCCATATTCGCAGGATCATCCGGGGGGTTGCCATTTTCGACACCCTGGTGCTCTTTGTCAACATCTTTTGGGAAATTTCCGTCCACTATGCACCCGCAGCGTCAAGTCTGGCTCCGTATCAATACGAGATGAAACCTCTGTATATCATGCATCTGGCCTTTACCTACACCCTCGTAGGGCTGACCCTGTTCGTTCTGTTCAATAAGGGCCGGAAGACGCCGAGCCAGTACAGGAATCAGTACACCCTGAACATTCTGGCGATTCTGCTGGTCGTTGCGCTCAACGCGGTATTCCTGTACTTCAAGGGGACTTTGCTGCTCAGCACACTGGACTTTTCCATCTTCGGTTACAGCATCGCCATATTCCTCATGTATTGGGCTGCTTTTGAATACAGGACCAATGATATGCTGAAGTCGCTGTCGATGACCATCTTCGAGAATATCAATCAGGGAATTGTCCTCTTCGACTACAACGGGGGTCTGATCATGCGAAACCGGCGGGCGGAGCAGCTTCTGTCCGGAGTGAATATCCGTGATGATATGGACTGCAGAGAATTCATAGACCAGTGCGGGATTCCGGAGGAAGCATGCAGGGAAGAGCGCGCCAGCCTGCATAGCGAGCTGCGCGGCAGGAACGGAGGACCGATGCGCTGTGATTACACCCGGGTGGAAGATGACCGGGGCGTGATGACAGGAAACCTGTTCGTATTTACCGACGCGTCGAACGATGTGGACCTGTTGACGGGCTTTCCCTTCTGGGATGACTTCAAGCGGTTTACCGCTGAGAACCCGTTCAATTTCGATCATCCGACTGCTGCCGTCGTGTTTGACATCGTGGGCCTGAGCGAGGTCAACCGGACCTTCGGCCGCGAAGTGGGCGATCAGAGGATCCGCAACCTGGTGAAGAGCATGCAGGCCTGCATGCCGCAGGGAACGTATTTCTTCCGTGGATACGAAGCGATGATGGGTGCGGTGTGTACTCAGTGCACGGAGGAAGAACTGCAGGGGTGCGTTGAACGGATTCTCGATGCCAATGCCGGCACAGTCATGTACGGAATGAGCTGTACCTCCGATCAGACTGAGCGAACGGCGGACGAGCTCAATACGCCGGTGAGCCGCAATGTCATCGGTGCAGTGGAGACCGCGATCCGGGCTCTGGAGGTGAAGAAGCTGCTGAGCCCGCGTTCGATGCGGTCGCAGACCCTGACCAGTCTGGTCCGGGCTCTGCAGGAGGCCGACTCCGATACGGAAGAACACGTACAGCGGACACAGAAGATGGGCGAGGAACTCGGCAAGAGGATCGGCCTGACAGATGCGCAGATGGCGGACCTGAAACTGCTTTGTCTGCTGCATGACATCGGCAAGATCGGAATCCCGCTCGAGATCCTGAATAAACCGGGCAAGCTCACCGATGAAGAGTGGGCCGTGCTCCAAACCCATGCAGAGAAGGGGTATCAGATTGCCGTCAGCTCCGCCGAACTCGGAGGTATTGCCCACATGATCCTGTCCCACCATGAGAGATGGGACGGCAAGGGGTATCCGGAGCATCTGAGCAAGACCAATATCCCGATCCTTTCGCGCGTCATTGCGCTTGTGGATTCCTATGACGCCATGGTCAACACCCGAGCCTACCGCACGGCCATGACCCCGGAGCGGGCGCAGGCAGAGATCCGAAAGTGCGCGGGATCGCAGTTTGATCCGGACCTTGCGGCTGAGTTTCTCGCCATGCTGGAAGAGAACCCGCAGATCGCGGGAGGCGAGAAAACGGAGAGCCGGGATATGCGTGAGTTCATCCGTCAGGCTTCGGACGTGGAAGGCAACGGCAGGACCTTCCCGATCAAGTGCAGCAGATACGTGCTGAATCTGGAGGAAGTGATCATTGAGGCGGATGACAACTTTGAGGACATCACCGGATATCGAAACAGGGAGGTTCTCGGTAAAATGTCCCAGTACGATCTGGTTCCGACGGAAGACCGCGCCTTCTACATCATGCAGGTGAACAAACAATTTGCCAAGGGGAATGTGGCC
The DNA here is from genome assembly GCA_045580505.1 of Lentihominibacter sp. Lineage (GTDB taxonomy): Bacteria > Bacillota > Clostridia > Peptostreptococcales > Anaerovoracaceae > Lentihominibacter. The sequence continues at coordinate 2,701 of JAZNNY010000117.1, forward strand.
TACCTCAAGCATGAGATCCTGTGCAAGGACGGCAGCAAGATCTGGGTCGTCTGCCACGGGAAGCGGTACTATGACTCCGCGGTGAAGGAATTCCGCAGTGAGATCTTCATCTTCCGCACAGAAGAGGATCGGGAGGAACTGGCGGCAGCGGTGTAAGACCATCGGGTAAAGCATATATTGACAGCAATGTTAATATATGTAACAATAGACCCATGACCATTCTGTACGTAAAAACCATCGCCGCCATCGCTGCCGGATTTCTTTCCGGCCAGGCGGCGGTGTATATCTTTAACCGCGTTCCGGCCCACTGGCTCTGTGACTACGGGCAGACCCCGCCTCCGGAACTGATCGACCGGTCGGTGCAGCGGATCAAAGGCTGGCCCTGGCGCTGGGTTTACAGCGGGCTTTTGGCCTGCCTTTGCCTGCGTCTGGTGTACGCGAAGGTCCAGCATCCGCCGGCAGGTTTTGACGGACTGCCGGAGGACGTGATCCAGATCCTGGCCCAGGGGCAGTTTGCCCTGGCGGGATTGCTGACCTGCTGGGTTTTGCTTCTGATCGGACTGGCGGATCTGAAGTACGGGATTATTCCGGACCAGTTTGTGATCATGCTGGCGGTGTGCGGCTTGGGGTTCCTGCCTTTGCAGGAGAGCATCTGGCAGCCGCTTGGAGGACTCCTGCTCGGCGGCGGCGTGATGCTGGTCTGCGCTCTGCTTGGAAGACTCGTTTTTCACCGGGAGGTCATGGGGTTCGGCGATGTGAAGCTCTGCGCGGCGCTGGGCCTTGGCCTCGGACTGCGAGGAATGCTGTTTACACTCGCGGCGGCCTCGCTGGCCAGCGGATTTGCCGCGGCGGTTTTGCTTGCGCGCAGAAGAATTACCAGAGATTCAATGCTTCCCCTGGGGCCCTTTCTTGCGGGCGCCGGGATATTTTACGTTTTCATTCTATGGCCGTATATGGTATGATATTTAAATGAAGAACATCCTTCTGACAATCGCATACGACGGCTCGCGCTTTCACGGATGGCAGCGGCAGCCGCGCGAAGTGACGGTGCAGGGATACCTGGAGCAGACCTTTTCGAGGCTGTTTGACCGGCAGATTCTGCTCAGCGGGACCAGCCGGACCGATGCGGGTGTGCATGCTCTCGGGCAGAGGGCCAGTTTTCAGGCGGACATCAGCATTCCGACAGACCGGCTGGCGCGCGTTTTGAACAACGCTCTGTGCGGGGCGGAAGAGGGATCGTTTTCGCTTGCGCCGGTGCGGATCCTGGCGGCGGAGGAGATGCCGGAAGGCTTCCACGCACGCTTCGACAGCCGGGGCAAGAAGTACGTCTACAGGCTTTGTACGGCGAAGGAGCCGGACATCTTCCGGAGAAATTATGTGTATCATGTATTCGGAAGACAGGCCGGAACCGGTCTCGATTCCGAGGCCATGCAGGAGGCGGCCCGCCACCTGGTTGGAACGCACGATTTCAAGAGCTTCGAAAGCTCCGGGGGAAATCCCAGGGAGACGACCGTGCGGACGGTCTTCGGGGCGCAGGTGCGGCCGGCGGAAGAAGCGCGGGCAGAGGGACAGGCGTTCCTGCCGGGCGCGCAGGAGGATGAGCTGCTCTTTGAGATCAGCGGCGACGGCTTCCTCTACAATATGGTGCGGATCATCACCGGCACGCTGGTGGAGGTCGGACTGGGCAGACGCAGTCCCGGTGAGATGGAAGAGATCATAGAAGCGAAGAACCGGCAGGCAGCGGGCCATACCGCGCCGCCGTACGGATTATATCTCGCGGAGGTTTATTATGGCGAAGGATTATAAGGATACCAGACCGGACTGGGATGAGTATTTTATGGAGTTCGCGGTGCTGACCGCCAAGCGCTCCACCTGCCTGCGCAGGCAGGTCGGGGCAGTAATCGTGCAGGACAAGCACGTCATCGCAACAGGCTATAACGGCGCGCCGAAGGGTCTGGAACACTGCGCGGAGCGGGGCGGATGCCTGCGGGAGCAGCTAGGCGTACCTTCGGGGCAGAAGCATGAACTTTGCCGGGCCCTGCATGCGGAGCAGAACGCCATCATCCAGGCGGCGACGCTTGGGCACAGCATCGAGGGCTCTTCGATCTACATCACCCACCAGCCCTGCGTCATCTGCGCGAAGATGATCATCAACGCGGGGATCGAGAGGATCGTCGTTAAAGAAGGCTATCCGGATGAACTGTCCGTGCAGATCCTGAAGGAGGCCGGACTGAAAATCGTCATGTTAGGAGAGAAAGATTGACCGTTACCAGTATTACGGTATGGGGTCCTTTGATCGTGGCTGCGATCATTACGGCAGCGATGACGCCGCTTGCGGTGTGGTTTGCGCCGAAGATCGGAGCCATGGATATCCCGAAGGACGCGCGCCGGGTCCACAATAAGCCGATGCCGCGGTTTGGCGGCGCGGCGATCTATATTGGAATGATGGTTTCACTGGCCGTGTTCACCCTGCAGGGCAGGGGGGTCGTGCCGATCATGATGGGCTGCACGATCGTCTACGCGCTCGGACTGATCGACGATCTGATGGACATGAAGCCAATCATAAAATTCGCCGGACAGGTACTGGCTGCCACGGTGGTTTTTGCGATGGGTGTAAGAATCACCTTCGTGAAGATCACGATCATTGATATCCTGTTTACCAGCGGCCATCCGATCCTGTTCGGCAGCGTCATCGACTACCTGGTCACCGTGCTCTGGCTGGTCGCCATTACCAACGCGGTCAACCTGATCGACGGACTGGACGGCCTTGCGGCGGGCATTGCGGCGATTTCCGCGCTCTGCATCGCTTACGTAGCGTACATCCACGGATATGAACTGCCGACCATGTTGATGATGGCGGTGGCGGGGTCGGCATTAGGATTCCTGCCTTTTAACTTCCATCCGGCCCGGATCTTCATGGGAGACGGCGGATCGCAGCTCCTGGGATTTGCCATCGCGGCGTTCTCCGTGCAGGGCACGGTCAAGGGCGCGACGATCATGGTCGTCCTGCTTCCGGCGCTGGTGCTGGGGCTGCCGATCTTCGATACGATTATGGCCATCATCCGCAGAACCAGCCGGCATCAGTCCATCAGTACGGCGGACAAGGAGCACCTGCACCATAAGATCATGAAGGCGGGCTTCGGACAGCGGCGGGCTGTCATGCTGATGTACAGTCTGAGCGGCATCATGGGCATCATGGCGGTCCTCTACAGCCGGGGACTCTATGTGGAGTGCATCGGTCTGCTGGGCATCGCGGCTATGATCGTCGGAGTCATTCTGACTGATACCGGCAAGAACAACATCAGTCTGAAGGGTCGCAGGATCCTGAAGGAAGATCTGGGAGATGAATCGAGAAAACGCAGGAAACGGCGCACAAACGCTGAACACGATAGATAAAAAGAAATTTCTCAAGACTGTCGCCATGGTGGCGACGCCGATCGCTTTGCAGAGTCTGATCGGCTCAAGCCTGAACCTCGTAGACAATCTGATGATCGGACATCTGGGCGAACTGCCGCTGAATGCGGTAGGTGTTTCCGTCCAGATTTTCTTCGTTTACTGGATGTTCGTGTTCGGCTTCGCCAGCGGCGGGGCTACCTTCATTTCGCAGTTTTACGGGGTCAGAGATTTTGTTAACATCCGGAGGACGACAGGGTTTACCCTGACCGTCGCCTTCGGGATGGGGCTGCTCTTCTTTTTAGCCGCGGAGATTTTCCCGCAGTATCTGCTGCGGATCTTCACCCGGTTCCCGGAGGTCATCGAAGCGGGCTGTGTCTACGTGCGCATAGGAGCGCCCTGCTTCCTGCTGGTTCCGGTCATTCAGTCGTTTACGGTGGCCCTGCGTGCGACGCAGCAGACGGTCCAGCCTCTCATCGCAAGCTGCGTGGCGCTCGCCATGAATACCTGTATGAACTATATTCTGATCTACGGCAAACTGGGCGCGCCGGCCATGGGCGTTGCGGGGGCGGCGCTGGCCACCGTGATCTCCCGCTGCGTGGAACTAGCGATCATCCTGTTCCTCGTCTTCGGAAGGAAGAACATCATCGCGGGCTCTCTGAAGGAATTCTTCAGTTACAGCCGGGACCTGGCCGGACGCATCGCGCGCAATGCCCTGCCGACTACGATCAATGAGACCATGTGGGGTCTCGGGACGGCCCTCTATGTAGCAGCGTTTGCCAGGATCAGCATCTCGGCCGGCGCCGCGGTTCAGGCCTGCAATACCATCAACAATATGTTCTCCATGGCAGCCTTCTCCATCGGCGATGCCGTCCTGATCCTGGTCGGGCAGAAACTCGGCGAGGGGAAGAAGGATGAAGCTTTCGCCATGTCGAAGATCCTGATGAAGATGGCCGTCATCGTCGGACTCATCCTCGGCGGACTGACCATCTGCTTCGGAAAGCCCATCCTGAGCCTGTTCGATTTCAGCGAGGAGGGTGCGGCGGACGCCTGGCGGATCCTGATCGTTTATGCGGCGACGCTGTTCATGGAGGTCTTCAACGGGACCATGGTCTCCGGCACCCTGCGCAGCGGGGGCGATACCCGGTACGCCATGGTCACGGAGGTCGGCACCGTCTGGCTAATCGGAGTGCCGCTGGCCTTCATCACGTCGCTGTGGCTGGGCTGGCCGGTCTTTCTGGCCGTGCTGGCGGTCAAAACGGAGGGAGTGGTTAAAGGCATTATCCTGGGCCGGCGCTATTTCTCGAAGAAATGGCTGAATAATGTGATAGAAGGGATCAAATAACCGCAAATTAGTATCGAGGCAGACCAACATATTGGGCCTGCCTTTTCAAGTTAATCAATTAACAGGCCAAAAGCGATTGATTCTTCAGCAAAAAGGTGTATAATATTTACCAACATAGTTAAGCGCCTGAAAGGTTTCGGGTGCAATCGGGAAACAAAATGGACCTTAAGGGATTTAGGAAAGAGATTATCATTACGACGATTTGTATGGCTGGATTGGCAGAGCTGATCTCTCTTCCTGTAATCGGGCCGTCCCTGCCTTTTCTGATCGGCCTTGCGGCCGGCACGGCGATGACCATCCTGTGCTTTGAGATCCTGGCGAAGATCGGGGTCATGACGGGGAAGAAGGGCGGCAGCGGACCGATGGTCGGCGGATACTTCGTCAGAATGCTGCTGTATGGGGCAGTATTCTTTATCTGTATCAGGTGGAAGGTCGCGTGCGGGTTCGGTTGCCTGGCCGGCATACTGAGTCTGCATTTCGGCATTCTGGTGCTGTACGGGATCGTATATAAGTTCATTTTGAAGAAGGAGAATCCTCTGAACGACTGGACCGGACCGAAGGAATGGAACGATCTGAGCGTGTATGACGACGAGGATGATGACTGGTAGGAGGTAAATACATGGAAGTAGGACCTCGAATAATATTTAAGGTAATGGGGGAGAACGTCACCGAAACGGTGGTGTTCGGATGGTGCATCAGCATCGTCATTCTGATCTTCGCTTTCTGCGCCACGAGGAACATGCAGCGGATCCCGAAGGGGGCCCAGCTGATCGGTGAATTCCTCGTTGGCTTCATCTACAATATGGTCAAGGATGCCATGGGCGATATTTCCGAGAGGTTTACGCCGTACATGGGCACCCTGATCGTCTTCCTGGGCTTCGGCAGCATGCTGGGCCTGCTGGATCTGCGGCCGATCACGGCGGACCTGAACTGTACAGCTCCGCTCGCGCTGGTGTCGTTCATTATGATCCACTATAACTCTATTAAAGCCAGAGGCTTTATCGGGTACAACAAGCATATGGCCTCGCCGTATCTCTGGATGTGGCCGCTCAACCTCATGAGTGAGTGCATGTTCCCGATCACACTGGCCTGCCGAATCTTCGGCAATATATTCGCGGGCGTCATCGTTATGACGCTGGTCTACAGCGGTCTGGCAACTGCGTCTCACGCGCTGGGATCCTTTATCCCGTTCTTCCAGATCGCGTTCCCACTGCCGCTGAACTTCTGGTTCGATATGTTCGAGCCGATTCTGCAGGCGTACATCTTCACTATGTTAACGATGGTCTACATCTACAACGGCACACTGAAGGAGGAAGATTAATCTTCCAAAGGCAGGGCCGACGTCAGAGGGCAAACCATTAGGTATTAAAGGAGGACAATTACAATGACAGGATTCACTGGAGCAGAATTAATCGCAGCTTTCTCATCGCTGGGCGCTGGTATCGCGATGGTAGCAATGATCGGTGTCGGAGTCGGTATCGGTTACAACGCAGGTAAAACGGTAGAGAGTACAGCTCGTCAGCCGGAGGCTTCCGGAGCTCTGATGAGACTGATGCTGATCGGTGTTGCGCTGACAGAGACCGCTGGTATCTTCGCGCTGGTTATCGCGATCATGCTGTTGTTCGCGAACCCGCTTATGCCATAGGTGCTAACGCAGCCAAAGCTATAGAACAGGTAAGCTAACAAGTAAGCAGAAGGAGGAAATGCTATGGAGATGACCCAGGGCTTAATTGAATTTAACTGGACATCTTTGATGATTGTAATCAACCTTCTCATTCTCTATATCATCCTGAAGAAATTTTTCTGGGAAAAACTCCGGAAATTTATGACGGATCGGCAGGATGCGATTCAGGACGCTTTCGATAGCGCGGAAGCGATGAACAGGCGCGCGGACGAGAAGATGCGCAACTACAGCGCACGGATCGCCAATGTTGAGGAAGAGGGCAGAGAAATCATCCGCGAAGCGAAGCAGCAGGCCGATGCGCAGGCGCAGGAAATTCTTGCGGAAGCCAGAGCACAGGCAAGCGAGATCATCAGCAAGGCTGAGAAGACCATCGAACTCGAGAAGGCCAAGGCCATGGAGGAGATGCGTCAGGAGATCGGTACACTGGCTCTTATGGCGGCAGAGAAAATCGTCGGAAAAGAGATCGATGACGTCGGTCAGGATGCAATCGTTGACGAGGTCATCAATCAGGCAAGGAGCGGAGGATGGCAGCAGAATTAACAGTAGACATGACCTACGGGACAGCTCTGTATGAAGCAGCCGCTGAGCTTAACAAGACAGAGCAGATCGCCGCAGATGCGGAATCGGTTCTTGCGATACTGGAGCAGGAACCGGATTTGCGTGCCTTCGTCGACTATCCGGCCATTTCCGCTGAAGAGAAGAAGAAGGCCCTGAAGAATATTTTCGAGGGGCAGATCGCCGATGAACTGCTGAACTTCATGTTCGTGCTCATCGACAAGCGGAGAATGGGACAGTTCGAGCGAATCATTCGTGTCTATAGAGATATGATGAACCATGTAGAGGGCGTTGCCTACGGAGTGGTATACTCCGCGGCGCCGCTTGAGCCGAAGCAGCTGACTGAGATCGAGGAACAGACCAGCAGGCTCCTGCAGGAGAACATCAAACTGACCAATGAAACGGATCCGAGCCTGATCGCGGGCATCAAGGTTCTTGTCGAAGGCAAGATCATCGATGCTTCGTTCAGGAAGAAATTTGACGAACTCGCAAGTCAGATGAATATATCCCAGGGGAGGAATTAACATGAATTTGAGACCTGAAGAGATCAGTTCGGTCATAAAAGAACAGATCAAGAATTACAAGGGGAAGCTGGACGTATCCGACTTCGGCACCGTAATCCAGGTTGGTGACGGCATCGCCCGTGTCTATGGGCTGGACAACTGCATGGCAGGCGAACTGGTCCAGTTCAATGAAGACGTATACGGCATGGCGCAGAACCTGGAAGAAGACAACGTCGGTGTCGTTATCCTCGGATCGGACAGAGAAATCAAGGAAGGCGACATCGTGAAGCCGACGGGCACCGTTGTAGAGGTTCCGGTCGGAGATGCCATGCTGGGCCGCGTCGTTAACGCGCTGGGCCAGCCTTTGGACGGCAAGGGCCCCATCGTAACGAGCGAGACCCGGCCGATCGAGAGCCCGGCGCCGGGCGTACTGCAGAGACGTTCCGTATACGAGCCGCTGCAGACCGGTATCAAGGCGATCGACGCGATGATCCCGATCGGAAGAGGACAGCGTGAGCTGATCATCGGAGACAGACAGACCGGTAAGACCGCGATTGCAGTCGACACGATCCTGAACCAGAAGGGTGAGGACGTCATCTGCATCTACGTCGCCATCGGACAGAAGGCATCCACCGTTGCCCAGCTGGTACAGACGCTGGAAGATAAGGGTGCCATGGAATACAGCATCATCGTTTCGGCGACCGCATCGGACGTAGCGCCGCTGCAGTACATCGCGCCGTACGCGGGATGCGCGATCGGTGAATACTTCATGCATCAGGGCAAGCACGTGCTGATCATCTACGATGACCTTTCCAAGCACGCGGTAGCTTACCGTGCCATGTCCCTGCTGCTGAGAAGACCGCCAGGGCGTGAAGCGTTCCCGGGCGATGTATTCTACCTGCATTCGAGACTGCTGGAGAGAGCGGCGAAGCTGTCCGATGAACTCGGCGGCGGATCCCTGACGGCCCTGCCGATCATCGAGACGCAGGCAGGAGACGTATCCGCTTACATCCCGACCAACGTCATCTCGATCACAGACGGACAGATCTTCCTGGAGACAGAACTCTTCTTCTCAGGTCAGCGTCCTGCGATCAACGCCGGTATCTCGGTATCCCGAGTCGGCGGCGATGCGCAGATCAAGGCGATGAAGAAGGTTGCAAGTTCCGTTAAGCTGGAACTGGCCCAGTACAGAGAACTGGCTTCGTTTGCTCAGTTCGGTTCCGATATCGATAAGGAGACCAAGGCCAGACTGGACCACGGCGAGATCCTGATGGAGATCCTGAAGCAGCCGCAGTACCAGCCGATCCCGGTCGAGAACCAGATCATGCTGATCTACGCCGCGACCAACCAGTACCTGGCGAAGGTCGGCCCGGCCAGGATCAAGGAATTCGAGAAGAGATTCTACGAGTACATGAATTCCGTCTATCCGGATGTCGGCAAGACGATCAAGGCCGAAGGCGTCATCAGCGCCGCCACAGAGGAACGCCTCAAGGAAGGCATCGAGACCTGCATTGAGAAGTACCTCAAGGAGATCGGAGCTACGGATGTCATCGCGCCGGAAGACCTGGCAGCGGACGGCGGCGAGGCGTAAAGCGTAAACAAAGGCAGGCCTGCCTTTGCATGAAACTAAGAAGAAGGAGGTGTGAGCATGGCATCTGAGAGCATACAGGACATCAAGCGAAGGATTCGAAGTGTCACGAGCACGGAGCACATCACGAGCGCGATGAAACTGGTGTCGGCCGGCAAGCTTCGTAAGGCTAAGGCCATCTATGAGAAGACCAACGCGAACTCACACTACATTACCAATACAATCAAGGAAATGTTCAACAGCAGTCAGGATATTCCGCAGGAATACCTGGCGGGCAACAGGGAGATCAAGACGACCTGCTACATCATCTGCACCAGCAGCAGAGGCCTTTGCGGCGGTTTCAACAGTAACATTCTGAAGGAAGCGCAGCGCGAGATCGACGCCGACTGGGAGAAGCCGGTCATCGTAGCCATCGGAAGCAAGGGAAAAGAGTACTTTGAGAAACGCGGCTACGAAGTGCACAGTTCCTATCTGTCTCCCCCGGAAAGCATTTCCTTCCTCGAGAGCAAGGAACTCTCCGCGCCGATCCTTGAGATGTACAAGAACAAGGAGATCGACGAAGTCGTCCTGATCTACACTGCCTTCATCAGCAGTCTGGAGCAGGAGGTGCGGAATGTAACCCTGCTGCCCTTTGAGGTTGAGAGCGACCCGGATTTCGAGAAATCGTACAATTCGGTTGAATATGAGCCGTCCGTGGAGGAGGTGTTCAACTACCTCGTACCGAAGTATGTTGAGACGATGATCTATTCGGCGGTAGTCGAATCGGCAACCTGCGAGCACGCAGCACGCCGGATGGCGATGGAGAACGCGACAGACAACGCCAGAGAAATGCTGGATGGTCTGAACCTGACATACAACCGGGCGAGACAGTCTGCGATCACCGATGAGATCATCGAGATCGTAGCCGGCTCTGAAGCACAGAATTAAAGGAGATGCAAAAATGAACAAGGGAAGAATTCATCAAGTCATCGGTCCTGTTATCGATATCAAGTTCAAGGAGGACGAGATGCCGGAACTGCTGAACGCAGTCGACATCGAGCTGGACGGCCGCCGGATCGTTACCGAGGTCGCGCAGCACCTGGGCGATGACGTAGCCCGCTGCGTTGCCCTGTCCTCGACCGACGGACTCAGAAGAGGCATGGAAGCCGTCGATACGGGCGGCCCGATCGCCATCCACGTGGGCAAGGAGGTCCTGGGCCGGATGTTCAACGTCATCGGCGAGCCGATCGACGACATGCCGCCGATCGAGTCGGATCTGTTAGCGTCCATTCACAGAGCGGCGCCGCCGTTTGAGGAGCAGGACACATCGGCGCAGATCTTCGAAACGGGCATCAAGGTCATCGACCTGATCGCGCCCTACACCAGAGGCGGTAAGGTCGGACTGTTCGGAGGAGCGGGCGTCGGCAAGACGGTCCTGATCCAGGAACTGATCAACAACATCGCC